>NZ_JBFRNX010000012.1:0-301163 GCF_041471165.1 Shewanella sp. 10N.261.52.F9
CTCGTTATCAGTAACGAGGCATTTTTTTGTGTAAGAAGCGCGATGTATATCAGGGGAGTTCGATGTGCGCCATGAAGACCCTGATTTTAAACAAGAGTATATGAGTGAAACAGGCCCAGTATGGTTCACCAAGCCTGCGCACTCAATCGATGACCCATTTGGTTACGAAGCGTAATATTTGCAATGCCTCGTTATCAGTAACGAGGTTTATTTGACTAAAAAAACGCTGTTGCCAGTATCAAATAAAAAGCCCGCATGGTTATCCATTCGGGCTTTGTTTTTTAGAATCAATAAATCAGTGTTAGTCGATACTGATCAATTCAACATCAAAGATTAAGGTTGAGCCACCGCCAATCTTACCAGCACTACGATTACCGTAGGCAAGTTCACTTGGAATAAAGAAACGGGCTTTTTCGCCAACAACCATTAGCTGTACGCCTTCAGTCCAACCTTTAATCACACGGTTAAGCGGGAAGGCAATTGGCTCACCACGCTCAACTGAACTGTCAAATACACTGCCATCAATTAGGGTGCCATGATAATGCACGGTAACGGTATCGCTAGCCTTTGGATGTACTGTGCCAGTACCCGCTTCAAGTACTTGATACTGCAGGCCTGATA
Organism: Shewanella sp. 10N.261.52.F9; assembly: GCF_041471165.1. Lineage (NCBI taxonomy): Bacteria > Pseudomonadati > Pseudomonadota > Gammaproteobacteria > Alteromonadales > Shewanellaceae > Shewanella > Shewanella sp. 10N.261.52.F9. Next base: position 622 of record NZ_JBFRNX010000012.1, read on the forward strand.
CTGTGGTTGTTACGCCGTCTTCTAGTTTATTCTCGGCAAGGAATGCATTGCCTAAAGCGATATTTTCTTTGGCCGCTTTTTGGTTGTTCATTGAGGTAAAGAAGTAAAACACCACACATGCAATCACTACAACAGCTAAAACCACTTTCATTATTGAGACACCTTGTTTTGATTTGACCGCTAATAATAGCGAATCCCTCACCATAGGTAAATCTGAGCCAGCATTGTAAATATTAAGCCAAGTTGATATTTATCAGCTGCTGTTGCTCAGCGAAATAAACTAAGCCTGCACAGATGGTTATATTGCTAATAATGGCTAACCAAAGTATGACTTTAAAGCGACCTTTAGCTGATTTGTGTCTTAGCCATTGCTGCGCCAGTAATGCTCCTGGCCAACCGCCGAGTAAGCTTAATAGGTGCAATCTTGCTTCGCTTATGCGCCAGCTGTTGTTTCTGGCGGCACGTTTATCCCATACAAAGGTCAATAAAGTCATCAGACTGATTATGCTGATATACACAAATGGCCATAGCGGCAAAATTGCTAATGAGTAAGCCAGAGCGAATACTCCAATAAAGCTGACTGCGATAAGGAGTATTAGCGGGTTAGATGAGGTTTTGATTTTATCGGACGCTTTGGCCTTTTTGCCTTGAGCTATCTTTTTTGTAGCACTGGATTTGAGTAAGCGAGCATTTTCAGCATGCACTTTACCGCGTTTATTGAATAGGTCGAACTCTACTGAGTCACCTGCAACAGGTCTGAGCTTAGTATTAAATGCGGAGATATGGATAAATACCTGCTGTTTGAGATTATTGCAGCGGATAAAGCCAAAGCCTTTGGCATCATCCCAACTCTCTATAACACCGATTTGCGACATTTATGTTAGCTTTAATAGTGATTGATACGATAACAGAGTATATGCATTCAGCGAATGGGCCATGCGCAATGGTTCATGTGTGATGGCTCACCCGCGTTAGATATGTATCTAAGATTTAGGATAATTAACAAGACTCGTCTGAGCAGCACTCTTCTTGTAAAAACTGAATAAGCCCTTCTAAGCAATCAAACTGAGGAATGCAGTGTAATACTCGACCTTCACGGTGTTGTTTAACTAAACCTGCCGACATTAAGCTTGCTAGATGGTGCGATAGAGTTGAATTAGGGATCTGTAAGCTTTCTTGCAAATGCCCAACAGGCAAGCCTTTATGGCCAGCTTTAACTAAACATCTAAATAACGTCAGGCGGGTGGGGTGGCCTAGCTCTTTTAAAGCTTTTGCTGCAATTTCAGTATCCATATGCTAACTCTCAACCAATAAATATGTTTCTATAATAATCGAAATAATAGCAGGAATCCGCTAACCGACAAGTGATATTTTTATTAGCAAGTGACCATGCTTACTCTAGGTTGATATTTTCGCTGGTTTTTCAGAGATCCACAGCTTGATTGTTCCTTTCACAACCACTACGCCGTCGGTGTCATAAGCGTTAACTTCAACCAGCATATCACCGGGCACCCATTGCTCAGGTTTCACTTCGGCAATACAGGTGATATCGCTGCCAGCTTTAGCGGTATAATCAACACTCATGCCTTTAGGGATCCACCTTAAATGGTTAGGAATAGACGCTTCAGCCATCACACCCATCGCCATTTCTAGTCCGTTACAGATAGCAATCACATGTACAGTTTGGATGTGGTTATGTACCGCTTTACGTTTTTTGATTAAGCACACACAGCGATTCACATTTAATTCACTAATCATGGGTTTTACTGTTGCGAAATAAGGCGCCATACGGCTCACCATTTTTGAAAAAATCTTGTTGCCAAAAGGCAGCTTGGTGACTCGGTTATACAGTGACATGACTTTAGTGGGCTTATTATTAGTATTGCTCATCTGCTGTTTGTCCTTTGGTTATTCGCTGTTGTGAGCTTACGGCTCGTATCCTATTCAAAGTTGGAACTATAAATAGTCGTGCAACTGGTCGGATGAGGTTAACATTGAATTAACATTGATTGCTAGCATCGATTATTCTGTGTGCAGAAAATAAATACCAATCAGTATAAAGATTTGGTCGCTCAGCGAGAGTTTAGCGGCACTGAGACAAGGTCATTAAGTGCTCCTGCTTTAATGTCATTCGCTGCATCCATGCAGCTCGCAGCGAGTGAAGAGCATAGTTATTCTACGTTTAAGCTCGTTAACGCAGTATCAGAGCCGCTAAAACTCGCCATTCTGGAGCGTTTTTGGCTGCCTACTTCTTCGTTGAACAACTTCACAAGGGACTAACCATTCTTTCAGTTATTCGCCTTGAATTAGTTTGCCCAAAAAACGCTCTGAGTAGATCAACTTCTTATACTGATTGGTATAAACTGTATTTCATTTCTTTTTAGAGGAAGTGGCACGTATAATTTCGGCCGATTAAAACATCTCAGTAAATTAAGGAATAAAGTGAATTATTTAAAGACCTACCTCAAGGGGATGGCAATGGGCGCTGCAGATGTGGTCCCAGGTGTATCAGGCGGTACAATCGCATTTATCGCTGGGATTTTAGACCCACTGCTTGAAAGCATTAAGAAGATTAATCCGTCTTTATTTGGAGTGATTAAAGAAAAAGGCATTAAAGCGGCATTTATGCATATTAATGGTCCATTTCTAGTCTGTGTTTTTGGTGGGATCTTGACGAGTATTTTGACCTTAGCCAAGCTAATCACTTATTTACTCGACACTCATCCAATCCCTGTGTGGTCGTTCTTTTTTGGTTTAATTGTCATCTCAGTCATCCATATGCTTAAGCAGGTTAAAGGCATCACTTTCGCGCGTTTAGCTTTATTTGCTTTAGGCGTAGTGTTTGCTTGGGGCATCACCATGCTCAACCCAATTGCGCTTGAGATGACTTACTTAAATGTATTCTTAGGTGGCTGTATCGCGATTACAGCAATGATCTTACCCGGTATTTCTGGCAGTTTTATTTTGTTATTACTGGGCTTATATACCCCAGTAATCGGTGCGGTTAAAAACTTTGAATTGGGCATTATGGCAACATTTGCCGCGGGTGCTGCGATCGGTATCCTTTGTTTTAGCCATGTATTATCGGCGTTGCTGCGTAAGTTCCACGATGCAACGTTAGTCTTTTTAACCGGATTAATGCTGGGTACACTCGGTAAAATCTGGCCATGGAAAGAAGTACTGACTTTCCGTGAAAACTCTAAAGGCGAAATGGTACCACTTGATGAGCGTGTCTTGTCTCCTATGCAGTATGAGCAAATCACCGGTCAGCCATCACTACTGTTATATGCGGTTATTGCTATGTGCGGCGGTATTCTTCTGGTGTGGGGATTAGAGCGGTTTGCCAATAAAACACGATAAGCGTTTTATTCATTAATACATTGAAAAGTCAGTTCTAAACTGGCTTTTTTTATGTTTAAAAACAACTAGAAAGCGATTTGAATTTGGACTAAATTAAAACTTGTACAAAAAAGTGATCCTTGTACAAGTATGTGGCGTATTGAACATTCTATAAGGGAGTATTATGACTATGAGCCAATTTAATCCAGATAAAATCCAGATCGGTATTAGTGCCTGTTTACTCGGCGAGAAAGTGCGTTTTGACGGTGGTCATAAGGCTTCAAGTTATTGCCGCAAAGAGATAGCCGAACATTTCGATTATGTGCCAGTGTGTCCTGAAATGGCCATAGGCATGGGAGCGCCGCGTAAATCAATCCGTCTTGAAAAAGATGGCGATATTATCTTTGTCAAAAGTGCCGATGGTTCGGTTGATGTTACCGACAAACTCAATGAGTTTAGTGATAAAAAAGTCGCGCAGTTAGATTTCTTAGGAGGCTACATTTTATGTGCTAAGTCGCCAACCTGTGGCATGGAGCGAGTTACTGAGTACAAGTATGGCACTAACAATGGCTGGAAATCGGGCATTGGTGTTTATGCTCGAAAATTGATGGAGCGTTACCCGCTGCTTCCAGTTGAGGAAGAAGGGCGTTTACATGATCTACCTATCCGTGAAAACTTTTTCACCCGAGTTTATGCCTACCATGATTGGCACATGCTAAAAGCGTCAGGTTTAACCAAGAGTAATATTTTAGATTTCCACGCGCGCTACAAATACATGCTGATGGCACACAATCCAAAGTTATATCGCGAACTAGGCCCTTTGCTCGCGGATATGAGCGGCGATCTAGAAAAGATTGCAGACATTTATTTTACCGGCTTTATGCAGATCTTAAAGATTAAAGCGACCCGTAAAAATCACACAAGTGCGCTGCAGCATATCCAAGGTTATTTTAAAAAGCATTTATCAAGTCCGCAAAAAGCGGAACTTGCTGAATCAATCCTTAAATACAACCAAGGACTGCAACCAATCTTAGTGCCGATGACGCTGATTAACCATTATCTGCGTGAGTTTCCAACGCCTTACATTGAGAACCAAGTGTATCTTAACCCGCATCCTCAAGAGCTCAAGCTTCGTTATGCCTATTAGGCATATTGTTTGATTTCTGACGAGGAGTACTGCATGGATAAGGCTGAAGATGAAGCAATATGGTTAACTATTGGAGACGCTGCCCTGCGAACAGGGGTTAACCCGGTGACCTTAAGGGCTTGGCAAAGACGCTTTGGTTTAGTTGTCCCTAAACGAACCCCAAAAGGACACAGGTTATACGGCGAGTCTCATTTAGCCCAAATTGAAGAGATCCTGTTTTGGCTAAACCAAGGTGTGGCCATTAGCAAAGTGAAGCCACTGCTTAAAGCTTCGCAGACAAAAGCTGCGGTAAAGCCTTTAGCTAAACAAGCCTTAAGTGTAGAAGAGCAAAACCTTTGGTTAGATCATATTGAATATTTAAATCAATCTTGTCTCGATTTTAATGCCACCGCTCTCAACGGTAAGCTTACCGAGCTTTCAGGCCTGTATCCGTTTTCAGTACTAAAAAATGGTCTGTATTGGCCTTGGCTAAATGGACTCGAAGGCTTGCTACTGGGACGTCCCGATGCATCTAGTATTGAAACTTGGGTTGTTGAAGAATTGTCAGCTCGTGTCGCCAAACGGCGCTTGGCTCAACTGCAAGGCGACGCTCAAAAGCCTTCGTTGCTGGTTGATTTTCTGGGGGGGAAACCAAGCAATGCGTTGCTTGTTTCTGCCGAGTTATCTGCCTACCACGTTAATCATAACCTTATAAAAATCACCAATGTTAGTGAGCTAAGTTTTATCGTGCAGCGACTCAACTGTAGCCAAGTATTTTTAGTGGCGCAGCCACAATTAACTGCAACGCAAACCCAAGTATTACAAGAGTTTATTGCTAGTGCAAATGCTGACGTTTTTCTGGTTGGTAGTTACGCCAAAATGGTTAATCAAGCATTAGGAATGGCTCAATACGACATACCAAAACTCCTGATGCAGTGTGGCATTGGAACTCCAGCAAAAACCATAATCTCCAACGAAAATAACGCTATAAAAAATACCTCTCAAGAAATTGTCTCTGAAGAAGCTGAGGAAGGAAAACAAGATGCCAAATACTGACTCAACGAATGGCAATACGCTTGTGTGGTTTAGACATGATCTGCGCATTGATGATAACCAAAGTCTAGCGGCTGCTTGCCAGTATGCTACAGAGCATCAAGGCGTTGTGCGGGCAATATTCTTTGTTACGCCTGAGCAGTGGACATTACATGACGCCGCGCCCATTCAGTTAGACTTTATAGAAAGGCAGGTTAATCAACTTGCTATAGAGCTGGCAGAGCTTGGGATCCCGCTGGATATTTGTCACTCGGAAGACTTTGAGGCGATGCCTGCACTGCTGTCGAAATACATCAACTATTGGCAGATTGCTAAGGTGTTTGCCACTAGCGAGCCAGAGTGTAATGAGCAGCGTCGAGATCACGCCGTCATTGAGGCTGGAGTCGATCTTGAGCTTAGTCAGCAACATTGTTTTTTACCGCCTTTATCCGTGCTCAACTTGTCGGGTGAAATGTATAAGGTATTTACGCCTTTTGCTAAAAAGTGGCGTGAGATAGCAAAGCAAGCTCCAATCCAAACTTTAGCCCGCCCAGAGCCGATAGCTACGCCATTACCAATGCCAAACTATGTTGAGTTTGATTGCGAAAAATCCAGTAGCCGCCGCTGGCCGGTCGGTGAGCTGGCTGCACATGCCAAGCTACGTCAATTTGCAAAAGATAAAGTGGCAGATTATCAAGCGAGTCGAGATTTTCCTGCGATTGATGGCACTAGCCAGCTTTCAGCTTATCTCGCTGTAGGCATCATTAGTCCTCGTCAATGTTTGCAAGTGCTGTTAAGTCACTATCCTGATGCGTTAGTGCATGACGAAAGTCCTGGGCGCTGCTGGTTAAACGAATTGATTTGGCGTGAGTTTTATCGTCACTTGCTGGTGGCATTTCCCAAGTTATCTAAAAGTGCCAACTTTAATGCCTTGGCCGACCAAATCAAATGGCGCAATAACCCTCGGGAGTTTCAAGCTTGGTGTGAAGGTCGTACAGGGTACCCGTTAGTGGACGCTGCCATGCGACAGTTAAACCAAACGGGTTGGATGCATAATCGTCTACGTATGGTGACTGCGAGTTTTTTGACTAAACATTTGCTGGTCGACTGGCGCTGGGGCGAGCGCTATTTCAGACAAAAACTAATTGATGGCGACTTAGCGGCTAATAATGGTGGCTGGCAATGGTCAGCAGGAACAGGCTGTGATGCTCAGCCCTATTTTCGAGTATTTAATCCGATTTCACAGTGCGAAAAATTTGATCCAACCGGCGCATTTATCCGTACCTACTTACCAGAGCTTGAACAGGTAGATTTGAAGTTAATTCATAAGCTTAAAATACCCACTCAAGCACAACTTTTTGTTGAAACGGACTATGCTTCTCCTATAGTGGACCATAAGTTTGCCAGAATGCGCGCGATAGATGTTTTGTCAGCGATGAAGAAAGGAAGCGTCAATGCTCAGCAAGTACGTAGCGACAGTAGTGTGGATTTAGACAAGGAGATTTTCGGATGACAGCTAGCGCAGAACGATTAACCACAGACTTGTCATCTTTGAGTGAGACTCAAGGCGACTATGAGCCATCAAGTGACAAACCGTCGCAAGCACAAGTGATGCAGGAAAAAGCACTGATAGATAGCTTCATTCGTCTGTATCAACACCTCAATAAGGACAATTTGCACCTACTTGCTCAGGTTTACAGTAATGACATCGAATTTAGCGATCCGCTACATCATGTCTCAGGTCTACCCGCTCTAACCCATTATTTTGCCAATCTTTATCAGAATGTGGCGTCAATTGATTTTGATATTCATCAGGTTATCCATCAACAAGGTGCTGCAACCCTTAAGTGGACCATGGTATTTAGTCACTCGAAGCTCAATGCCGGCGAGGATATTACTGTTGAAGGCGTTAGCATTCTTGGGCTAAACAACAAAATTTATCAGCATCAGGACTTTTTCGACCTCGGAACCATGTTGTACGAACATATTCCTTTAGTAGGAAGCTTGGTCAAGCTAGTTAAGTCAAAGGCATCACGATGAATACCGCAAAATTAATCAGTAAGCAGCAAAATAGCGTACTTATCACAGGTGCTAGTTCCGGTATTGGTTTGCAGCTGGCTCAAGATTATATCGCTGAAGGCTGGCAGGTATTTGCTTGTGGTCGTAATCAGCAAGCCCTATCGCAGCTTAAAGGTGCTGAACAGTTGGTATTTGATATCACGGATAATGACGAGCTTAAAGCACAGGTTGCTATCGTCAAACTTAAGCTTTCTGCACCGCTAGATTTAGTGATTTTAAATGCCGGAAGTTGTGAGTATATCAATGACGCGGTTAACTTTGACGGCGAGCTGTTTGAGCGCGTGATCCGTACTAATCTTATTGCCATGGGCTACTGTTTATCGGCTTTCACGCCGCTCATTGCCAAGGGCGGTAGGCTGGCATTAATGGGGTCCAGCGCTGTGTATCTACCATTCCCTCGAGCAGAGGCTTATGGCGCCTCAAAGGCTGCAGTGCAGTATTTAGCATCGAGCTTAGCGATTGACTTGAAGCCCCATGACATTGGTGTCAGCGTTATCTGTCCTGGGTTTGTTAAAACGCCACTTACTGATAAAAATGATTTTGCAATGCCGATGCAGCAAAGTAGTGAACAGGCATCAAATGCAATTCGTAAAGGCTTGCATAAAGGCGTTAGAGAGATCCATTTTCCCAAGCGTTTCACTCTGTTATTGAAGTTTATTGCGTTACTACCACGTGGTATTTGGGAGCATTTAAGCGGTGCAAAAGAGCCTGATGACATTAGTCAGATTGAAGACGGTGCATTAGATTTACCCGTCAAAGAAAAGCTGCAAAGTAGCCAGTCAAAAAGCAATCAGCAACAACCTAAAGATAAAAAAGCCAGCACTAAAGAAAAACAAAAGGTGAGCCCATGAATATCGTTGAAAACAGCAAGCAGCGCAAAAGAATAGCGATTGTCGGTACCGGGATCTCAGGCTTAACTAGCGCACATATTTTATCGCAAAAACACGATGTCACTGTCTTTGAGGCCAATGACTACATAGGTGGACACACTGCTACAGTTGATGTGGAAGTGGCGGGTAAAGAGTACGCTATTGATACTGGCTTTATCGTGTTTAATGACCGTACTTATCCTAGATTTGAGCAGCTATTAGCGCGTCTTAACGTTAAGGCCTTAGCCACTGAGATGAGTTTTAGTGTGCACAATGCAACAACTGGGCTTGAGTATAACGGCAATACTTTATCTAGCCTTTTTGCACAAAAACGTAATTTATTCAGACCTAGATTCTGGTTGTTTATTCGGGAAATTTTACGTTTCAACAAGCTTTGTAAGCAGGCTTTTTCGGCGGATAACTATCAATACCAAACCTTGGGTGAACTGCTCGATACCGAAGGCTTTAGTGACTTCTTTAGTGAACATTATATTCTGCCAATGGGCGCTGCCATTTGGTCATCTAGTATTGACGATATGCGGGCTTTCTCACTGCGTTTCTTTATCCAGTTTTTTGAAAATCACGGCTTACTCAATATCGCAGATAGACCCCAGTGGTATGTGCTTGAGGGAGGCTCGCGAAGTTATATTCCTGACTTAATCGCTCCTTTTAAACAATCGATTCATTTAAACAGCCCAGTAACCGCCATTAAACGCACTAACAGCGGCGCGCAATTACAGATAAGCCAAGGTGAGTGGCAAGAGTTTGATGAAGTTGTTTTGGCTTGTCATAGCGACCAAGCACTGGCGATGTTACAAGACGCCACCGCCGACGAACAGCAAGTGCTGAGTAAGCTTGCCTATCAAAATAATGAAGTGGTGCTCCACACAGACGAAAGCTTAATGCCAAAGCGGCAAGCGGCTTGGGCAAGCTGGAACTATCGCCTAGATGGTAATACTCAGCGACAAGCTTCTGTGACTTATAACATGAACATTTTGCAGCGCCTGCCAGCTGGCACGCCAACATTTTGTGTGACGTTAAATCAATCTGAGTTGATCTCACCTGACAAGGTATTACGTACATTTAATTATGCGCATCCGGTTTTTAATGAGCAAAGCTTACAAGCTCAGTCACAACGACAATTAATCTCCGGTGTTAACCACACCCATTTTGCTGGGGCGTATTGGTATAACGGCTTTCATGAAGATGGTGTTCACAGTGCATTTGATGTGTGTGAAGCCTTTGGAATGCGTTTATGACACAAGCACCGTTAAAGGGTGAACCATTTGTTAGCGGCGTGTATAGCGGCAAGGTAATGCATCGCCGCTATAGCCCGACTAAGCACAGTTTCGATTATCAAATGGCAATGTTGGGCATCGATCTCGATGAGCTAGAACGATTAGAAGAGGTGAGTTGGGTATTTTCTTCAAAGGGTTTTGCGCCATTGCGATTTGAGCAAACAGATTATTTAGCAAACTGTGGCAAACAGCAGCAAGATTTAAAGACAAAAGTACTCAACAAAGCAGCAGAATTAGGTGCAGAAGCAGGCTGTAATCGCGTGGTATTTGTGGGGCAAGTTAGACACTTTGGCATCTATTTTAGCCCGATAAACTGCTTTTTTTGTTATCAGGGTGTTCAGCCTAAGTATTTATTGGCCGAGGTGAGTAACACGCCTTGGAATCAACGTCACTATTACTTGGTCAATCTTGAGCATACTCAGCCAACAGATAAAGTGTTTCATGTTTCGCCTTTTATGGATCTTGATATGAAATACGTTTGGCGAGTGAAAGCGCCAAGTAGTGAAGTGAGGGTAGGTATTGAGAACCGCAACACGCAGAAGTTATTTGATGCCAATTTATGTTTATTCAAACGTGAGATGAGCGCCAAAAGTTTGCAATCAATGCTGATTAGTTTTCCCTTGATGACGCTTAAAATCGTTCAGGGTATTTATTGGCAAGCACTTAAACTATTTATAAAACGTGTGCCTTTTGTTGGGCATCCAGGTAAGCCAGCGGAGAAAAGATAATGGAAAATATAACCACTAAAAATAATCTGGCCACAGAGCGTCTACCTGACAGTTTGGCGAGAAAGTTATTGCTCAGCGCATTGCCAGGCTTGGCTGAAGGCCATTTAAGCCTTATCGATGGTGATAAGAGTTATGAGTTTGGCCGTAAAGAGTCTGACTTACACGCCACGATAATCGTTAATAATCCCCGTTTTTATCGACAAATACTCTTATCTGGCTCGATTGGTGCGGGCGAAGCTTATATTCAAGCCCATTGGACCAGCCCTGACTTAACCAAAGTGGTGCAGCTATTTGCGCGCAATTTGCCGTTATTAGATAAGCTTGAGCAAAAGCTATCTTGGTTGACGGCGCCTTTTAGCCGCTTGACTCACCTGTTTAACCGAAATACAGAGGCTGGTTCTAAGCGTAATATCTTGGCCCACTATGATCTGGGCAATGAAATGTACCAGCAGTTTTTAGATAAAGAGATGCTGTATTCAAGTGCGCTTTATCCACACAGCGGTGCGTCTCTTGATGAGGCGCAGCAACACAAGTTAAAAACGATTTGTGAACGTCTAGATTTAACTCCTGGGCAAACTCTATTAGAGGTGGGAACTGGGTGGGGCGCGCTAGCTATTTACGCCGCTAAACATTACGGCGTTAACGTCACCACGACTACGATTTCTGATGCGCAATATGACTACGCGGTGGCTAGGGTGGCCGAAGAAGGGCTGCAAGATTCGGTGACTTTACTCAAAGATGACTACCGCATCTTAACCGGTGAATATGACCGCGTGGTGTCGATTGAAATGATTGAAGCGGTAGGGCACGAATACTTACCGGGATTTTTCAAAAAATTACAGAATTTGCTTAAGCCTAATGGCCGCTTATTGATCCAAGCCATCACTATTGCCGATCAACGTTACGACAGCTACCGCAAGGGGGCAGACTTTATTCAACGCTATATCTTCCCCGGTGGCTGTCTGCCTTCGGTGACACGTATGACCAATGAGCTTACTAAGCATACTGACTTTGTTACTTGGTCGGTTGATGATATGGGGCTTGATTATGCTAAAACGCTGAAAGACTGGCACGATAACTTTGATGCGGCGCTACCTAAGATAAAAGCGCTTGGTTACGGTGATGACTTTATTCGCATGTGGAAGTTCTACTTAAGCTACTGTGAAGGCGGCTTTTTGGAAAGAACCACCAGTACCGTGCATTTAGTCGCAGTGCGTCCACAATATCGCTTGCAGCATAATAGCTAGTCGAGAGTGTTCTGTGATTTCTGGAGTTAGCATGATGCCAAATCGCTTGGTTAAGTTTGCGCAGCAGCACTTGATAGTCATCAATCTGCTAATGTTTCAAGCGGTTTGGTGGCTATCTATCTTGTATTTAAACTCATCCTTGTGGCTGACTATACCGCTATTGTTGGTTCACTTTGGCTTGTCTAGCGAAGTGCGCCAGGATTTAAGCTTGATGCTTAAGGTCGCTATATTTGGATTTGCCTTCGATAGTGCCTTAATGTTAGCGGGGGTGTTTCAATTTCAGCAGTTTCCTTTTTGGCTGTTATTGATATGGTGCCACTTTGCTATTTCATTACGCTACAGTTTAGGCTTTGCCCATAAACTAAATTGGCAGTTTAATGCTTTGCTTGGCGGCATCTTTGGCTGTTTAAGTTACTTGGCAGGGGCGCGTTTTGAAGCGGTAGTGTTGCCGTTAGAATTATTCTACAGCGCATTGATCCTGTTCTTCGTTTGGCTCGTAATGTTTCCCATGTTTGTTAATGTTAGTCGGCCTCAGCTGTAGACCTAGCTGATGACGATAGGGATAAATTATGCGTGTTACATCATTTGTTCGCGTGGTAACTCTAGGTGCTGCAAAATTCATGATCAGTGTGCTGGCGATTCTGTTTGCGTCAACAGTTTCAGCTGAGGCGAAGATTGTTCAGCAGCTGATTGATGAATCGACACATATCGTTTCTTCATCGAGCGAGGGTGTTGACCTTCAAGCAACAAGTTCTCAAGTAGGCCCTTCAGAAGAGATGTCGACAACCTACAAGGCGCTATCTCAGTATCAGCCAGATGACTTTAAAGAAGTTGGTCGTGGAGAAATGCAATGGTGGTGGTTTGCACTGTATCGCGCCAAATTACTCACGTTAGACGGTGACTATAAGCAAGGCGAGTCACCGTTAGTGTTAGATATCGAATACTACCAAGATATTCCGAGTAAACGCTTAGTCGAAGCCACCTTAGATCAGTGGCAGCATTTAGGTGTGAGTGAACAGAACCAACAAAAATGGCTCGCTGCCATCAAGTCTATTTGGCCTGACGTGAGTGAGGGGGACAAGCTGACTCTACGAGTATTGGTCTCGGGTGTGAGCCAATTTTACTTTAATGGTGAACCGTTATCGGATCCGATGCCTAAAGGCTTTAGTGAAGACTTTTTAGCGATTTGGTTATCTGAATCAACCAGCCGTCCAGAACTGAGAAAACAATTATTAGGAGAGCTTGCATGCGACTGTTAATTAAGGTCAAACACGGTATGGCCGCAGTGGTGTTATTGTTGCTAACGGCCTGCTCAAGCTCCGATATTAATGATTATCAAGGTACAACGCCGGATCTTGATTTAAAGCAGTTCTTTGACGGAAAGCTCACAGCCCATGGCACAGTGCAAGACTACAGTGGCAAGGTCGTTAGGCGTTTTACTGTTGATATGCTGGCTAGTTGGCAAGGTAATCAAGGTGAAATTAAAGAGTGGTTTATTTACGATGACGGCGAAAAGCAAATAAGGATTTGGAACATCACCGATCTTGGTAACGGCAAATACTCTGGTACGGCAAATGATATTTTAGGCGAAGCGAAGGGGCAGGCTGTGGGCATGGCGCTGCAATGGGAATACGAGATGATGTTGCCTGTGGATGACACCGAGTACCAAGTGACCTTTGATGATTGGATGTTTTTAATCGATGACAACACGATAATCAATCGTAGTGACATTAATAAGTTCGGCATCACCATGGCTGAGGTCACCTTGGTGATATCTAAAGTTGAATAGTGAGCCGGTTTACTAAAAAGAATCAGTTCAAGGCTATATCAAACCTTGAACTGAATGGTCTTTTATAGCATTTATGATGTTTTGCGGCTGTTATCAACCTGCTTCTTATCGTAATACTCAAATGGAAATACATTTCTAATGCGCTGTGTCAGTGCATCACTGACATTCGCAGACACATGCAGGCGCACACCATTAAGTTTTTCAGCCCTAACCGTACAAGTCAGCTTATTTGATTTGGCAATGGAGCGGCACTCTTTGGCAAATTTGTCAGGAATCTTACCTTTGTGGGATGTGAGGCGACCATCCTTAAAGTGCATCTCAAACACTGTTAAACCTTTTTTACCGCTGAAAATCAGCTTGTAGATAATAAAAATGGCTATGGCGATAAAAATAATTTTAAGTAGGGTTGGGGTCATGCGCTTTCCTTTTCGTTAAATCACTTTAAGCCCTAAAGTTAAGATACTACTCAGGTTGATTATTTTAAAGAGGGCAATGTCGCGAGATTGGAATTTTTATTCTATCCACGTTACCTTAATGTGGAGGCGTTAAATGGATCAACGCTGCTAATAGTTAACATAAACGGTTAGGGAAAACACTTTATGCCGATATCGAATGCGCATCGCTGGCTTGAGATTTGTGAAAAACAAGCCAAACTCCTCGAAAACTTATCTGAAACTTTCCCCCAACGCCAAAGGCAGCATACGCAGCTGAGCCAAAGCTGGCGTAAAGTAGCGGCGGAAATTATTACAGAGCAACCGCTCAAATAGCGACAGTTCATAACGAGTGTGGCTAAAGTTTAATAGCCTTAGTTAGACAAGAGTTAGACAAGATATTATGGCCTTATCTAAATGGCTGAGAAATTTGATTTCTCAGCCATTTTTCTAGAAGACTTAGCAGTTTTTAATGGTGTTATCGGCGTATACTCTTTGACTACATTCATCTGGCTTAGCGGTAATAACAATGGCTCATTTTGTTGGTAAATATGAAGTTGAATTTAAGTATCGACTGAAGTCTAAAATCGATTTTTTACAAAAGCTTAAGCTGTTAGCCGTTGAAGTCATGCTTGAAGATAATGCAGAGTATGATTGCTACTTTGATATGCCGAGTAACACTTTGGGTACGCAACGTAAGAGTGTATGTATTCGAGAGATGCAGCCATCCGGCATTAAATTGTGGATCGTTAAAGGGCCTGAAAAGGATCGCTGCGAAGCGGTCGATATTAGCGACAGTGATAGAGCTAAAAGCATGCTGTTTACAATGGGATTTGAGCGGGTTTTAGAGTTACATAAGACTCGCAGTATCTACTTTTTAGGTGAGTTTCATATCACGGTTGATACCTTAGCTGGAGTCGGTGACTTTGCTGAGCTTGCCATCATGACTGATGACGAGGCCTCTCTTGCACGTTATAAGTCTGAATTACTGGCATTAGCAGCAAGCTTGGGGTTAACTCCTGATATGGAAGAGCACAATTCTTATCGTCAGTTGCAAGAAGCATTACAGGGTAGCTACTCGCAATGACCTGAGTTTGACGGTTTTGCAGGGTGAAGTTTACAGGAACAAATGCTCTTCTTAGGAGTCCTAATGGTTCGGCAACCTCAGTGTTGCAAGTATTTTTGTTGCCAGTTATCGAAAACTTACTGATTGTGTTATCAAATAAAGGAACGCCCATGCAGCTTAATGATATAAATTTGCTACGTCAGCAATGTTACATCAATGGTCAATGGTGTGATGCAAATAATCAAAGCACGATAGATATTGCTAACCCAGCAACTTTTGATGTCATAGGCTCTGTACCAGTCATGGGAGCAGATGAAACTAAAGCGGCAATTGATGCTGCTGAAGCAGCACTGCCTGCATGGCGGGCATTAACTGCAAAAGAGCGCAGTAGTAAGTTAACTCGTTGGTTTGAATTAGTGTTAGCGCACCAAGATGATTTAGCCTTGTTAATGACAACAGAGCAAGGAAAGCCGCTCGTCGAAGCTAAAGGAGAGGTTGCTTACGCGGCATCTTTTATTGAATGGTTTAGCGAAGAAGCCAAGCGTATATACGGCGACACAATTCCTGGTCACCAGGCTGATAAGCGCTTGATGGTAATTAAGCAAAGCGTTGGCGTAACGGCTGCCATTACACCTTGGAACTTTCCTGCAGCGATGATCACCCGTAAAGCCGCGCCGGCATTAGCCGCGGGCTGCACTATGGTGGTTAAGCCAGCACCGCAAACTCCTTTTACTGCTTTGGCTCTGGCTGAATTAGCCGAACGAGCTGGCATTCCTAAAGGCGTATTTAATGTGGTTACAGGTGATGCGGTAGCGATAGGTAATGAGCTATGTGCTAACCCCACTGTGCGTAAGTTATCGTTTACTGGCTCGACGCCAGTAGGGATAAAGCTGATGCAACAGTGCGCGCCTACACTTAAAAAAATGTCGCTCGAATTGGGGGGCAATGCGCCTTTTATCGTGTTCGATGATGCCGATATTGATGCCGCCGTTGAAGGTGCAATGATCGCAAAATATCGTAATGCTGGCCAAACTTGTGTCTGCGCTAATCGAATCTATGTGCAAGATAAAGTCTACGACGCGTTTGCTAGCAAGCTTGCTGCGGCAGTGGCTAAACTCAACATCGGAGTGGGAACTGAACCGGGTGTTACAACCGGCCCGCTTATTAATGCTGATGCCGTCGCTAAGGTGCAATCTCATCTAGATGATGCGTTATCAAAAGGCGCTAAGCTGCTTGCTGGCGGTAAGCTTGCCAGTATTGGCGGCCACTTTTTCGAGCCTACTATTATTACTGATGTCGATAAAACCATGTTGGTTGCTAAAGAAGAAACCTTCGGCCCATTAGCGCCACTGTTTAAGTTTTCTAATGTTGATGATGTTATCCAGCAGGCTAACGACACCGAGTTTGGCTTAGCGGCCTATTTTTATGGTCGCGATATCTCATTAGTCTGGAAAGTGGCCGAGGCATTAGAGTATGGCATGGTAGGTGTAAATACGGGATTAATCTCAACCGAGGTTGCTCCCTTTGGTGGCATCAAGTCATCGGGTCTGGGGCGTGAAGGCTCTAAGTTTGGGATTGAAGAGTACGTAGAGATGAAATATATCTGTATGTCGGTTTAATACGGTCATTGAATCATAGGGGCGAGCCAGCGCCCCTTAAGCTAAATCCATAAACCCAAACTAAGTTAAATAAATAGTTAGTGTCTTATTTAACAACTAATACTGGGCAGTGTGCTTTGTTAACGACCTTTTCTGCAGTATTTGGGTTCAGAAAATGGTTTAAGCCAGTACGTCCATGACTAGCTATCACTATCATGCCTGCATCCATATTTTTCGCGGTTACTAAGATCTGCTCTACAGGATGACCATGGCAAATAGCACTTTCAAAAGGGAAGTATTCATCCATAGAGTCAATGTACTGTTGCATTTCTATTGCGGCTTGTTTTTCCATTCTCTCGTTGAGCTCATCTTGCGTCTCTGCCAATACACGAGTGTGTTTATCGCCAAAGGGTTTGTCGACTACGTGTAAAAGACGGACGCCTACTTCATATAAGTTTGCCATTTCAATTGCGTAACTTATTGCATGTGATGCCGTTTCTGAAAAGTCAGTTGGGCAAAGGATTTGTTTGCTACGCATAACACCCTCCTATATCCCTAGTTTTGCTGTGTCGATAAAGGCTTTTATTGGCTTGTTTAGGGATTGATTGCTTACTTTAAATATAGGCGCTGTATTGCTGTGAGTAAATCAAGTTTGTGAATCGGCATAGTTGTTATTGAATACTGGTTGAGGCGTCCTTACCAAGGCTTTACTCGCATAAAAAAGCCCGCTATAGCGGACTTTATCAAACAGGTAGAGCTTAGGTTTTTATAAACACATTTTGCAGTCGTTTTATGGTTACGCCAAAAATGATGACGCAGCACTCAACAATAGCAATTCCCATTATTAAAGAAAATAGCGCGGGAACATGTCTTATAAAATCCATAAAAGACCTCTAATTTAGGTTTGATAAAGCTAATTTGAGTCATAAATATCCCATAGCTTGTCAGATATATACTTGATAAAAGTCACAAAAATATCAGCCTTAATTATTGTTAATTTTAGCTTTAGTGAGATCAATATCGCAGATGAAATGCGCTATTTCAGTAGGCATATTAATTTCGGTCAAAGGGCTGTCCAAGTCGGAAACATAATTATTGAACTCAATCGTTGTTCATTACGTACTAATTTATTAGGTGAATAATTGCGCAAATTGTGGCAATTCAATTTATACCGACTAGTTTCAATAAGGTGCACAAGAAGATAAGAGACTGCTTATGAACCGAATATCCCTACTATTAATACTACTATTTTGGACAACGGCTGCAGCCGCTGACTATGACCCCAGCTTTAAAATTGGCAAGGAGAAAGCCAAGGTTTGTATGACCTGCCACGGTGAAGATGGCATATCTACTATTGATCCTTACCCTAATTTACGTGGTCAAAAGATGGGGTATTTGATCTCCTCTTTAAAAGATTATCAATCCAGACAGCGCACCAGTGGTTTAGCTATTTTGATGCAACAGCAAGCTGACACACTTAGCGAACAGGATATGAAGGACATCTCCTACTATTACTCGGTTTTGGGCACGAAAAAAGAAGAGGAGTAGGGCATGCTAGTAGGCACTGATAACTATGATGTAAAAGTCGTTCGGTATTTTATTATTGCAGCACTTGGCTGGTCGATAGCGGGTATGTTTATTGGCGTGGTATTAGCCGCCCAGCTTTATTGGCCAGCACTTAATTTTGATTCTGAATATATTCAATTCGGCCGTCTACGTCCCCTGCACACATCTGGGGTGATATATGGCTTTGTGGTTAATATCTTGATGGGTACATCCTTGTATATTGTGCAGCGGACGGGTCAAACAAGGTTATTTAACAGAAGCCTGTCTTGGATGGTGTTTTGGGGCTGGCAACTGGTGCTTATGCTTGCGCTGATTAGTTTGCCGTTAGGTTATACGACCAGTAAAGAGTATGCGGAACTCGAGTGGCCAATAGACATCTTAATTGTCATTGTTTGGGTACTGTATGCAGTACTGTTTTTTGGCACTATCGCGAAACGAAAAGTACATCATATCTTTGTCGCTAATTGGTTTTTTGGTGCGTTTATCATCGTTATTGCACTGATTTTTATCCTCAATAATCTAGCCTTGCCCGCTTACTTTATGAAGTCGTACTCAGTGTTTGCAGGTGCCCAAGATGCCATTGTGCAGTGGTGGTGGGGCCACAACGCGGTAGGTTTCTTATTAACAGCTGGCATCATTGGTATGAACTATTACTTCATCCCCAAGATCTCTGAACGTCCTATCTATTCCTATCGCTTGTCGATTATTCATTTCTGGGGACTAGTCGGTTTCTATACTTGGGCGGGAACCCATCATCTGGTTTACTCATCAGTCCCTGTGTGGGTGCAAAACATCGGTATTGTTATGTCACTTATCTTGTGGCTACCCTCATGGGCAGGTGCATTTAATAGTGCGATGACGCTACTGCAGAATAAAGCCAAGTTGAAAACCGATTACATCATGTGGTTCTTTATGTCGGCTATTTTGTATTACTGCTTAGCGACATTCGAGGGACCATTGCTGGCAATCCGTTGGTTTAATATGTTAGCTCACAACACAGAATGGATTATTGGACATGTGCATTCCGCAGCGCTTGGCTGGGTGGGAATGTCAGGTATAGCAGTATTTTATTATTTCATTCCAAGGCTTTGGGGAAAGGACGGTCTCTGGTCGCAGCGATTACTTAAATGGCACTTTTGGTTAGCCCATCTAGGTGTTGCCCTATACGCTATTGCCTTGTGGGTTGCAGGGATTGGTGAAGGCTACATGTGGCTTGCTCAGCAAGAAAATGGCTCGCTTGTCTACAGTTTTGTTGAGGCTATGGACTTTAAAGCCCCTTGGTTGTTTGTACGTTTCTTTGGCGGTGCATGCTTTGTATTCGGTCTGCTATTGATGGCATTTAACTTATATAAGACGGTTACTGCAACTGAATTAGTGGAGGGTAGTAAAGATGCTTAGTAAAGACTTTACCCAATCTTTGGTGATCCTCATTGTCGCAACTGTGGTTGTCGCGAGTTTCTCAATTGTAGTGCTAATTGTACCGAACTTAGTACGTACTGACGAAATTAGGGCTAACTCGCTGGCTAAACCATTAACAGCAATTGAGGTGTCAGGGCGTGACGTTTATATCAGTGAAGGCTGTCATGTTTGCCATACACAAATGGTACGAAACATAGACCCTGAAGTTAAGCGTGATGGCAGAGCCAATAAAGAAGCAGACGATATCTACGAGTTTCCTAATTTGTGGGGGTCTAAACGCACAGGGCCTGACTTAACGAATCTGGGCCGAAAATACTCTGAGCAATGGCAGCGGATCCATCTAATAAATCCAAGACAGGTTGTACCGACATCATTAATGCCTGCTTATCCATGGTTATTTGAACAGGTGCTCACTGGAGATGAAATTGAAGCCAAAATGCGGGCGCTGCAAACATTAGGCGTTCCATACTCCGATAACGAGATTGAAAGAGCGAGACTTGCGGTTAGAGGCGTAAGTAAAGGGGAGGCTTTGGTTCAATATCTGCAAAGCTTAGGACAAGACACAGCCAGTGATCAGGAGCGTTAATATGACTGTTTTCTGGAATGTATGGGTCGTAGGATTCATCGTTATTTTTCTTAGTTTTATGGCGCTGGTTATTATTAAGTATTGGCGTGACAATCACAGTGCTGATGAACATAAAACCATTGATACCTTTGATGGCATTGATGAAAACGATGCGCCGCCTCCTAGATTGCTGTTTATTTCTTACCTAGTCGCATTTGTTATGTCAGTTATCTTCTTAGTTCTCTACCCGGGGTTAGGTAATTGGAATGGCTTAATGGGCTGGGTGCAAAGTGATGATGCTTTGAGCTCGCCTGTAACCGATTTAGAAATTGAAATGGCGCCATTAAATGATAAAAGTTTAATGGCGCTGGCTAAAAATAAAGTGATTACCAATAGCGGTGCATCATTATTTGAAACTCATTGTGCTGCTTGTCACCGCCGTAATGCGCAAGGGCAAAAACACTTTCCAAATCTGGTTGATAATGAGTGGCTTTATGGAGGCAGCGAGTCGGAGATTTTACATTCGATAGAAAAGGGGCGTCATGGTGCAATGCCAGGCTGGAAAGGTATTTTATCTGATGATCAAATAACTAAGATGGCTTATTACATTGCTTCACTGCAGCCTGAGCGACGTAATTTAAATGCACCACAGGTGAAGATTGATCTTGGTAAAGGCATATTTACTCAATATTGTGCCAGTTGTCATGGCGATGGCACGGTTGCCAATACGCAAATTGGTGCGCCCTTACTCAATGATGCCATTTGGCTGCATGGTGGCAGTATTGAAGAAATTAAACACACCATTGATTTCGGTCTAAATAATCTTATGCCTGGGTTTGAATCGCAGTTAAGTAATAACGAAATCTTAGCTGTTGGCGCTTATATAACTGAGCAGCGTCTAGAACGCGATGCGAGGTTAGCAGCACTTGATCCTGAAGCGGTTAAACGTGGTGAATATTTAGTTAATGCCGGTGATTGCGTCGCCTGTCACAGCTCAGAAGGTGGCGAGCGCTTTGCTGGTGGACTGCCATTTAAAACCCCATTTGGTACCGTATATTCAACCAATATCACCCCGCATGTGAGTGAAGGCATAGGCAGTGATGATTACGCCGATTTTAAGGCTGCCTTGTATGAGGGAAAGGGCCGTCATGGTTATCTCTACCCTGCAATGCCTTACACCTCGTATCAATATTTAAAAGAGCAAGACACTCAGGATTTGTGGAGTTATTTGCAGTCGATTACCGCAGTCGCGAGGCAAAATGATAAGAATGAGATGATCTTTCCATCGAATATTCGTACCGGACTATTGGGTTGGAACTTGGTCTTTATGGATACAGCGCCGCTATCTTATGAGGCTCCTAAGCATGTTGAATTAACTGAGCAAGAGTTAAAAGAGTGGCAACAGGGTAAGTATTGGGTGATGGGACTTGGTCATTGTAGCGAGTGTCATACGCCGCGTAATCTTGCTCAGGCCTTGATCCCTGAGAAGATATTCCAAGGTAATTTAATTGATGGCTGGAACGCGCCTGATATTAGCGCTAAAGAGCTTTATCAAGACCGCTGGGATATGGAGTCACTAACCGACTTTTTACATACCGGGCACTCTTCAAAAGGCTCTGCATTTGCTGGTATGGCTGATGTAGTGAAAAATAGCACGAGTTTAATGACGCGTGATGATATTAAAACCATCTCACGGTATTTGCTGGTGGGCGATGAATACAACACCATTCCAGCAGATACACAGCAACTGAACCCAACGGGTTTTACCCAAGAAGCTTATGCTGATAAGCAATTCAATGCTTATTCATTGTATGCAGAGACTTGTGGGGCTTGTCATGGTGAAGACGGTAAAGGACGAGATCCGATTGCACCAACTCTGCTAAATAACGGCATCATTATGCACAGTGATCCGTTTAATACAATTGCTGTGACAATACGTGGGCTGTCACCGACCTACTTAGATGAAGAACGTAATTTTATGCCGATGACCAGCTTCCAAAATGTATTGACGGATACTGAGCTGGCAAATCTTATTAGCTTCGTTCGTTACTATTTAGGTGATAGAAAAGAGCCGGTTACAGCTGAGCAGGTTAAAGCGGTTCGTAGGCAATTAGAGAAAGCTGGCTTTGCAGGCAATCTGCATACCACGCCTGATATGTATGACCATAGAGACGGTGATATTAGTATCGACTAATCTCAGGACAGTTTTATGCCATATTTAAAGCCTACACTGTGTAGGCTTTTTTATTTTAGGACTAGACAGAGGCTCGTTTGAGCTTAAATCATTTAGGTTGTGGGGAATGTATCCGTAGCCTTGAACTGCATGAATTGATGACGATTACGGCTTTTGTTTCGACAGTCAAATTACAGGCATGAAAAAGCCGCTTAAATTTCTTTAAGCGGCTTATCAAAATTGGTGGCCCCTCACAGACTTGAACTGTGGACCTGACGATTATGAGTCGTATGCTCTAACCAACTGAGCTAAGGGGCCGACTTAAGATAGTCGTCACTATCGAAAGCGGAAAGAAGTATACGAGGTTTGTAACTGCTTGTCACCAGCGATTTTGCTAAAAACTGCTTATAACAGCACGACTGCCTATCTGTTAATCAATATTGCGTTAGTTTTTATATTAGCAGTTAAACTGAATAGAACTTTTGCGGTTAATTCAGAAATTTAGCATTGAATAAGAAAGGTCTAAACTTGATTCGTAAGAATGTTTAATACAGCTGATTTTGTTTACCAACATTAATTTTAAGCAAAAAAAAGCTGCCGATTCGGCAGCTTTTCTATTTGAGATGCCATGTAAAACGGCTACTCAATATCAATAACTAGACTACTCGTCTAAGAATGACTTTAAGATCTCTGAGCGAGAAGGGTGACGTAACTTACGTAGCGCTTTAGCTTCAATCTGACGAATACGTTCACGTGTTACGTCAAACTGCTTACCCACTTCTTCTAGCGTGTGGTCAGTGTTCATGTCGATACCGAAACGCATACGCAGTACCTTAGCTTCACGAGCTGTAAGACCTGCTAGTACTTCGTGAGTCGCGTTCTTCAAGCTTTCGCCTGTCGCTGAATCAAGAGGTAGTTCAAGCGTCGTATCTTCAATAAAGTCACCTAAGTGCGAATCTTCATCGTCACCAATAGGCGTTTCCATTGAGATAGGCTCTTTAGCAATCTTAAGTACCTTACGGATCTTATCTTCAGGCATTAACATGCGCTCTGCCAACTCTTCAGGAGAAGGCTCACGTCCCATCTCTTGCAGCATTTGACGAGAGATACGGTTAAGCTTGTTGATCGTTTCAATCATATGTACTGGGATACGGATCGTTCTTGCTTGGTCAGCAATAGAGCGAGTGATCGCCTGACGGATCCACCAAGTTGCATAGGTCGAGAACTTATAACCACGACGGTATTCGAACTTATCTACCGCTTTCATCAGACCGATGTTACCTTCCTGAATTAGATCCAAGAATTGTAGACCACGGTTGGTGTACTTTTTCGCGATAGAAATTACTAGACGTAAGTTCGCTTCAACCATCTCTTTCTTCGCACGACGAGCTTTCGCTTCACCGATAGACATACGACGGTTGATATCTTTAATAGCACCAATAGCAAGACCTGTTTCTGTCTCGATTGCGTCAAGCTTTGCACGGCAACGTTGAACATCAAATTCAACCATTTGTAGACCTTCTACATATGGTTTACCTGATGCTAACTCGTCGTTGAACCACTCGATGCTGCTTTCGTTGCTAGTGTATACTTTGACGAAGTTTTTCTTCGGCATTTTGGCTTGTTCAACACAAAGCTTCATGATCAAACGTTCTTGAACACGGACTTTGTCCATCATAGAGCGCATGTTCTTAACTAAGCGGTCGAACTGCTTAGGCATCAAACGGAACTCTTTGAAGATCTCGCCAATTTCAAATAGTGCTACAGTCGACTCTGGGTGACCACGACCTTTGTCAGCGATAATTCTTAATGCATTTTCGTGAGCTAGACGAAGTGTTGTGAACTTCTCTTTAGCTTCTTCAGGATCCGGACCTTTTGGACCTTCCTCTTCCTCTGCATCATCGTCATCATCATCGTCATCGTCATCTTCATCATCTAAATCATCATCAGATAATTCTGAACCAACGTGAGTCGCTGTTGGAGCGACATCTTCTGCATTTGGATCGACAAATCCAGAGATAATGTCAGAAAGTCTGACTTCTTCAGCTTCGTAACGGTCGTATTGCTCAAGGATCATGGCAATCGCTTGCGGATATTCCGCAACCGATGCTTGAACCGTGTTGATGCCTTCTTCGATACGCTTAGCGATAACAATCTCGCCTTCACGGGTTAGAAGTTCAACGGTACCCATTTCACGCATATACATACGTACTGGGTCGGTAGTACGACCTAATTCAGCTTCTACTGTTGCAAGTGCAGCAGCAGCTTCTTCTGCAGCATCATCATCGGTGCTGTCTTCAGACATCATGATTTCATCAGCATCCGGAGCCTGTTCATAGACTCGAATACCCATGTCATTGATCATCTGGATAATATCTTCAATCTGGTCAGAATCGACCATGTCTGCAGGTAAGTGATCGTTCACTTCTGCATAGGTTAAGTAACCTTGCTCTTTACCTTTGGCGAGCAACAATTTAAGTTGCGACTGCGGAGTATGATCCATAGATATCATCCAAGTTGGGAATACAGTTAAAACGACGGGCAAAAAACAGCCACGCAAGTCGTCAATTATAGCCTTCGGCGCTTGTCTGTGCTAGTCCAAGTGTTTACTTTTGAGGCTGAATTTTTAATTAAGCCTTGTTTTTAATCACTGAAATTAGCTTACTAAGCTGTAACCGCTCTTCTTTCGTTAGGTTCTTCTTCATACTCAGTTCTTGATAACGTTGTTCAAGATACTGGTTGTTTAACCAAACGAGTGTTTCCTTTAACTTTTGAAGCAAGTTTTCATCCGCCACTTGATGATCCCATTGGGTCAGTTTTTTTAGGGTGCTGAATTGGTTATCGCCCCTAAACTGTTCAAGTAGTTGTGCGCTGCTTATCACTTGTCCGCGAGTTAAATCTAATACAAGGGTCAGCAAGTCAATGCCGGCCATCTGTATATGTTTTAGCGCTGGTTGTTCAGGTAAGTTCTCACCTAAACGTGGGTGCTGTACCAACAATGCAATGGCTAATCGCAATGGAGTACCACGTCCTTTCAACGCTTTGTGCTGATTTGGCTTTTCAGCTGTCTTAGTCGAAAAGTTGAATTTTCGTTTAAGTTCATCAGCACCGTTCATTCTTAGCTTATGTGCTAAATCTTCAAGTAACAGGCTCTGTAAAACGGTGTCCTGTACTTTTTCTATCAGTTTGATGGCATTCTTTGCCAACACACTTTTATCTTCATTACCGTAGGTTTTTGTTAGGTTTTCAAACAAAAACTCGGGTAGCGCCATCGCTTGGTCGATACTGTTTTCAAATTGCTCTTTACCAATTTGTCTGACTAAAGTATCGGGGTCTTCCCCTTCAGGAAGGAACATAAAACGAACTTGATTACCAGGCTTGAGCAGAGGTAATGCTGTTTCTAATGCGCGCCATGCAGCTTCTTTACCTGCTTTGTCACCGTCGTAGCAACAGATGACTTCTTTTGCACTACGAAGTAATAGCTGGAATTGATCAGCTGTGGTTGACGTTCCTAGCGAAGCGACAGCGTAGTCAACGTCAAATTGTGCTAGTGCAACCACGTCCATATAGCCTTCAACGATTAATACTCGCTGTGGGTCTCGATGACGCTGTTTAAGTTCGTAAAGACCGTAAAGTTCATTGCCTTTATGAAATATGGGCGTTTCTGGAGAATTCAAGTACTTTGGCGTACCTTCTCCTAAAACTCGGCCACCAAAGCCAATGACTCGTCCGCGTCTATCGCGAATAGGAAACATGAGTCGGTCACGGAATCTGTCATAGCGTTTACCGCTATCATTCTCAATAACCATACCGGCGGTGAGTAGCTTATCTTGCGAATCTTGGTTCTGGCGGTAACGACTTAGTAAGCCATCCCAACCGTCGGGTGCAAAACCGATATTGAAGTGTTCAACCACTTCTTTTGAAAGGCCTCGATGCTCAAGGTAATCAAGGACTTTTTGTTTGTCAGTGTGCTGTCTAAGCTGATTTTGAAAGAAGTTACTGGCTTCTTCCATTAACTGATATAAGTCGCGACTGAGTTCTTGGTCGCGTGGTTTGCCAGTGCCTTGTTCCCGTGGAACTTCAAGTCCCAGTTGTCCAGCGAGTTCTTCAATGGCATCAACAAAGTCGAGTCGGTCATATTCCATGACAAAGTCGATAACGTTGCCGTGCGCGCCGCAGCCAAAACAATGATAAAACTGTTTATCTCTGCTAACTGTAAAAGAGGGAGATTTTTCGCTATGAAAAGGACAACAGGCAGAGTGATTTTTACCCGCCTTCTTCAGGGGCACTTTAGGGTCGATTAAGTCGACAATATCAGTGCGAGCTACTAGCTCATTAATAAAATCACGAGGTATCGCCATTAGTGTTGTTAAATGCCGCCTTTATTACGTGAAATCAAAAATTACGTGAAATCAGGAATTTCGGAAATAAAATTAGGGAATTTCTAAAACAAACAAGCCGCGCAGAAGCACGGCTCATTCATGCAATAAAACTAAAGTTACTTAAGTTTTGCACGGATCATAGCGCCAATTGCCGCCATGTCAGCTCTACCCATAACTTTTGGTTTTAAAGCTCCCATTACTTTACCCATATCCGCCATGGTGGACGCGCCCATCTCAACGATGCTTGCATCAACTAACGCAATCACTTCCTCTTCAGAAAGCGGTTGAGGCAGAAATTTTTCTAAAACTAGAATTTCATCTGCTTCAATTTGTGCTAGCTCGTCACGACCTGCTGCTTCATATTGAGCAATAGAGTCACGACGCTGTTTTACCATTTTGGTTAAGACCGCTATAGCTTGGTCGTTAGTCAGAGTCTCGCGGGTGTCCACTTCGACCTGCTTAACGGCGGCTAGTGCCATACGAATAGTCCCCAAACGCAGCTTTTCTTTCGCGCGCATGGCTTCTTTCATTTGGTCTTTTAGCTGATCAACTAGGCTCATAATGAGATTAGTATAAACGTACGCGACGTGCGTTTTCGCGAGAAAGCTTCTTAGCAAGACGCTTAACTGCAGCGGCTTTAGCACGCTTACGTGCAGTAGTTGGCTTCTCGTAGAATTCACGAGCGCGAACGTCAGCTAGGATACCAGCTTTTTCACAAGAGCGCTTGAAACGACGTAGAGCTACGTCGAATGGTTCGTTTTCACGTACTTTAATAATTGGCATACGCCATCACCCCTTAGGTGTAGGTTGTATTGAGACAATTACTTGACTCAGATAATTTAAAAATGGTGCGGAATTCTATACCGACTTAGACCCTCTTGTAAACCCCTTATAGCGATCAGAATGTGTCAATATCGGCGATATTATCCGCAGACCGCAACAGCGCTATGGAGTAATTAAAGCACAGCAGGTAGAATTAGCGGTAATTATGTCAACCGAAGACGAGAAATAATGCGGGTTTTAGGTATAGAAACATCCTGTGATGAAACAGGTATTGCAGTTTATGATGATGAAAAGGGTCTGCTATCGCATGCGCTTTATAGTCAGGTTAAATTGCATGCTGACTATGGTGGAGTCGTGCCAGAACTTGCATCACGAGACCATGTTCGCAAGATTGTGCCTTTAATACGCCAAGCACTTGCTGATGCGGGTATGACTATTGATGATCTTGATGGTATCGCTTATACCAAAGGCCCGGGTCTTATTGGTGCATTGCTCGTAGGTGCTTGTGTTGGTCGCGCTTTAGCTTTTTCTTGGGATAAGCCAGCGATAGGTGTACACCATATGGAAGGACATCTACTTGCGCCAATGCTAGAAGACGACGTGCCAGCATTTCCGTTTCTTGCTTTGTTAGTTTCTGGTGGTCACTCGATGATCGTTGGTGTCGAAGGTATTGGTCGTTATGAAGTGTTGGGTGAATCTGTTGATGACGCAGCTGGTGAAGCATTTGATAAAACGGCTAAGCTAATGGGGCTTGATTACCCAGGCGGACCAAGACTATCAAAACTCGCCGCTAAAGGCGTGCCAAATAGTTACCGTTTCCCTCGTCCGATGACGGATAAACCTGGGCTAAATATGAGTTTCTCAGGCCTTAAAACATTCGCGGCGAATACCATTGCAGCAGAGCCTAAAGATGATCAAACTCGCGCGAATATAGCTTGCGCATTCGAAGAAGCGGTTGTCGATACTTTAGCAATTAAATGTAAGCGAGCACTTAAGCAAACGGGTTATAAGAATCTTGTGATTGCAGGCGGTGTTAGTGCTAACACCCGCTTACGTTCGTCTTTAGCCGAAATGATGCAAGGCTTAGGTGGTAAGGTTTATTATCCGCGTGGAGAGTTTTGTACCGATAACGGAGCGATGATTGCTTATGCGGGCCTACAGCGTTTAAAAGCTGGACAAACTGAAGACTTAGCGGTTAAAGGACAGCCAAGATGGCCGTTAGACACGCTAGAGCCAGTAGATTAAAGTCTGCACAATTAGATTTTGAAAACGGCGCTCTAGAGCGCCGTTTTATATTCTGAATAAGGTGTACTAGTTAAAAACCATGGTTAGCATTACTGACGCGGAACCAGCCTGCGATGCTATAACGATTAACTGTAGTAGGCAGTACTTCATGAGGGAAGTGCTCGCTTAAAAACACCACCCACTTACCAAATTCAGGCGTAATGGTTTCAAGCTTATTGTCGGCCTTATCGTAAACTACCAGCTCACCAGCATGCTCTGGTTGCCAGTCATGGTTTAGAAATAACACTGAGGTCAGGATACGGTTTCGGGTACCCTGCAATACATCTGAATGCTTTTGATAAAAAGCGCCGGGCTCGTAAATAGCATAGTGGCTTTCAAAATCAAATAATCCCAGAAATAATCGCTTATTCATGCCTTCGCGCAGTTGAGTCATTAGCTCTAAATATTGTTTATCGGCAGGACGTTGCTCTGTTAACCAGCGGATCTGGTCGCTACGAATACTCTCTACAAATTGTTGCTCACCGCCACGGCCAATGGCAGCAGGGCGAAAATCATCCCAAGTTGCATTTTTAGAGGTTTGTAATAACTGTTCGCAAACAGTTGCAGGCAAGGTGTTGGACAGCACGATATAGCCGGTTTCAACCAATGCATCAGCAATAGTATCCATCACAGCTTCACTTAGTTGTGGAAGCATAACTTTGTACTCGGAAAAAGGGAGCAAACACGATAGCTGTACTGGCAGGCCTGAGTAGGCACTGTATTCGAGGTAGTGTCAGAAGGAGATATTTATTTGATGTATCTCCAGTAAAAATCGGCGCGATTATAGACTGGGATAACGAAAAAGCAATCTAATTAAAAACCGCTGTTGACAAGGTTGTGTTTAGGTAAAGCTGCTGAGTAATAGCTGTAAGCTATTTTCGCGTGTAGCTAGGGTGAAAGGTTAACGTTTTACGGTATTTTAGAGTGTTTTTTTCGCGATACTTTAGACTCTTCACCGCGAATTAAGCGCTTAATGTTATCTTTATGGCGAATAACAATTAGTGCTGACAACATGGTGACTGGAATGGTGAACCTGTCGTCAAGCCACCAAGTATAAACTGGGGCAAGTAACGCGGTGCAAATAGCCGCAAATGATGAATAACGCGTGACTAAAGCGATGACGATCCAAGAGCCCATTAAACAAAGAGCTAAATCAGGACCAATGGGAGCCATCGCGCCAAATGCGGTTGCCACGCCTTTACCGCCTTTAAAGCTAAAGAATATGGGGAAAATATGTCCAAGACAGGCTGCAATAGCAATTACCCCAAGAGCGATTGGGTCGACACCTAACCTAAAAGCTAAATACGCTGGCGCTGCACCTTTTAGCATATCAAAAAACAGTACCAAAGCGGCTGAGCTAGCACCACCAATACGTAAAACGTTAGTGGCGCCAGGATTACCTGAACCTTGGCTACGAGGATCTGGAAGGCCACGCATTTTACACACCAGAACAGCACTGGATATTGAGCCTGCAAAATATGCGGCCAAAATCATGACTATGGTGAGTACTGTTATGGTCAAATTGGTTTCCTTATCCGTCTTAGGGTATTATCGCGCCACATAAAAGAACGTGCTTATTGTGCTTGGTTCGTTACCGAACAATTAAACGCATAACGAGTACATAAAATGCTGTCGGAAATACTTTATTAGCAGCCTTGCTCTAAAAGCGACAACTTTTTATTAATCTTTATATAGCGAGGCTTATCCTACTTTGCTTTGGTCTCGTTATAAAGAGCGTTAGCGTATTATTTAGCTTTGCGGCGGATTATATCCCTTTTGTCCGTTTTAGCTTATCAGACCTCAGTGTCATGGATTAGAGTTTTGGAGAAATCATGGATAAAGTACTGATTAGAGAGCTTAGAATTGAAACCGTAATCGGGGTCTATGAGTGGGAAAAGCAAATTCACCAGAGTTTGCTTATTGATTTAGATATGGCTTGGGATAACCGTCCTGCTGCGGCTAGTGATGATTACCAACATGCCCTTTGTTATGAAACGGTCTCAAATAAATTAACGGCTTTAATTACCGAAAAGCCTATCGAGTTGATTGAAACTGTGGCAGAAATGATCGCAACTTATGTGATGGCTGAATTTAATGTGCCTTGGGTTAAAGTCAAGGTGATGAAGCCTGGTGCAGTGCCTACAGCGTCCGCGGTTGGTGTTGAGATTGAGCGAGGTCACGCATAGATGGCTAAGATTTTTATTAGCCTTGGCAGTAATATTGAGCCAGAGCGTCACCTTAAGGCTGCTTTAACTGATCTTGATTATCATTTTGAACAATTGGAACTGTCGTCTGTATTTGAAAGTGAAGCGGTCGGCTTTGACGGCACTAACTTTTTAAATATGGTTGTTGCTGCCGAAACTGAGCTATCAATCGCTGAGGTTGTCAGTACCTTTAAGCAGATTGAGCAAGATCACGGCCGAGTAAAAGGCGCTAAAAAGTTTGCCCCAAGAACGTTAGATTTAGATCTATTGCTGTATGACGACATTGTCAGTTCGCAGCCGATAGAACTACCTCGGGCTGAAATTCTTTATAATGCCTTTGTATTATGGCCATTAGCGGAAGTCGCCCCATCTTTGCTGCACCCTGTTGTTAATCAGTCGTACCAAACCCTTTGGGATAATTATGACAAGCAACAGCAATCCCTATGGCCAGTTGAATTTAATTGGTCTGCTTAAACCCATATTAATTTAGGATAGTTATGGATACCTTTCAGGTGATTATATTGGCTCTAATTCAGGGCCTCACCGAGTTTTTACCGATTTCTAGTTCTGCACACCTTATCTTACCCGCGCAAATTTTAGGCTGGGAAGATCAAGGTTTATCATTTGATGTTGCTGTAAATACCGGTTCGCTATTAGCTGTAGTGATGTATTTTCGTCGCGAACTATTCTCTATGTTTACCGCATGGACCGGCAGTATTGCTAGCCGTAAACAAACTGAAGAAAGCAAACTAGCTTGGTGGATTATCTTAGCGACTATCCCAGCGGTTATTGTGGGCTTTACTGCAAAAGATTTTATTTCTACGCATTTGCGTAATATGGAAGTCATAGCTGCTACCACAATTATCTTTGGTTTATTACTTTGGTGGGCAGATAGAATGCAGCGCCAAGGTTTTAACGAGTTTCAAGTAGGTTGGAAAAAGGCTCTCATCATCGGTATTGCACAGGCTATGGCACTGATCCCTGGTACATCTCGCTCAGGAGCGACCATTACAGCAGCACTAATGTTAGGCTTAACACGTGAGGCAGCTGCACGCTTTTCATTTTTAATGTCCGTGCCTGTCAGCCTAGGCGCTGCAATATTGGTGACTAAGGACTTACTAGAAAGTGGTCAAGCTATCGATTATCAAGCGTTAGGCTTAGGGATTGTGGTTTCGTTTTTAGCAGCCTACATCTGTATCCATTATTTCTTAAAGATCATTAGCAAGATGGGAATGACACCATTTGTTATTTATCGCCTAGCATTAGGTGTGGTGTTGTGTGGTCTTATTTTTCTTTAAATAGACCATTCCTTTAACGTTTTAGTTATCCAGCTAATGATGAGCACGATATGAATAGTATTTATCTTTGCCCTGTATGTCAGTCACCATTTAAGGTGCATGAAGAGTCAAAAGGGTTACATTGCGAAAACAAGCACCATTTTGACATTAACGAACATGGCTACTGGGTATTTAGCCAACCGAAAAAGCCAAAAGCGGATTCACGTGCAGTGATGCGCGCTAAGCGTTATGTTTTGGAGTCAGGAATTTATATTCCGTTAGCGCAAGCTATTGCGAAGGTGATTGCAGATTTACCACTGGTGACCTCGGCAAAGGCATTATCGCAACTTGACTATGATTGTGGTGATGGTTACTTCCTGCGGACGATTAAAGGG
Source organism: Shewanella sp. 10N.261.52.F9 (assembly GCF_041471165.1). Classification (NCBI taxonomy): domain Bacteria; kingdom Pseudomonadati; phylum Pseudomonadota; class Gammaproteobacteria; order Alteromonadales; family Shewanellaceae; genus Shewanella; species Shewanella sp. 10N.261.52.F9. The sequence goes on from NZ_JBFRNX010000012.1 coordinate 33,272, forward strand.
ATTTTAGCCGAGTTAAAACCAGAGTTAGCATTAAGCCAAACGGGAATTTGTGAGGCTGAAAATGCGATATTCGCGGCAGCTAAAGCTGAGAGTAGCCCAACCTACATTGTATCAACACTTAAGCATTTACCTTTTGCTAATGATAGCTTTGATTTAGTGACATTGATTGATAAGCAATTAAAAGGTAAAGAACTGACTCGAGTGTTAAAGCAAGATGGCGTGTTACTGCAGGTTGCAGCTGGTCCAAGACATTTATGGCAAATACGTGAATTTATCTACCCAGATCTATCTGAAAAGCCTGTTAGCGACAATTTACCGAAAGAGCTAACCTTGTTACATAGTGAACGTATATCGCTGTCAGTAAGCGTGTCTGGAGAGCAAGCGATTGCTTTGCTTGAGATGACTCCTTATGCATGGCGAGCAAATGACAAAGTGAGACATGATATCCAACACGCTCAGTTCGATACATTAGAAGTCGACTTTGTTATTAACGTGATGACTAGAAAATAATTTGCGCACGGGGTAACCTTTGCTTATTCAACTAAATGGAAATCGAAAACTGATGATGCGTAATTTGCTGTTGTTCATCTTAGCGTTTTTGCCACTGGCATCTTTTGCTAATGTTTATCCTATTGCTCAAGATGGTAGTCGCCTCGTTGGTGAGCTACAGCAACATGTGGTGCAAAAGGGCGATTATTTCCAGACTATTTCAAAGCAATACAATATTGGTATTTTGGAATTGATGCAGTCTAATCCCGGTGTCGATCCATTTTTACCAACACCGGGAACGACCTTGTTGATCCCTACGAAAATGTTGCTCCCTGATGTGCCGCGAAAAGGCGTGGTGATTAACTTGGCAGAGCTGCGCTTATATTACTTTCCTAAAGGCGGTAAAGAAGTGCATGTTTTCCCGGTTGGTATTGGCCGGGTTGGTCGTGAAACACCTGAAATGGTCACTAAGATTAAGTCACGCATTCCTAACCCAAGTTGGACACCACCTGCGAGCATTCGTAAAGAGCACTTAGAAGAACGTGGAGAGGTACTTCCTAGAGTTGTTCCCGCTGGCCCAGATAATCCATTGGGTAAGTTTGCAATACAGCTTTCTTATGGGGATGGTAGTTACCTAATTCATGGCACCAATAAGGATTTTGGTATTGGTATGCGCGTAAGTGCGGGCTGTATCCGCCTAAATCCAGATGATATTGAATGGTTGTTTGATAAAGTTAAGTACGGCGAGCAGGTCACTATCATTAATGAAACCGTTAAAACCTCAACTGAGCCTGATGGTCGTCAGCTTATAGAGGTACATTCACCTTTATCTACCGCTGATGGTGGCGATAATACTGTTCGTGAAATGAAACGTGGTGTGGTTGAGTTTATCGGTAAAGATGAAGTGGATTACACTAAAGCTAATGACGCTTTACTTAGCCAAGCAGGGATCCCTGTAAATATTCAAAGCTAATTATTAATCGCTAAATACAGATTCAAATACTGTTTAAAGGCGTCCTTAGTGGGCGCTTTTTTGTGTCTGCAAGTTTACGGAGTGAGCTCATAGAATGTGATGTTTATATTTACGGATAATGTAGTAAAGGTAAATAGAGACGTTGTTTAGCAGATTAAGCGCAGCTGATAGCAGATAAATTTAAGGCTTGGTCAAGTGTAATACTCGAAACCAAGCCTTTGGATCTAACCTGTTTAAAAGCAGGTAAAGCTCCTAAACGTAATTACTTCTTGTAAGAAGATGCTACGTTGTCGATACGGTCGTTAGCACGCTGAGCTTCTGCTTGTGCGTCCATAGCTGCTGCTTTAGCATCGTTGATGTCTGCAGACAGTTTACCGTGATCTGATTTTAGAGAGCTAACTTCAGCTGAAAGCTGGTCAACTTTGTTACCTAGGTTTGCAACGCTTTCTTCAAGAGCAGTAGTGTTTGCACAGCCACCTAGAAGGGCAGTCATTGCTACACCAGCAATCATAAGTACTTTTTTATTCATCGGGAATTCCCTTTATATAGGTTGGTTTAAATAAGCACAGCTGCACATCACAACTGAACTCGTTAATTATGTCACAGAGAAAAAATTTTGCTATGCCTTTTAACGCTAAGCTCTGAATAACTTAGTGAAAATTTGAGCAATTGCAAGTTAAGTGCAAATAAACCGTGAACAAGGTATGTATAATCTTAGTTCATAAATGTGAACTTATTATGTTTTTTATTTAGTCTAAATGCCTCGTAACTCTTTAATCTCTTGGACTGCAGCTATTCTAGCTATATTGAGTTGCGTACGGATGTCCGCGCCTTTAAAGCCTTGTGCAATGATAGATTGAACTGCAACCGCTGAGGCAGCTGAAAAACAGCTTTTTAGATAGGCAGCTTGTGGGTAAGGACTCAATTCTAGTCCTTTGCGACCTTTACTATCTGCTTCACAGGCCAATAAGAGCTGTTCAAGACGTTGGGGTTTGCGCCAAAAATCAGCTTTATCAAACAGTTTTACTATGGTGTCTGCTCTGAGTTCGGTGATTTTATGAATATTTTGATGTTGATCGCTAACCAAAAGCGCTAAATCTAGGTAGTCATTAGGTACTCTAAAGCGTGTACATAGTGCTTTGATTAACGGTAAGCCTTTTTGCCCGTGGCCGTGATGCTTTGGCAGATGCTCTTTTGGACTTAGAGCTTTACCTAGGTCATGGACTAAAGCGGCAAAGCGCACAGAGTTATCTTTGCTGAGCTTCGCGGTTTGCTCTAGTACCATTAATGTATGCACGCCCGTATCGATTTCTGGGTGCCACTTCTCTGGTTGCGGTACACCAAATAATGCTTCGATTTCGGGGAATAGAACCGCTAACGCACCGCATTGTCTCAAGACTTCAAAAAAGATTTGCGGGGCATCAGTGGATAACGCTTTATTGAGTTCGACATAAACACGTTCAGCCGTTAATGCTTCTAGCTCACCACTTTCGCTAAGCTGAGTCATTAATGCCATCGTCTCTGGCGCAACCTTGAAACCTAAAGAGTGAAAGCGCGCAGCAAAACGGGCAACGCGTAAAACTCGAAGCGGATCTTCGATAAATGCATCTGATACATGCCTGAGTAGACGCTTTTCAAGATCGACAATACCTTGGTAAGGATCATATAGGTTACCCGCATCATCTTGTGCAATAGCATTTATCGTGAGATCACGGCGAAGTAAATCTTGGTCCAAGGTGACATCGGGGGCTGCATCCACGCTGAAGCCGCCATAACCTTTCGCAGTTTTACGCTCAGTGCGCGCAAGGGCATATTCTTGGCTTGTCTTTGGGTGTAGAAATACCGGGAAATCTTTGCCTACTTGAGTAAATCCTTTAGCCAGCATCTGCTCAGGCGTTGCACCGACAACCATATAGTCATGATCTTTCACTTCAAGGTTAAGTAATTTATCGCGGACAGCGCCGCCAACGAGGTAAATTTTCACAAGATTGCTCACTTACATAACAGGGTTGTGATTGTAACATGGTTCGAGTTTTTGCTTTGGGCATTTATGTTTTGTTCAACATCACCATATTTACCCGCATTATGGTCAAAGCTGCATTAAATTAATGCAGCTTTGATACTATAACAGCGAGGCTCAAAAACAGTGTTAATCACGGCTTTATGTTAAGCGGTATTATGTGCGCTAAAGCTTATTTAGTGGCGGCAAATTTTGACAAGCATTGCTCTTAGCTTTAACGTGAGCTGCGTATTGGCTATTAATAGTGTATTTAAAGCTCTAGCGTTAGTTTTAGCAATTTAGTTAATATTATGCCTAACCCGTGTTTAACACTATGGCAGTGGTATAGTGTGACTAGCGTATTAAAGTGCTTACCCAAAATCGAGGTAAGTTTTGCATGGTTTTAAAAGGATAAAAGCTCGCATGTATAAGGCTTTCTTTGGCTTAAATGACAATCCGTTTTCTATTGCACCAAATCCTCACTATTTGTTTTTAAGTGATCGCCATAGAGAAGCGCTGGCACATCTAACTTATGGGCTAGGTGAAACCGGCGGTTTTGTATTGTTAACCGGAGAAGTGGGTACAGGTAAAACCACTGTATCGCGCTGCCTATTAAAACAGCTGCCAGATAATACAGATACCGCGTTTATTCTTAATCCATCGCTAACAGAGTCGGAGCTGCTTGCGACCTTATGCGATGAGCTCGGGATTGTTTATGGCGAGGATCCAAGTCTTAAACAATTAACGGATTTAATCAGTAAATTCTTACTTGAAAATCACAGTAAAGATCGTAACACGGTATTGATTATTGATGAGGCACAGCATCTTAGGGCTGAAGTGCTAGAACAGCTAAGATTGCTGACAAATCTAGAAACAGACACTAAAAAGCTGCTGCAGGTGATCTTGATTGGTCAGCCTGAATTACAGCAATTGCTTAAGCGCCAAGAGCTTCGTCAATTGGCGCAACGCATTACAGCGCGATACCATTTGTTGCCATTAACCATAGAAGAGGTAGCGCTGTATGTGCAGCATCGTCTGCAAGTCGCTGGGCGTCATGAGCCGCTATTTCATAAGAGTGCGATTAAGGCGTTACACAAATACAGCGGCGGTATTCCCCGCCTGATAAATCTATTATGCGAACGCGCGTTAATGGCGAGTTACGCCCAATCGAAAGTGCCGATTGATAACAAAATGATACGCCTAGCATCAGCTGAAGTGTTAGGTGAAGAACCAAAACAAAACAATGTATTAAAGCCCGTGGCAATAGCGGCATCATTAGCTTTGACTTTTGGCGCTGCCTTATACCTGTTTCTGCCGCAAAATAATCAGGCAGTGAATACTGCAAAAACAGTATCGAAAACAGAGCCAGCGGCTCAAGTGAATGCTCAGGCCAAAGTGGAAAGCCAAAAATTAAGCAGTAGCCAGCGAGTGCTGAATAATGCGATTTCTCAAAGTCGAGATATTGATAGCGCTTATGCCAGTATTTTGGGCTTGTGGGGTAAAGTACCCTATATCGGTCTATCAGCTTGTCAGTCTGCGCAGCAGCAAGGCTTAGATTGTTTTCAGCAGCAAGGTAATTGGCACTCATTGGTACGGCTAAATTACCCTGCAGTGGTTTATCTCGCCGATGATAACCAACAAGCTTTCTATGGCACCTTGATATCTAGACAAGGCGAACAAGTGCTACTGCAACTTAATGAGCAGCAACTATGGGTTAGCCGCGATTGGTTTAATCGACACTTTACCGGTACGTTTGAAATATTGTGGCAGGCGCCACGAAATCAACCCAAAGAGATTGGTCAATCGGCGAATCAAGCCCAAGTACAGTGGTTAGAAAATAGTTTAGCGCGGGTGACCGATAGCGCGCCACGGTTAGTGGACCATTTCGACACTGAACTTGAGCAAAAGCTTAAGGCGTTTCAGCGTCAGCATGGATTAATTGCAGATGGCATTGCTGGCTCACAAACGTTAATACAGCTGAATTTGTACTTGAGTGAGGCTGGCCCGCGCCTAGGTCAAAGCAAGAGGTTGTATTAATGTCGATTTTACTCGATGCGGTGACGCGCGATAAACAGCAATCTCAAGCCATTACCCATGATGTGGTGTTAACGCCAAGAGCGCAATATAAAGCGAAGCAACAGGATCATGGAGGCGTTAAATTTGCGGCTCTTTTCGTGCTTTCATTGTTATTGATGGTTGTTGCGGCTTGGCTGGTAAGTAAAGCGCTTTCGCCTATAACTGAGACAGTCTCGTCTATCCATGAACATACTGCTCCGGATAGCATTAGCCAAAATCCCAGCAGTGAAAATATCAGCACTGAAAACATCAGTAGTCAAAATAGTACTACTCAGCAAAAGCCAGTAGCTGAGGTTCGATTAGCGGGCAAAGTCGCCTTGCCGGTCGCGCAGACGCTAGCACCGCAGACAGCGCTACATGTCAGTGGTCGTTCAGGCTTTAATACTGGGGCTAATTCAAGAGCTAACTCTACTCAACCAGAAGCGGCTAATTACATCAGTAATAATTATGATGAGGCGTTAGACAACCCATTAATGGCAGCCTTACTCAACGCACAAGAAAGTGTTGAACAAGAATTTCCACAGACGGCGACAAAGCAGCAAGTTAATACCGTCGTAGAAGATAATAATCGTTATAGTAATGATTATGAGCCAATAATTTTAGGGGCCAATAGCAATAAGCGCGGTAACGATTTACTCGACTCTTTGAAGTATGAAGTTGAGTACGCCGCCAATGAAGTGGGACTGGAAACAAATGAGCCCGATCCTAACAATAATCTGCTGGCAGCTTTCGAGGCGGCTTTAAAAGATGTAGAGCGAGAAAAATCGGTAGAAACACCAGTGACGGAAGCGAAGCTGGATCCTATTCCTACAACACCTAAGTCTGACGCTATCCCTAAATATGGTCAATTACCAGCAGGGTTGCAGCTACAAGTACCAGAATTCAATATCAATGCTCATGTTTATTCAAGTGTGGCTGATAACCGTTGGTTAAATGTTGATGGGGCAGAGTTGCAAGAGGGCGACAGTATTCAAGGTAAATTGACTATTGTTGAAATAAGGCCAAGAGATGTGGTGCTAGCGATTCAAGGTACTGAATTTAAAGTACCTGCAATCTAGAGTAACGCGCATATAAAACAATGTGCAGCATTAACAAAAAGGCCTAACTCACGTTAGGCCTTTTTGTTTTTATCATTCTGACGAATAGCAATTAATTATATAAATAGTAAGCCAAAAACAGTGTTAGCCCATAACCGACTGTGTAGCAAAGGCTAAGTGCTGGTACATATTTAAGGTAGCTGACAAAGGTCAATTCTTTCACTTTGCTCATGGCAATAATCCCAGCCGCAGAGCCAATCACTAACAGTGAACCACCAACGCCTACGGCATAAGTTAAACCTAACCATTCAGGCGTGTTGAGCACTGGCTCTGCTTTTAATAGCGCGGCAGTCAGTGGCACATTATCTAGCAGCGCCGAGCCAATACCAGCAACAAAATTCGAAATGTTGGGATCATACTGAGCGTAAACTTGGGCGAGTAAATCTAGCGTACCTATTTCTTTAAGCATGCCAACTAGCAGTAAAATACCTAAGAAAAATAGCAGTGTGTCGTACTCGACCTGGCGAATATACTCAAGGATTTGCAGCTCTTCTTTATCACTTCTAGTCGTATGTCCAACTAAAAACATCACTGAAAGGCCGGTTAAAAAGGTTAAAACTGGTGGAATACCAAATAGGATATTGAGAGCCATCGTCATGACGATAGTGGTAAAGAAGATCACCGCAATGAGTATATCAACCGATCGCACTTGCTTAGTGATAGGGCTGGTACTGACTTGCCCCTCAGCTTTTAACGAAAACAGCAAGGCTAAGAGCATGACGCTGATGGCCGCTGGCACAAATAGCATGAGCAATTCTGACATACCGACATGACCGCCAAGGAAAATCATTAAGGTGGTCACATCACCTGTAATCAAAGCAACGCCGCCAGAGTTAACGGCAAAGATAATAAGTACGGCCATACGCCTACGTATGTGCTTATCGAGTTTAAACGTCGTGAGTAAGCCAAGAGAGACTAAGGTTGCAGTGACATTGTCACAAATAGCCGATAAGACCAGCGAAAACATCGCGACTTGTATCATCAACATACGTACAGATACACGCTGAGGAAACAGCTTTTGCACCAAGATTTGAATCATGCCCTTGGCATTAAGGTAGGCCACAAAAGTCATTGTTGACATTAAAAACAGCCAAAGAGTTGCTATTTCTAACAGGTTTTCATTGAGTTGGTGTTCGACGAGCTTTTCATGGCTTGGGTCGCCAGCTGCCATAAACAAGGCTATCCAGGAAATACAGCCAAAAAACAGCGTGGTTTTTGCTTTATTGAGGTGGGTGACCTCTTCAAACACAATACTTAATAAAGCCAGTACTGCGAGTGAAATCAAAAATGCGTACAACATAGGGCTACTCACATTGGTGATGTTATGACGTACCTAAACTTATGCTGGGTCGCCAATTTAAGTTTATTTTAAGGTTTGTGGGTGAAGCGGGGGCGATCAGACCATAGTGAAAAGCATAAGGCAACTAATACTTACCTCTAACTTTTGCGTGTAACGTGATCTGTGTTGTGATGGTTTTGTGAGTATTTAGCGATATAAACTAAATTCTACAACCTAAATAGGGATAATAACTGTCGTTGTTTAGTTTTTACTAATTTTGCGGTTGTCTTTGCTGGACATGCGGCATCATTTGAATAGGCTATGTATGCTGTTCTAAGAGTTTTTTTGGCGAAACTTATCGTTAACCGTGTAGCGTAAGGTATTTCACCTATTTTCCTGTGGCAGCGCGGAAAGCGTTAAAGAGGGAAGTTAGACGAGCGCATCCCTTTTGCATTGACGGGCGTTACAGATATAAAAAAGGAACACTAATAAGTGTTCCTTTGATGTTTAGCTATTACGTTTAAGCCATTACGTGTAACCGAGTGCTTAAGCGTAATTATGCTTTAGCAAGCTTGGCAAATACGCGATCAGCAGCTGCTAGTGTTGCCTCAAGCTCTTCTTCACCATGAGCAAGTGATAAGAAACCTGCTTCATAAGCGCTAGGAGCAAGGTAAACACCTTCGTCTAGCATTAGGTGGTAGAACTCAGCAAACATCGCAGTGTCACACTTAGTCACTTGAGCAAAATTAGTCACAGTTTCTTCGTCAGTGAAGAAGAAACCGAACATGCCACCAACGTAGTTGATTGCCATTGGAATGCCGTGCTTATTAGCCGCAGCTTTAAAGCCTTCAGCAATATACTCAGTCTTAGCTGCTAGTTGCTCGTAAACGCCTTCTTCACAAAGCGCTTCCATCTGTGCAAGACCAGCAGACATCGCAATTGGGTTACCAGACAGTGTACCTGCTTGGTAAACTGGGCCTGTTGGTGCGATAAACTGCATGACATCTTTACGACCGCCGAAAGCACCGACTGGCATACCGCCACCGATAACTTTACCTAGAGTTGTTAGATCTGGCGTGACGCCGTAGTGACCTTGTGCGCCGCTCTTAGATACGCGGAAACCTGTCATTACTTCGTCGATAATCATCAGTGCGCCATACTGATCACAGATAGCACGTAGACCTTGTAAGAAACCGTCGATTGGCGGGATACAGTTCATGTTGCCTGCAACAGGCTCGATGATGATACAAGAGATCTCTTCAGGGTATTGCTCGAAGATAGCCTTAACTGAATCTAGATCGTTGTAAGTTGCTGTTAGCGTGTGCTTAGCGAAATCTTCAGGAATACCTGGAGAGCTTGGCTGACCCAGAGTTAGTGCGCCAGAACCTGCTTTTACTAGTAGGCAGTCAGCGTGGCCGTGGTAGCAGCCTTCAAACTTAAGAATTTTGTCACGGCTAGTGAAGCCACGTGCTAAACGGATAGCACTCATGGTGGCTTCAGTACCTGAACTCACCATACGAACTTGTTCAATTGAAGGAACCATCTCGATGACTTTCTCAGCCATAGTGATTTCAAGTTCAGTTGGTGCGCCAAAAGATAGGCCATTTTCAACAGCAGTTAATACCGCTTGACGAATTTTAGGGTGATTGTGGCCTAAAATCATTGGGCCCCAAGAACCTACGTAGTCGATATACTTTTTGCCATCTGCGTCAAAAATATAAGCGCCATCAGCTTTTTCGATAAAGCGAGGTGATCCACCTACACCAGAAAATGCACGTACTGGAGAGTTTACGCCACCTGGGATGGTCTTTTTAGCTTGTTCAAATAGTTCGTCAGAACGAGTCATTTTTAATCCTTAAATTTGTAGCCGATTTAAAAATCAGCTTTTCGAGAATACCAATTAACAGGGCGTTCGTACTGCTCAAGTTGAGAGTCAACACCTAACGTCAGTGCAAACAGCGCCATGCGGATTAACAGACCATTATCGGCTTGTCTAAAGATAGCCAAATTTGGATGGTCGTTAAGATCGTTATCCAATTCGTTTGCTTGTTCACGAGAATCTCGTGGCAATGGATGCATGATCACAGTGTTTGATTTGCAATGCTGTGTATAAATACTTTGGTTTAAACGGAACTTACCACGGTATTTGTTCGCTTCTTCTTGAGAGGGGAAGCGTTCTTCTTGAATACGCGTTAAATAGAGTATATCAGCGCGATCTAAATTGCCTTCAAGTTGATCTGTTATTGTGATCTTATGGCCAGCATTTTCAATGTCACTGATCACAGAGTCAGGCATTGCTAGCTCTTTTGGTGATACGAGTGTGAAGCTGACATCTTTATACATGCATAACAGACGCGAAAGAGAGTGGACTGTACGGCCAAATTTCAAATCACCCACCATAGCGATATTCATGCCGCTTATGTCACGACCGCCTGCTGCCAGTTCTTTTTGAATGGTAAACAGGTCTAAAAGTGCTTGAGTAGGATGCTCGTTAGCACCATCTCCGCCGTTGATAACTGGCACGCGGCTACCTTTAGCAAACTCACTCACCGAGAAAGAGTCTGGATGGCGCATAGCAATGACATCAGAGTAGCTAGAGAGTACGCGGGCAGTATCGTAAAGCGATTCGCCTTTTGATAATGACGATGATGCCATGCCAACGGTTTCGTTAACGCGACCGCCAAGTAGGTTAAAAGCACTAGCAAAGCTGACGCGAGTACGGGTACTCGGTTCGAAAAATAGGTTGCCTAAAACTGCACCGTCTAAAACAGTGGTACGTTTTTGTCTTAAAGCATAGGGAGTCATGCGAGTAGCAACGGAGAAAACTTTTTCAACGGCTTCCAAATCAAGTTGGTTTACCGACAGAATGTGCGAACCTTGAAACTGAGTCATCAGCCTATATTTCCAATTTCTGAGGGGCGGTATAGCGACGCTATAGCCCAAATTTATGTAGGGTGGCTGAGGCGGCACTATAGCAGAATCTAATGGGCAGATAAATATCACAAGTACAGAACAATGGATTAAATTATATAGATTTTTGACTTATCACGGTGCCTTGAAACATTCTGTTGCGGCAAATCTAGCGAAAACCTTGCCAAACAGCTTGTTGAAGCGTAAAAATGCGCATGAGTAATCATATTTTCAATGCACAACAATATATTTGGAAGGCTTAGTTTGGACCATTTTATTTGGAATATTGACCCTATCGCGATAAGTGTAATGGGGCTCACGGTACATTGGTACGGCATTTTGTTTGCACTGGCGATTGCGTCAGGCTTTCAGGTGATGAAACGCATTTATATTAAAGAAAACCTACCGGTAGAGTCGCTTGATAATCTGCTGATGTATTGTGTGGTGGGCATTATCGTTGGCGCGCGTTTAGCCCATTGTTTGTTTTATGACCCAGCGTATTACTTGAGTCATCCTCTGAAAATTTTAGCTATCTGGGAAGGCGGTCTTGCCAGTCATGGCGGTGGTTTAGGCGCAATTTTAGCGCTGTACTATTATCAGCGTCAGGTGAAGTTGCCTTTCTTGTTCTTACTGGATCGTTTAGCGATTGCCACGGCAATATTTGGCTTCTTTGTTCGTATGGCTAACTTTGTTAACTCAGAGATTTTAGGTTTACCGAGCACTGTACCTTGGGCGATTGTATTTGAGCGTGTCGATATGCTGCCGCGCCACCCTGCACAGCTGTATGAAGCCATTGCTTACTTATCAATTTTTGCCTTGCTTTGGGCTATCTATAAGTTGACTGATATGAAGCAAAAGCACGGCGCGATTTTTGGATTATTCCTAGTGCTAGTATTTAGTGCGCGTTTCTTAATTGAGATGGTGAAGGTCAAGCAAGCTGTGTACGCCGATGCATGGACGTTTAGCGCAGGTCAGCTACTGAGTATTCCTTTCTTAGTCGTGGGTGTGGTGCTACTGGTTTTGCCTTATGTGAGAAAACCGAAAGCTTAACTAAATTCAGCTGTACTAAATGAAAGCCGTAAACTTAATGTTTACGGCTTTTTTATGTGAGTTGTAAAACGAATAATCAGTCGGGGCGGGGGATTAAATGCAGTGGCGCTGCATCACTTAAATAAGCTTCATCGACCTGATCTAACTTGTTGTAGCTAATCATCTGCCGTATGCCATCGATATAGGCTTGGCCTCGTTCTGAGTATTTATCTAATGTACCCGCTAGTTCCATTCCGGTAATGGGTTTATTTTGAGCCCGCAGCTTTGCCCGTAACTCTCTTAGTTTTTTATAGGCATTGTTAGTGTTGAGGTTAAGCATATAACCTTCTACAGATGCCAGTGGCGTGTCAAAGCGGGCTAAACCATAGTTACCTAACTCTTTACGTTGCTGCTTGGGGATCATACCTTTGCCGCTAAAGTCCCACTGACCAAAAAATGCGTTGCCCTCAACCGTAAAGCGAGATGTTGCCCAGCCACTTTCTTCTGCCGCTTGAGCCAGTACCAATGATGGCGGCATGATATCAACTTCTTCTAATAGTGCCTGGCGTTGTTCCTCGGTAAGTGCGGTATTGTCGTCTTTGGTGATTTTGTATTTATGAGCAATTTTTTGTAGTACTGCATCGTTTAGCGGCGCTTCGGTAATCAGCTTGCGTTCTAGTAAAATATTCTCGTTAGCGACCAAGATAAGAGGTGCAAGCAAGCGAAAGAACACCATCTTTTTTTGTTGTACCGGTATTTCATTAGAAGTCTTCTGCCAGCGCTCACTTACCGATTCAAACGTAAGGCGAGGAACCTCTCTATTGCCTTCTTGCCAGCTTTTTGTGTTGTAGTTGAGTGAATCAAATAAAGCCATCAACTCATCAAGCGAGTTGATACGAATATCTTTTGGCATTTTGGTCGGCCGCTTGTCTGATACGGTAGTAAAGCTGGTTTGAGTTTCATTTGAATTAGGTGTAGTGGCTAAATCTGCTGCTGTTACATTTTGCTTTTGACTGTTATCTGCTTGGAGTTTAGAAGAGTCAGTTTTTGATTTTTCAATCTTTTCTAGCGATATTGGTTCTTGAGTTTTATTCGTAACCGTATGACCTGCACTTTCAGGATTAAACTGAGAATTCGCTGCATAGAGGACAAGGACTAGCATGATGGCTGCAAGGGCAATAAGTGTTTGGGGCTTTTTAAGCATAAACAGTCCTTTATGTTTGAGGGGCTTTATACTTAACTTAATTTAGCCTAAATCAGACCAAGATTCTTTTTTTGTTTTTATTCCTTTAGCTGAACAAAGGCTTTTGAATACATAAGCAGGCAATAAAAAAGCCCAAACCACCGATGCAAAGTTCGGGTATTTGGGCTTTAGTTTAATTGCTTTACTGAATAGAGGTCTGTTACTGACTTAAATTAGACGCTGTTTGCGTTGAGTAATAATAGGCAACATCTTTCATTTCATTTTCAGATAGCATACCCGCCTGTGCTTGCATCAGTGGGTCAGCGCGATCGCCGCGCTTAAAGTCGACTAATTGCTTAAACAGATAAGCTGCTTTTTGGCCTTTCAAGTCAGGGTATGTCTTCATCATGCCGAGCATGGCATCACCGTGACAAGCGATACAGCGTTGATTAGCCAGTGCTTCACCTTTGCTAGCATCAGCTTGATAGTTTAAGGCCTTCGCCTCAAGCTTTAGTCCTTGTAATGCCAGAGTATCCTTAAAAGAGGTATCTTGCGCTGACACTCCAGTAACCATTAGCAAAGACAAGCTGCCGGCTATGATTTTATACTTCAACATATTAGTCTTCCTTAGTCGCTGTTGGAATAGGCGGCATTTGGTCGCTATCCAAAGGCTTACGTCTAAAGATCTTCATGTCGATACCTGTCTCATCATAATAAGTTGATAGATAATCTAGAACAGGATCCCAAGTGTCAGATAAATCCCACAAACCTTGAGTATCAACCATCCATTGAATAGTATCGCGCCAAACTTCGCGGTTACCCTTGTTTTGAGGAATAATCAACGAGGTGTGACAAGCATTACACTGGTAGTTAACCATCTCCCAACCCGGAGCCATAATTAGCCCTGAAACAGGATCTACTGGGTAGCTTTTAGCTGCATCAGCAGCCATCGCAGGAGAGAGGCAACTTAAGGCAAGCAAGCTTGCCGTAAACACAGTCTTTCTCATTATACGACCCTTACTGCCACTCGGTGACAGCCGTTAAATAGGTAACCTTTTGGGTTCCACTGTGGTTGAACCATTGGCTGAGTATCACCCTTGGTATCGGTCGCACGTGCCCAGATTTCATAGTAGCCAGCTTGTGGCAACTTAAGGTCAATGTTCCATTGTTGCCAAGCTGTAGGGTTTACAGGCTTAGTCAATGAGGCTGTTTTCCAAGTTGTACCGTAGTCGTAGCTGACTTCAACTTTTGCCACATCACGCATACCAGCCCATGCATGGCCGCTTACTGAAAGCGTTTTGCCCAGTGGCATTTCAGTGCCGGTTTGTGGCGAAGTAATTAACGACTTAACAATCATCTCTTCGATAATCTTAAAGTCTTTATTTTCTACTTTCTCACCAGGTGCAACTGGGAATTTTGGTACTTGGTAAGCTGGCGCTTCCATCTTCTTACCGTCATGAACGCGATCGCGAACGCCCATACCTGTGGCACATTTTTGTGAAACAGAGCCAGGACGGCCACCGAATACGATACGCAGTGGGTAACCGTGCATGTATGGAATATCTTCGCCGTTCATGCCCCAGGCAATCATGCCGTTCTCGTTCATTGCCGCATCGATTGGTACACCGCGTGATATTGCCGCGCCTTTGCCACTGATATGTTTGTCTGCGCCGTAGTGAGCAGTGTAAACAGCGTCACTCTTCACACCACAGTCTGCCAATACATCTTTAATTAATACGCCAGTCCACTCAGCGCAGAATACCGCCGTATTACTCCACTGGTTACCTTTGGCATTGGGGTAGAAGTTTTCACGGCTGTTACCGCCACATTCCAGCACTAACTGCTGAGTGTGAGTTTTGAACTTCTTCTTTAGTTCAGCAATAGTGTATGTTTTAGGCGTTTCGATTGACTCACCATCAACGGTGAACTCCCAAGTATCTGGATCAATCTTATCGAATTCTGGCATCTGACCGTTCCAGCGAATAAAGGCTACGTCGGCTGGAGTTTTTACTGGGGCAAGCAGATGTTCTGGAGGGAATGCGTTTAATGGGCTTGAGTTAAGCACTTTAAAGTGGCTTGGTAAGTCATCTACATTCTTCCACTTAACAGCAGATACGTCCATTGGCTCAATACCAGCTGGGCGATTAGATGCAAATGCCCAGTTTAGTGGCAGCATGGCTGTTACAGAGGTCGCCGCAGCGCCCTTTAAAAAATTACGTCTATCGATAGCCATTAATCTTGCTCCTTACCGGTATTGAAATAAATCGCCATAGCCTGCATCTGCTCTTCAGTTAACAGTTTGGCGACTTTGCTCATAGTCTTATCTTGGCGTTTATCTGCTTTAAAGTTCTTTAATTGTCCAACCATGTATTGCACGTTTTGCCCCTTTAAATTAGGGATTGAGGCGAATTGATTACTACCGTCGACTCCATGACAAGCGATACACATTTTGAGCAGCTTCTGATCATCTTCAGCCTGTGCTTGGCTACTGAAGCCAAACATTGAGGCAGAGATCATGACTAGTGCTGCTATTTTATTTTTTAATACACTCATTACGTGCCCTTATCGGGATTATGTTATTTACGTTCGGTCAGCGGCTTTCTAAATAAGAAAATCACATTCCCTTTGCAAAGAGCTCGATTACTACAAATATCAAATCACGACCCTGCAACGTTTTTATATCAAGGCCATCGGATGCATCTTTTCGTTTTGTGGCATAAGAAGGCGATTGAGTTCGTAAAACTACAGAAAAATGTGACCTTTAGCCTGTAAAAAATTCTAAAAAGTTGTGAAAGTATCGACTTTTTAGAAAGGTTTTGCGTTTAATTAGCTTTAGCCAGTTAATTAATGGTGGTAACGGAGTTGTGTAATGATTGTTGTTGGATTATTGGTCTATGGTATTGAATATACGCGAATTAAGTTGTTAGTCGCTGGTGGGGGGGAATTATAAACAATATTGTATGTTATTTGGGTTGGCGCTTTATTGGATTTTAGTTATTTTGGATAGTACGCAAGATTGAATTGTCAGTGCGAACTATTAGGTTTGTTAAGCATGATTTGAAATTATTGTTATGTACTAAGTTTATTTTTTGTTGGTTATTGTTTTAAGCCATCGCTATTGGACACGTTGAAACCAATTTCAAAACGGGACTAATTTTAGAACTAGATGGATTTTAATGCGGGGTTATTTTTAATGTGGAGTTAAGTAATATAAACAAACCAAAGGGCCTGAGTTCATATCTAATGTTTGAGCTGATATTTGTTTCCAAAATTTTAGTATCTATTATGGCTGTGCTTGGATTATCCCTCGTAGCAGAACATGTCAGCCCTAAAGTGGCTGGGATTTTGTCTGGCTATCCACTCGGGACGGCAATTGCATTGTTTTACATTGGCCTAGAGATTTCACCTGAATTTGCTGCTAGCAGCGCAATTTATACTTTAGCTGGCTTTAGTGCGTCTTTGGTGTTGGTTTGTAGCTATTACTATACGAGTGCACTTCTGCAGCTAAGAGTAAAAGTCACTAACGGGTTAAACTGCTTTCTGTCGACAATAGCGGCTGTGAGTAGCTTTTTAATTGCCGCTTATCTGATTAGCTTATTTAGCTTCACTCTTAACATCAGTTTTATTTTAAGCTTGCTCGCCGTATTGGTGTTTGGCGGCTTGCTTAGCAAAATACGCGATGCAGAAGTTGATGATAAATTGCCTACCACCTTTAAAATTACGTTATTTAGGGCTGTCACTGCGGCGTTAATCGTGTTGATTGTCACTGGGATTGCTAGGGTCGTTAATGAAAATTGGGCGGGAGTATTATCGGCTTTTCCAATTACCTTATTGCCTTTTTTAATGATTATTCACCTAAGTTATGGTTCAGCAAAAGCGCATACCATCATTAAACATTATCCTTTCGGTCTCGGGGCGTTAATGATATATGCTGCCTCAATCGCATACTTGTATCCAAAAATAGGACTGATTGCAGGGACTGTAGTGTCGTTTATATTGGCAACCCTGTACTTACTTTTACTTGCAAGCGTTCAACACTATATCCGCGCTTATCGTAGGCGTAATGCGCTACCTTAATAAAAGTATTACCATTATTGTGAAGTAAAGAAAGTCGTTTTTTGCTGATGCCTTTGTTTACTAGGCGGTAATCAAAAAGCTTAAACTTGCCCAGAGCGGATCTCTTTTTGTAACGCCATCCAATTGATCACTCCAACGATATTGTCCTTGCTTTGTTGGTATATATACACTTCACCGCGACGCTCTTTAGAAAGTAGTTGATAGACTTCATTTAAGGTGCTGGAGTCAGGTAACCCTTGAATAGGGTGGTGAGTTAAGGTGGTATCTTCATCGCGCACTTGTAGTTCAAGCTGTAACATTTCGACTAAACCGCTGCTATTACGGACTAATACAGAGCGACCCTCTGCACGTTTTAATACTTCTAAAAGTAACTCATCATTATTGTCTACAATCACAAAACGCTTATCCATTAAATGGCGTACACCTACTTTTTGTAGGCCAAGATTTACCGGTGCAACTTTGTAGCCGAGCCCCATGATTTCAAGCTGCCTAAAGAATATCGACTTGGTATTAAAGCCCTGGTGCGCGATAAGAAATGCAGGAATAACCACGAACATAGAGGGCAGAATAATCGATGCGTTGTTGGTGAGCTCGATTAATGCGACTAACGCGGCTAACGGTGCACTTAAGCAAACTCCCATCATGCCCGTCATACCTATGATGGTATACAAGCCAATATAAGGAGCGATGCTTGGGAACATAAGCGCACTAATTAACGCTAAAATAGTGCCGAGTAAGGCTCCAATGCCGTATAAGGGACCAATTAAGCCTCCAGGTATACCTAAGCCTATCGCAGCAATGGTCGCAATAATTTTACCGATTAAAATTAGGGTTAAAAACAAAATGCTAGGGTGCTGGTTAATGGTTTCCGCAATGGCTAACTCTCCACTGCCAATTGCTTGAGGTAAGGCTAAGCCGACTAAAGTTGTTACTGCACCGGCTAATAATAATCGATTTAGCAGAGGCCACTTTTGGCCCATCTCGGTGACTTTTAATAAGCTGGTATTAAAGAAGGCTGCAATACAACCCAGCACCACACCGAAAATTGCCAGCAACGGGTATTGGTTTAAAGGAATGACTGCAACACCAATCTGCTCAAACTCATGTACGTCGCCAAATACTAGCTGACTGCTCAGTGCCCCGCAGATTGCCGATAGCATGATAGGGAAGAAGTAGTGGATTTTGTATTCTCGCAGAACCACTTCAAATACAAAGATGACCGCAGCCAGCGGCGCATTAAAAATAGCGGAAATACCTGCTGCAATGCCACTGGCACACATGACTCGCACACTGTTATCGGGGAGATTAAATTTTTCAGCTAATACGCTAGCGCTAACTGCACCTAAATGGATGGCGGGGCCTTCTCGACCGACTGAAAAATTAGTCGCTAGTGCGAATAATGCCTGAAAGAACTGGCCTGGAGCAGATTGTAAGGGGATTTTACCGTAATGTAGCTTAACTCGGTGAATAACATAGGCTATCCCCATACGTTTATAACGCTGAGATCCCATTTTTGCGACACCCCAGATTAAAAAGGAGCCGAAAAGCGGTAATAATACTCGCCAGTCTTCGATGATATCCGTAAAATTCAGTTCTTGGGTCTTGGTGAAGGTGTCGCACCAGACTAGTAATAATCGAAATAGAAGAATGACGCCAGATGCAAAAAGTGCAAAGAGTAATGCGAGCAAACATAACTGCACGCTGACCTTGGACTGAGACAATATGTCTTTAAGGTCGGTATGTAGGTATTTTTGAAACTGCTCTCGCTTTTTTACGATTGCCTGATGCACGTAATTTCCAGAATGTATGTTTGTCACATTGATAGATAGATGTGAGCTTTTTTATTAAGGGACTGTTACTTAATGTCGAATTATCATCGTTGGGTCGATCGCTTGCAAGTGATTGAACGACAAATTAGGCCCTCAAGTGGGTATTTATTGCTTTTAGTCATAGTAGCCTTTGTATTAGGCGCGCTCAGCTACGATGTCGCCAAGCAACATTACTTGCCAAAGGTTGAGGTTCAAATTGACAAATCAGCACAATATGTACAAGAGTTGCAGCAACAAGCTCAAACATTAGCTGCTCGCAATATTGAATTGGCGCTCGAGCGTGAGGCTAATAAGAATATGCAGGCGATGTTTGTTGAGCAAAACGCTAAACAAAATGAACTTGAGCGCGAACTGGCGTTTTATCGCAGCGTAATGGCACCTGAAAATAATGCTGATGGTGTTGCTATTAATGGTCTTGAGCTAGAAGAAAGTCTGGAGCCACGTCAATATAGAATTAAATTAGTATTGACTCAGTTAGAGAAACGTAAGCGCTCTTTGTCTGGCCGCAGCGAAATCACTTTAGTGGGTTTACAAGATGGAAAAACGGTTAGTCTTAAGCTTGCAGATTTAACTGATGACTCGTTTAAATTCAAATTTAGATACTTTCAAGTGCTAGATGGTGAATTTACATTGCCAGAAGGTTTTAGCTTATCTAGAGTGAAGGCCAAAGTCGTTGTTCCTGCGAGCCGCTGGACTAAAGGATCGCAAACCGAACAGGAATATAGTGCACAAGATTTACTTGTGGATGAAAAAGAGCAGGGCATATTACTTGAACAAAACACTCAGGTATTAGATAATTCTGCACAGCAAACTGATGTAAGAGGTAGTAATGACTGAACAAGCTGACGATGCTTTGCCAATCCGTTTTACTGATGCGGCGGCTTCAAAAGTAAAAACCTTGCTCGACGAGGAAGAAAATGACGCGCTAAAGTTACGTGTATACGTGACGGGTGGCGGTTGCTCAGGTTTCCAGTACGGCTTTACGTTCGATGAGAAAGTAAATGAAGGCGACTTCACTGTTGAGAAGCAAGGTGTTCAGTTGGTCGTAGATCCAATGAGCTTACAGTACCTTGTTGGCGGCGAAGTGGATTATACATCTGGACTCGAAGGTTCACGCTTCTTCGTTAAGAATCCTAACGCAACAACAACTTGTGGTTGTGGTGCAAGCTTCTCAGTGTAATCCATATCGATTGATAACTCTGAATACTAAAAAAGCCGTCTTATGACGGTTTTTTTGTGTCTGTAGCTTGGCTATTAGCTTAACTGGCGGATCAGATTAGCGCATGATATTAAGGTTTAGTGCTCTGCTGAAGTAGCGGCTGACTTTAGGCGTAAACGCAATCCAAACTTGTACAAATGACAAGATGATAAGTACAGCAAACACGAACCAATCAGGCAACTGCATGCTAAAACTGCCAATGCCATAGCTAGATGGTTCTGCAGGTACCATATTGTCAGGATCTTGCAGAACAATAGGCAGCGCACTCGCAATTGCTAACTGCAGTGAGGTATAAACCCTAAGCATAAGCAATCCAGCTTTTTGTTTACCAATTATGGCAAGCACCATAAATAGGGTCAGAATACAAAACAGTACGCCTTGCTTAGCCATTAAGCCACTGATAGAGATCGCCACTAAAAATATAAGCAAGGCAATTAGCCGCTTAGGCATGTTGATTTTTTCAGCTTGGGTGGTTGTTGTGTGATGAGTGGCGTTAGGAGCGTGTGAGGTTTTGCTAGGTTCTGACTTTGCGGGGATTACTGGCTTTTCACTATCCACTTTTTGATTCTCTTTGTCGTTTTATTAGCAGATAAAAAGACCAAGATGGCAAGCTAGTGCAGCTTACCATCAAAGGCTCTTAATGATTAGTGACGCTTCTTAGGCACTAAACGTTCTTCAAGCTCATAAGGTGGAATTACCACACCTAAATCTTCTTGTACTGGGAATACGGCTACAAATAGGTCGTCATCTTGCATACCTGGAACCCAACGCTCTAACCACTCATCAACAGGGATCGCTAGTGCTTGGCAATCAGCCCACTCGTCAACAGCCCATGAGGCAGCGGCTTCTTCTGTTGGCCACATAGGAATACAATCTTCCTCTTCGGTGGTCAGCATTACACAACCGTCTAAATCCTGTAATGACCATAGTGTTTTGTGTTCTTTCACTTGCTCAACTAGATAGTCGTAGCGAGCTTCTGGAGTCATTTCAGTAATTTGTTTAAGGCTTTTGCTTTTGTTGCTCATGGTTTACATCTCTTAATATTAAATGAGGCGAGCCTTGAAACTAATGAAAGCGCGCCGATTGAGGCGGATAATAACATCTATACCAACCACTATAAAGATTTGCTAATTCTGCAGCCGTTTTGTGCTTTTGCGACAAGAGCGTTGTTGAACTAGGAAGAGATAGTTTACATTTTTATACTGTTTGCTATTAGACATAATTGAACATAAACAGAGCTTAATTTAGCTCTGTTTATGTTCATTACAAGCTATTCTTTAGCATCAAATACTTTATAAATAACGCCAGCGATTATTGCTCCGACAATGGGGGCTAACCAAAACAACCACAATTGTGAAATAGCCCAATCACCGACAAACAATGCTTGCCCAGTACTACGGGCTGGATTGACCGATGTATTGGTTACCGGAATACTAATTAAATGAACAAGGGTGAGACCAAAACCAATGGCGATTGGCGCAAAACCTTTGGGTGCTCGCGAGTCCGTAGCGCCAAGAATGATAATTAAGAAAAACATTGTCATTACTATTTCACAAATAAGTGCAGCTGTTAGGCTGTAGCCACCAGGAGAGTGCTCACCATAACCATTTGACGCAAAGCCTGCAGATAGATCAAAGCCATCTTGACCCGTGGCGATAAGATATAGCGCACCAGCGCCCACAATAGCGCCAGCTACTTGAGCAACAATGTAGGGTAATAGCTCTGATGCGGGGAAACGTCCCCCCGCCCAAAGACCGATTGATACGGCAGGGTTTAAGTGGCATCCAGAAATATGACCAATGGCAAACGCCATGGTAAGTACTGTCAAACCAAACGCCAATGCGACCCCGAGTAGACCTATGCCGACCTCTGGAAACGCTGCAGCTAAGACGGCACTACCACAACCACCTAAGACAAGCCAAAGTGTACCGATAAACTCGGCAGTCATTTTTTGAGTCATATTCATATAACAGTTCCTTGTGTTCTAAATCATGGCAGTTTGTCGTTAGCAATTTGCCGATTATTAAAATAAGACATTGTTACTTTAAGTTGTTCTAAATAAAAAAGTAAATAAAAACAGCATGAATTTATTGTGTAAATGCTTACTCAATCTCTTCGTTAGCGTAAACTTCTACAGCGGGTTAATTTTGTACTGCTTAGTCTGCATATAACTTAGTTTTAATATTATTTAGATTTGTAGCGTTCACTTTTTACCATTTGAATAAGAGTGGCTGCTATCTCGGTGTTATCTTGATGACCTCTAAAATACAACGCACCCTTTCCATAAGCGTAAACTGGCACATCTATCGCGTCATGACCGCCAGTTGTCCATCCAGTATAGGTCAACTTATCAATTACTTGCTTAAGATCGTCGCTAATCTCTTGCTGAGGCTTATGGGTTGATAAACGAGAGTTGAGTTTGCGTCTGAGCCCATCTAGGGTGTTCTCTTTGATCGTAATACCGATATGCGGGTGTAAAAATGCACTGAACGAAGCAAAGTCATTGAGAACTTCAGGGCTCTCAACGATTAGCTTGGCTATGGTTCTTGGCAGACTATGTACTTGGTGCAGCAGTTGGCCTCGCCACTGATAGGTGCCATCTCTACCTAAAGTGAGTCCTCCTGTTGAGTGATCCGCAGTTGCAACGAGTAGGGTGTCTGGGTGGTTGTCGACATAGCGCTTAGCTAAAGATAGTGTTTTAGCAAAATCATCCATTTCATTCATGGCGCATGCGATATCGTTGCTGTGGCCACACCAATCAATTTGGCTTGCCTCTATCATCATGACAAATGGTGAGTCTTGATTTGACAGTAATGCTAATGACTTGCGAGTCATTGATGCTAGGCGATGTGGATCTTTACTCTCAAGTGCTGCTGGTAAGCCTTTCGCTGCAAACAACCCTAATGCAGGTAGTCTTTCCAGGCTATTAAGATCGCTTAACTTATCGACATATTGATAACCATATTCCTCGAATTCAGCGGTCAAGTCTCTATCATCACGAACAAAGTACTGAGTTCCGCCTCCCAACATGAGATCTGCGATGGGCCGTTTTTGAATGAGGTTACTTAAGTAGCTATCGGCTATTTGGTTATAATTTCTACGACTTTCGTTATGGGCTAAAAAGCTCGCTGGAGTGGCGTGGTTAATTTGTGAAGTTACCACCACTGCAGTGACTTTTCCTTGCGCTTTAGCCATTTCTAACAGAGTAGGGAACGGACCGCCTTGATGGTCAACAGATATCGCACCATTATAAGTTTTATAGCTGGTGGCCAGTGCCGTTGCTGAGGCCGCAGAGTCGGTGACATATGTGTCATCGTCAGGGTACGTGCTAGACATGCCTACGAGCAATTGATCGAAAATAGTCTTGTCGACTCTTTTAGTGTTAGGGTCGTCACTGTAATACCGATAAGCAGTGGTATAGGCGGGGCCCATGCCATCACCAATTAGATAGATAATATTTTTAGGTAAGTATTCTGCTGCAATTACAGGAGCAAAGGGAGCATCTGTTTGTGCTGTCGTGACGGGGCTGTATAAGTTGGCGTAAATTAGGCTGGATATAATAACTGATGCACGAAGCGCAGAGTTTAAGCTAATCATACTAGGGCAATCCTTTTATATTCAGCGGCTAAAGCGTGTTTTATTAACTTACGCTTTAGCCGCTGTTTAGATGAGTAGGCAATTAGTGGTGGGCTAGTGGAACGTTACCTGTTGGTTATTAGGTTGATTAGGTGAAAATGCATCACTTCCACGCGCTACTACTGGTTTTTTAAGGTATTGCTCTAGCCAAGCTTCTTGTTCCCATAACATGTGCATAATCGACTCTTTGGCTTTATAGCTATGGCTCTCGTAAGGGAAAGTCACTAAACGTGCTTGACCACCTAAGCCACGTATCGCCTTAAATAGTCTTGCAGACTGCATCGGGTAAGTGCCAGAGTTTGCATCCATTTCGCCATGCATTAATAGTAGTGGTTCATCTATTTTGTCGGCATGGGTAAAAGGTGATATTTGTTGATAAAGACTCGGTGCTTCCCAAAAGTTACGTTTTTCGTGCTGGAAACCAAAGGGAGTTAAAGTACGATTATATGCACCGCTGCGGGCAATACCTGCTGCAAATAGATCAGAGTGCGCCAGTAGATTTGCTACCATAAAGGCACCATAAGAGTGACCGCCAATGGCGACGCGCTCTCTATCTGCAACGCCCATATCGACGAGTGTATCTATGGCCGCGCTTGCATTAGCGATCAACTGATGCCTAAAGCTATCATTGGGTTTTTCATTACCTTCACCGACAATGGGCATGGCGACTTTATCGAAAACGGCAAAACCATTGGCAACAAAAGGAACCGGTCCCTTACTACTTATTTGACTATATTGATTGGTTGAATAATTAACCTGACTAGCAACTTCCGCATTTTTGTATTCTCTTGGGTAAGCCCACATGAGCACAGGTAAAGGGCCGTCTTCTTTTGAGTAACCTGCTGGTAAGTAAAGAACGCCAGATAGAGGTAAACCATCATCTCGAGTGTAGTTGACTAATTGTCTTGTCATGCCTTGGTAGGCTTTTAGTGAGTGTTGGTTTTGATAGAGCACTCGTTCTTTACCTGTACCAACATCAATTTTCACTAGATGAGCAGGGGTATCTGCCGACTGCCGGCTAATAATCAGAGTGAGTGGCTCAAGGTTGGTGATGTACTTTACATTTTCAAGCTGTGTGGTCGATGATTGCCATAAAATGTTACTGCTAGTGCTACTTATTTCGGTTAAGCCTGCTTCTAGTGGCTGCGACTTTACAAATGGGCGATAACCATCTGCAGACGCACCTAAACCATAGTGTAATAGGCTGTTGTTATGTATTTGAAAAACATTACCAAGTGCTTTTCCATTAAGTGTTGCAGCAGTGCGGTGCACTTTTCCTGGATCTTTATAGGTATCGCGTATCGCTTTTTGATACCAAGTCGATAATGTTTTGGAGCTGGTTGCTGAGGCGTCGAGCAAACTCACTCGCATCTGTTTTTTCCCGGAATGACGCTCAGTTATTAACGCTGTGCTTTGTTCGCCCCATTGCACGCTTTTTATGCGCCATGGAGTTTGGGTTAGTGGGGTTGCTGATTGACTGAATGGTGCTGATAGCGTGAGTAATTCATCGCGGAATTCCGCTTTAATACGGCTATCGCCGTTGTCTAGCGCTTTTACAAATGCCAGTGTATTAGGTTTGTCGCTGCGCCAATGGATCATGCGTGGCCCTTTTCTTACTGAATCGCTGCCTGGTGCTCGATATTCACTACTTTCAAGGTGGGCTAAGGTTTTTATTTTGCGACCTGTTTGACTAAAAAGCTCCACTTGTTGGGCAAAGTCGTAGTACTTGACCATGTAGGAAAATGGCGCAGAAATACGCTTTACTAACAAGTATTGGTCATCCGGTGACAGGCTATAGCTAATGTTGATAGCAGGTTTACCAATTGGAGTAATGCCACCATCTAAGGCGATAAAACTTAATTGACTGGTGGTTAGGGCGGAGAACTCAGCTTCGTCTTGTGGATTTTTTAATAGGTCTTGATAGGTGCGACGTGGTGCTTTTTGACCATAAGCTTCACTGATATTGGGCCCGATGTTGATTTTAAGAGATTGGCCTAAGTCTGCTGCTATAGCCAAGTTGGTGTAAACGCCTTGACTGTCGTTTTGCCAAATATATTTAAGGCCTAATGTTGCGTTAAGTGCTTTAGGGTTGAGCTTATAACTTTGTTTTTTGCTGATATCGTAAAGGTAAAGATTGGCGCTACCTTCACTTAGTCCAAAATAGCTTAAAAATTGGCTATTGGGAGAAAAACTGATTTTGGCTGCTAGCATGCCCTCTGGTAAGTCGATGCTGATGGCTTTTGAGTTGTCGTTAGTTAAACTTATTAACTCAAGTTTTTGATAAGTGTATTTAATACGACTTGGCGTTAATCGCTCGGGAGAGACTCGTAGGCCTGCGAGTTTGCGTTCGCTTTGCGCCAAGGTTGCAATAGATAAGTGTTTTCGTGGAGTTAATACGGCTAGCCACTGTTTATTATGAGATAAGCGAGTACTTACATTTTTACTCTGTTGTACAACGTCTTGTACTGCTGGACTTGGAATTTGATAGCTGCTACCAATTGCGTTTGAGCTAAATATTAGCTGACTACAAAAAGTTATCAGGGCATACATTAAGAGCGAATTTCGAGACATTCTTATCTCCTGATATAGAAGTGATTACTTGGAAAATAAGCGCCCATTAGATGGGCGCTTCAGAGCTCGTTATTAAGGGAGATTTATACGAGTTTAAAACTTCTGTGAATAGCCAACGAAGAAGCTACGACCAGTATTTGAATAGCTACTGTTGTCATCTTCGTAGAAAGGCCAGTCATTGTGCTTGTCATTACGAACGTCATACAAAGGTGGCATTTCATCAGTTAGGTTTTTTACGCCAGCGGTGAACTTACCATCCCAAGGTGCATAATAGGACAAGGTAATGTTGACTACTTGGTATGCATCTAGCGTATCGGTTTCCATAGATTCAATATCGTCACCGTTTTCGTCTTGATATTCGAATAAATCGATACCCTTAGCTTCGCCTGTATAGTAATAGGCAACGGTTGCTCTGAAATCTTCATAGCTCCAGCTTAGGCTGGCATTACCTTTCCATTTCGGGAAGTAATCTGTTTCAGTTTGCTCTTCAATTTCGCTATCAACACGTTCTTGGTATTCTTTCTTGATTAAGTATGAGGCAGCAACTTTAAACTTAAAATCACCTACAGCAGTTTCTGGGAACTGATAATTAAAGCTAGTATCAATACCTTCAGAGGCTTCATAAGCACTGTTAATAGGACCTTTACGCATACACGCAATGTTCTCAATACCATCATCATCGTACTCCGTTAGGTAGCCGACTACATCCATTTCTTCACAGCTGTTGTAGTTACCAGTTTGGTAGTAAGAAGGATCATCTAACATTTCGTCGGTAGAGATCGTTTTTACAGCGCCTTCAAGTTCAATGTTCCACCAGTCAACGGTGATATCGGCATTGTCAGTAATATTAGCGACAAATCCGACATTCCAGAACTCACCTTCTTCTTCCTCAAGGTTTAAGTTTCCTTGCGTTATAGAGCGATAATCATCTTCGTAGATTTCATCTGGAATAGTTGGATGCGGGTAATCTGTGCCACCAAAACCAATAGTACGACCTGCATAGAGGCGGTGCATATCTGGTGCTCTAAAGCTCTTACCCCAGTTAGCACGTAACATGACTTCTTCAATTGGACGATATGAAATACCAACTTGCGGTGTAGTAGCGCCGCCAACGTCTGAATCATCTAAGTATTGGTCATAACGTAGCGCTGCAGAAAGATCTAATGATTTAACGCCGGTCATATTGGCTAGAATAGGTACTTGGATCTCACCAGCAACCGCAACACGGTCACGATCGCCTTTACCACCGGTACCACCCATACCAATTAAACCACCGTTAGATGTCACTTCATCTAGGGTATCTTCATAGCTTTCACGTGCCCATTCTGCTGTTGTTGCAAAGCCTACGGTGCCAGCAGGTAGTTCCATTAAATCACCGGTGAACACTGCTTGGAATTGGTGCATGCTTGAATCTGAGTTCTTGGTTGAATCAGCGATAAGCATATTAGCTTGTTCAGTCGTTAATTGACGATTCGGATACCACTTAGAAGGATCTGCATCGTTTGGATCAAAAGTCACAATATCAAGTAGTGCGTCAGCTCTGACCATGTGATGGTTTTGCTTTTCGTACTTGTTGTAGCTGCTTGACCAAGATAGATCTAATTCATAATCACCTATGGTGCCATCTGCACCAAATGAGATAGCCGCTTTAGTATTTTGAGTATCGTAAGTACGTGGCCCTGGATACTCTTCCATTCTGCGAGCTAGGTAGAAGCGGTTGTTATCTTCAAATTCATATTTATCGTAACTTAAGGCGCCAGTAGCTTCATCCTGGTATATGCTAGTGCCAAAGCCTTTTTCATCTTTATATTTAGTCGATTCTTTATATGAAGCATTGATCATGCCGTAGATCTGCCAGTCATCATTTAAATCATAAGTGGAGTTAAGTACTAAGTTAACACGATCGTAAGCAGACTTTAGGCCACGGTCAGCATACTTGTCATAATAACAATCATATTTCCCAACAGGCGTGTAAATTCCTTTGTCACCGAATAGTTCATTACATTGCTGCTCATTAAGGTTAACGTATTTATCTTCGTGATAAACCTTACTGTAATCGGTGATTCTAGATGACCAACTAGAAGCTGATGCATCGCCATAAGGGCCTGCGCCCCAGCGTAGATCGCCATCTTCATCTTCATAGTAAGCTGGGCTGTATAGATCGTCACGCTGATAAGTTTGAATCGATTCAACTTTTTTGTATTCGAGCATTA
This sequence comes from Shewanella sp. 10N.261.52.F9, assembly GCF_041471165.1. Taxonomy (NCBI): domain Bacteria; kingdom Pseudomonadati; phylum Pseudomonadota; class Gammaproteobacteria; order Alteromonadales; family Shewanellaceae; genus Shewanella; species Shewanella sp. 10N.261.52.F9. The sequence continues at coordinate 61,852 of NZ_JBFRNX010000012.1, forward strand.
ATAAAGTTTGGCTTCTATCGGTATTAAAGCCTTGTAGGTAGGACAGATCTAGCTGCTCTCCGCCACCTTGAGTTGGCTCGGTATACTTAGCGGCAACTTTAGCGCCTTCAAATTTTTGCTTTAAGATAATGTTAACTACACCACCTACAGCATCTGAACCGTAAATAGCAGATGCGCCGCCAGTAAGAATTTCAATACGATCTACAGCCGCTGTTGGAATATCTGATACGTCAACGAAGTTTGAAGTACCGCCTGCAGCACTAGGGAAGGAAGCTTGGCGGCGACCATTAATCAAGACTAAGGTACGGTTAGCGCCCATACCACGTAGGTTAACTGAGCTAGCGCTGTCAGTGTAACCGTCGCTTTCACCGTTTAGAGAGCCGCCAGTGTTGGCAACTGATGATTGTAGTACTTCTGAGATAGAGTTGAGGCCGCTATTAGCAATGTCATCAGCGGTAATCACTGTCACTGGTGCAACGCCTTCAAAGTCAGCACGCTTAATGCGCGAGCCAGTGACTTCGATTTTTTCCATTTCTTCTTTAGCTTCAGACTTACCTGCTGCTTCGGCTGCAAACAAGGTATTTGGTGTTAGCGCTGCCATAGTAATGGCCAAGCTAATAGCGGATAGGTTCATCTTTGGTTTCATTGATTGCAGTCCTTATTTTTATAATTTTCCAACGCTTTAATCGTGTTAGCCCACAACGTCACTTGATAAAAGCGGGTCATTCCTAGGTTAATACTGTCGAGTTTCCAATTTGAACACGCTTGGTTGTCAACTGAGGTTAGTTGTAAATATTTTGTTTATTGCCAGCAATCAATCTTGAGTCGTTTCTTTGTTGTTTATATGTCTATTTAATGTCTATTGTTTTATTTTTCATTGCTTTGCTGTATCTTTCTTTAAGGGGAGGAATGATTTATCTATGTTGAATAGATGTAAATTGTGGCTGCGGGGTTGAGGTTGGTAGTCGTTAAATCTTGGATGAGTGGTGAATGAATTGGTAGAGATAAGAAAAGAAGCTGTTTTTAGATTAAATCACTGCGAAGTTAACCCTAATGATAATAGCCTAAGTTTTTTAAACGCTGACAATGATGAAGCCAAAGCTGAATCTGTTTCTGTTCAACCTAAGTTTATTGAGGTGCTTAGCTATCTTGCACGGCATTACCCGAAAGTTGTTACTCGCGAAGAACTCATAGAAAATATTTGGGACGGTAATAGCTATGTAGGTAGTAAAGCATTAACCAATGCAATTTGGCATTTACGTAAACATCTCAATCAAAGCCAGAGTGATGAGCTTGCTATTGAAACTGTGCGTAAGATGGGCTACCGCCTCCTGATAGAGCCTTGTTTTAATGAAGCCGATTTAGTTGATGATCTTGACTTGTTTCAACAGGCGCAATTAAAGATAACGCAGTTAACTCGACTAAATTTAAGATTGATGCTCGCAGGAGGAGTGGCGTTACTCATTATGGTTACAGGGTGGGGCTATCATTTATATCAAGATAGTATTCGTTACGTACCTACATTAAAGAAAAACCTAACTACGGCAGCCGGTTCAGAGTTGTATCCTGCTGTTTCTCCCGATGGTCGCTGGCTAGTTTACGGCAGCCGTAGCAATAACAAATACTCTAGCCTTTATCTGAAAGATTTACATAATCCAACAAAAACACCTAAACGACTAACTTCAACGAAAACTGCCGAAATAAGGGCGGTTTGGAGCCCAGACGGAGCGGCACTCTATTACGGTTCTGAGCATCGCGGTGAAGATAGGTGTTATTTAACTAAGCTAAATCTCGATAGTAATGAAGCCAGTAAACTCGGTGCATGCTATAGCTATAGCTCTGCCATCGATATTGCGCCGGATAGCAGCCGCCTTGTCTATATTTGGGATGCGGGCGAAGGTTATGGCTCCGGTTTATATGAGCTGCCCTTAACCGATGAGCTGGCAAGGCCTAAACGGTTATCCTGTACCGAAAATTGTAGCTATCGAGACCGAGATCTTGCCTTTAGCCCTGATGGTAGTTGGCTCGCTGTAGCCAGACGCTTTGGTAATATTTCTGAAGATATTTTTATTATCAATACCAAAACGGCACAAGAGCAGCGCTTAAGTTTTGGCTTAGAAGATATTCGAGGTTTAAGTTGGCACCAAGATAGCCAACGGCTTATTTTTAGCACTGAGAACTCAGGGGTTAGAAATGGCTTTATTGTGGGGATCGATGATAAGAATATTCTGCCATTAGATGTTGAAGGTTTAAGTTATCCCCGTTCAATTCCTAACAGTGATGAGTTAGTGTACTCCAATTATATGCGGGACTATCAAGTGGCCTCGTTTGCGTTAGAGCAATCCATTCCAACAGCGACTTTCCCACTACTGCAAGTTGAGTATAGTTATCGTAACCCTGATTATTCAGCCGTTACTCAGCGTATTGTTTATGTGTCTAATGAAACAGGTTTTAATGAGATTTGGACTAGTGATATGGATGGTAAACAAAGGCGTCAGCATACTGATCTCAAGCGTAGAGTTGCTTACCCTAGTTGGTCTCATGACGGATCTAAGGTAGCTTTCTTAGCCCCTGATGATAAAAACGAAGGCAATAAAATTCATGTATTGGATTTGAAAACGGCTAATATAAGCATCTTGGCAACGCCATACTTAGATCATAATCGGCCAAGTTGGGGCTGGAATGATGATATGGTGCTAGCACGCAGCAAAGACGGTATAACAGAGTTTTACCTTGATAACCGGCTACCTAAGGTTATTAACTCATTTGATATGCGCCTGGGTAAGGTCATTAGCGAAGATAAGTTAGTGTTTACTCGGCTTGAAGAGCCAGGACTGTGGATGTTGTCGTTATCAGATCCATTAGAGCCAACTGAAATCATTAATGGTAAAGATTTTGGTGAAGGTTATAACTGGGTTGCGACTGATAAAGGAATTTACTTTAGACAAATTCATCGAGGCTATCAGCTGATAAACTTTTGGCGTTTCAATACTGGACTTATTACGCCAATTTTAAAGCTGCCTTCAGGCAGTATTCCTCGCTCAGGGGCGATGACCTATATTCATAATAACAACAGCTTGCTGATGACTCTATCGCAAAACTATAAGCGAGATGTGATAAAGCTACAGCACAAGCTGTTGTATTAAGCATAAGTTGATTAGAGTTTAGTCCGCTGGATAGAAGGAGCCGAGAACCGCTTCTCTTGACGCGCCAGTTACCGCGGGAAGGTTGCCCGGTAAACCAAGGTGGTGGCGCATTGCAAGCCAAGCAAAGGCGATGCCTTCTACCCATTGAGGATCCATGCCTAACTCGGCGGTGGTGACCACTTTATAGTTTGGTAACAGTTTATGCAGGCGGTGCATTAGCTCACAGTTATAGGCGCCGCCGCCGCACACATAAAGCTCACCATTTTCTGACAATTTAAGCGCATCATTAGCGATACTGTAGCAGGTTAAATCCAGCAGTGTTGACTGAATGTCAGCTTCGCTTAAGTAGCTAAATTCAGATAATTGCTGCTCAGCCCATGCTTGATTAAATAACTCTCTGCCGGTGCTTTTAGGTGCCTCAAGTGCAAAGTAAGGGTGTGACAATAGATGTTGTAGCATTTTTTGATCTGTGGTGCCTGATTTCGCCCACTCGCCATCTTTATCAAAAGGTAGGCCGAGTTGATGTTGGATCCACGCATCACTTAAGCCGTTTCCTGGCCCAGTATCAAAGCCGGTTACATCTTGTGTATTGCCTGGTAAATAAGTGACGTTGGCGATACCACCAATATTAAGAATAATGCGCTGGTGGTTTGGGCTGGTAAAGACATGCTGATGAAACGCGGGTACCAAAGGTGCGCCTTGACCACCAAGGGCAACGTCTTTACGCCTAAAGTCTGCGATGACATCAATACCCGTTTCAACGGCAATGGTATTGGGATCACCAATTTGTAAGGTAAAGCCCATATCAAGATTTGGCATATGGCGCACTGTTTGGCCATGGCTGCCAATAGCAATGACTTGTGATTTATCCACTTGGGCTTTTTCTAGCAAAGCATTGGTTGCCTTGGCAAACAATTTTCCCATGCTACGGTCGAGGTGACCTAAACGGTTTACCTCATCATTTCCCGGTAAACAAAGCTTTTGCAGACTAGAGAGTAATGCTGTTGGCAGTGCTTCGGTATGCGTAGCAATAAGCCTTGGTTGTTGCTGGTTAAAATCCACCAAAACAGCATCGATGCCGTCCATACTGGTACCTGACATCAAGCCTATATAATACTTTTTATCCATGATTTAAGCCTATAAACCTACTGGGTGGGTCAGTGAGTTAACTGTACTGGTGCGATAAAGGTGCTACAGCGCTAATGCGCTGCAATTTGTATCTGTTTATTGTGCTCAAGCTCTGCCATCATCGTTTGGCTAAGTTTAGCGAATTGGGCCTTTTCTTTTTTGGCTATCGGCTCTGATTTTGGCAGCTTAATGGTACGTGGGTTACGGTGTACACCGTTAACGATAAATTCATAGTGTAAGTGCGCTCCAGTTACTCGCCCAGTAGAACCTAAGGTACCAATGATTTGCCCTTGCTTGACTGACTGGCCTGTTTTGACCTTACGTTTAGTTAGGTGAAGGTATTTGGTTGTATAGGTGTCGTTATGCTTAATAAATACGTAGTTACCATTGTATTGGTTGTAGCTTGACTTAATGACCCGGCCATTACCTGCAGCTTTAATTGGGGTACCGACGGCTGCCACATAGTCAACACCACGATGAGCTCGTACTTGCCCCGTTACCGGGTGAAGTCTGCGTGGGTTAAAGCTTGAGCTAACATATTTAAAGTCGACTGGTGAGCGTAAGAAGGCTTTACGCATACTACGGCCTTCTTCTGAATAATAATTACCGTCTTTATAACGAACTGCCGTGTATCGGTCACCTTGGTTAGTAAACTCAGCGGCTAAAATATTACCGTTTTTCAAAAATTCACCATCGGCAAACTCTTCTTCAAATATCATCGCAAATTCATCGCCTTTACGCAGATCTAAAGCGAAATCGATATCCCAGCCAAAAATAGTGGCTAACTGCATAATCTGATTTGGTGTCAAACCGGCATTTACGCCAGCATTCCAGAAGTTATTTTCAATGGTTGCACTAGCAAACTTCGAACGAGCTTCAACTGTTTTAGTGACAATATGCTCTTGGTAACCGTCTACGCTGTTATCAACAATAAGGGTGGTGATTTTGTCGAGATGGTATCTGAGCTGAACAAGTTTACCGTCTTCACCTTTCGCAATAACTAAGTTATCGCCAGGCATGATTTTTAGTAGGTTTTTCTTAGCTTTGGGCAGTTGAGTTACATCGTAAACATCTTTAGCTGTTAATCCAGCACGCTCAAATAGAGCGGCAAGTGTGTCACCACTTTTAACTTGGAAGCGTTTTTCGTTGAGTTTAGGAGTTTTGTTTTTTTGTGCTAAAACTTCTGCTTTAGCGTTGTCTGGAACTTGTTGCTCGACAGTTTTAGTGGATGCAGGTGCAAGTTGAGTTGGGCGGCTGCGTTGTTTTGGTTCGGTTTCACTTAATGACGCTGCGGGAGGCGTAGGATTTCCGAAAGCCAATGGCACGCTATAGCGTTTATTGACATCGTATTCGCCATCCACAGAAGAAGTTTGCTTAGATGCTTGCACATCGTCAGATGGCATAAAGATAATAATTACCGTGACAAAAACTAAACCGCATAAGAGCATTTGATGTAATTTTGGCAGTAATTTAAATAAAGTTATAACCTTTCCCATTGACCTTGATACCAAATTAACCCTTTCTTAGTGATCCCTTTAGTGTACACACTTTCATTTGTGCTTGCTAACAAGTAACATGAGTGCCCATATTTTTTTGATTAGGCTCCCAGGAGTAAGCGCCAATATGGCTGATTTAGAGCAAGCATTAGCAGAAATAAAACGTGGCACCGACGAGATTTTACTCGAAGCGGATCTGCTGGAGAAGTTGAAAGAAGGTCGCCCGTTAAAAATTAAACTCGGCGCTGACCCAACCGCTCCTGATATTCACCTTGGTCATACCGTTATTTTGAACAAGATGCGTACCTTCCAAGAGCTAGGTCATGAAGTGATCTTCTTGATTGGTGACTTCACCGGTATGGTCGGCGACCCAAGCGGTAAAAACAGTACCCGTCCGCCATTGACTCGTGAGCAAGTTCTAGCTAACGCTGAGACTTATAAGCAACAGGTTTATAAAATCTTGGACCCTGCGAAAACCCGTATTGAGTTTAACTCGACTTGGTTAGAGCCATTAGGCGCTGCAGGTATGATCCGTCTAGCTTCACAGCAAACGGTTGCGCGTATGATGGAACGTGACGACTTTAAGAAGCGTTATGGTTCAGGTCAATCAATTGCTATTCATGAGTTCATGTATCCATTGCTACAAGGCTATGATTCAGTTGCATTAGAGGCTGACGTTGAGCTGGGTGGTACTGACCAGAAGTTTAACCTATTGATGGGGCGTGAATTACAAAAGTCTGCAGGCCAAAAGCCACAGACAGTGATCATGATGCCACTGCTTGAAGGCCTAGATGGCGTTAAAAAAATGTCTAAGTCTGCGCACAACTATATCGGTGTGAGTGAGCCTGCTGGTGAAATGTTCGGTAAGATCATGTCAATTTCTGACGTTTTGATGTGGCGCTACTTTGAGCTGCTATCTTTCCGTCCATTGAGCGAGATTGAACAGTTTAAAGCTGACGTTGAAGCGGGTGCTAACCCACGCGATATCAAAATTGCGCTAGCAAAAGAAATCATCGCACGTTTCCACGATGAAGCTGCTGCAGAAGCTGCGCATCAAGAGTTTATTAGCCGTTTCCAGAAAGGCAATATCCCAGACGATATTGAAGAGTTAGAGATTGCTGCTGGCGAGGGTATTGCGATTGCTAACCTGCTTAAAGAAGCGGGTCTGGTAAACTCTACATCTGATGCTATGCGTATGATCAAGCAAGGCGCAGCTAAGATTGACGGCGATAAAATTGAAGACACGCGTCTGCAACTGAATGCTGGCACTACAGGCGTATTTCAAGTTGGTAAGCGTAAGTTTGCTAAAATTACACTGGTTTAAGAACTATAATAAGTTGGCTTGTACGACTTTACTAAGCCAACCTAAGAATCGTTATTAACAAGTTGTGCTAATGACTGTTTGAGCAACGGTCTGTACCAAAGTGCAGGCCGTTTTCACATCTCCAAGTTAATCTTGCTGCATCAAGCTGCCAATTACTTCGCTGTTTCTCCATCGATAAAATCAAGAGCATTTTAGGATGTTCAGCACTTTCTGTACTGACGTTATAAGTGACAATCTTATCTTGATACTGTTTGACTCTCGCTACTCGAAAACGTTTACCTGCATAGTGGGCTGAAATTGTTTCAGGTTGCTTGCTCCAGCTACGCTTTTGCTGCTGAGCTTGTTTGAGTTGCTGATTAAACTGGTTAATGGGTTGATCGGCAAATGACACCACTATTGGCTGCTCTAACGCAAAAGCAGAGCTACAAAAAATAGGGGTTAACACAAGGATGACGCGAATAGCATTAATAAAACTCATAACAACCTACAGCATGCAAAGTTCTTAATACTTTGACAGAGCTTAAGTGAAAAGTTTCCCTAGCTATGGTTGTTTTGTGATCTAAGTAGGTTTGTTATTTCGGATAAAATAGCAGTATTAAGCAATGGTTATTGCACTGACAGCTGATCCGCCATAGTTTGGTAGTCCATTAGATCTTGGTGCTCTTTTACGCGTTCATGGGTCATATCTAAACTGAGAGTGGTGACACCTGGGATGGCAATATCAATAATACGTCCAGGTTTACCAAACAACTCGCCAGGGCCTTTATAGCGATAATTCCCAATTAGTACTACTAGTGAGCCAGAATTGAACATGTGTTCGATATTAAAGTTATATTCCAGTACGCCGCGATGAGCGCGTTTGAGAAACTGAAGAATATGGCGCTTACCTGTGTATTTACGTCCGGCAGTTCGATCGTTAAAGATGCTTTCTCGATTATAAAACCCGCTTAAGTTTGCATAGTCTTGATGGGTTAAAGCTTGGATGTATTTAATCGCAAGTTGCTGCTCCTTGGGCATATCACCAATGTTCGCCAAACTTGGCAAACTAAAAAATATAAGCAGTAAACCTAAAAATTTTAATCTCATTATTGCGGTGTCTTTAAATCAAAAGCTGGTAAGGATAAGTGCCAACGAATAGCGGCTAATCTAATCACAAGGGCGGTACTCATTGCAAATAACAATGCGAACATATCGGCGGCTCCCCAATGTAAGCTTACGGTATAACAGATCCCGCCGACAATGGATGCAGTGGCATAGATTTCTGTGCGTAGCACCATAGGGACTTGCTGACAGAGTAAATCACGAATAATACCACCACCAACGCCGGTGATTAAGCCCATCACTACTGCAATCATGCCACTGAGTTCTACACTGAGAGCTTTCTCTACACCAATTACTGTAAACAATGCTAAACCCAATGCATCGGCCACCGGCAAAATATAACGTGGAACACGTTTAGGTTTGCGGACAAAGATAAATGTGACTAATACAGTGGCTAAAATCACCGTAATATAATTAGGGTCTTGGATCCAAAATACAGGGGTAGTGCCAAGCAAAGCGTCACGAATACTACCACCGCCAATAGCTGTAACGGAGGCGAGTACCAAGACACCAAATGGATCCATTTTATGACGACCTGCAGCTAGCGCACCAGAAAGTGCAAAAACGGCGGTACCACAGAGATCGAAGAAATAGATCCAATCAATCATTTATCCATCTCTTCCAGATGAATATTTAATGCGTCAACAGAAATGCGAATTTCAATTACTGACAAAAGTAGTGAATACAGCAACAAAAATAAACTACAGCCAAAAATAAATGAGCCGGTTTTGTTAAAGCCGATATAAATAAAAATCATACAGAGCACGCATAGGGCAAAGCTTAAAACGCCTGATTCTTGCATACGTCTAATGATACTAATGCGTTGACGTAGGTTTTTTAGCTGGTCGGTGTGTATAGGTTTACCATCAGCACTAAGATTACGAATAAGCGCCGCTAGGGAAAAGAAACGATTTGTGTAGGCTAATAGCAACAATGAAATTGCAGGGAAAAGTAACGCAGGCGTTGTTAGTGAAACATGAATATTATCGAACAAAGGAATCAGCCTTAAAACGAGATAACATAGTGTGTAAGGGATGATACCAATGCCAACAATTTATACAAGATGATTACAATGGCTGAAACGCCTAATTAGCGACATTTTAACCAAATATAGACATGCTTTCAGCTGTGCAACAATATGCTTGCTTTCAGTTGTTGCGGTTTGTGAATAAATGGTTGGAAATTAGGGCTTGCAGTAGCTGTTAACCTTGTATTACTCGCAGTAATGCCCAGATACTCGGTAACACTATAATTGCTATTGCCCATAAGCTAAAAGCAATAGAGTTAAGTTTGAGTGCACTGCGGATACTGTTTTCATTAGGATGATTACCGTAGCAAAGTTTAGGCATATTAACTTTTACGTCATTAAACTTAACCGGTCCCCCCAGTTCAATAGTTAAAGCGCAAGCAACAACTTCATTGGTTTGGTACTCATTCATTGGCGTAGCAGTCGTTTTGGGGTTGACCAGTGCCACTATACTTTTAGGACCGCCTTGTATAGCGATACTCAGAGTCCATAACTTGGCCGGAATAAAATGCAGCAGAGTGCTTAGAGCATAAATGGGGAGGCCAAAGTATTTAAATTGTGGATTGTATATCGGCCAGCTAAATTCTAATTGTTTCACCATCCGGGCGATAATCAATAGCGGTACGCCACCGATAGCATAAAACAAAATAGCTGACACAGTGCCATAAATTGAAGTGGTCGAAAGACGCTCGATGGTTGCTTTGCATAAGCCAACACTCGATAAAGAGTGAGTACTTCTATTAAGCCAAGGTTCTAATAAGCTTCGGGCACGAATAGTATTGTCGCGTTTAATTGAGATCGCGACTTCATTAGCAATATAGCGAAAATGGTCATCTTGCAAACATAGGTAAATGAAGACCGCTTCAAAGAACCAAGGAAACTCTGCAAGCTCTATAAGAAAGCTCAAAATCGCCCAAAAAGGGACAATCAGTAATATACTGGCTAACACACCTGCAATGATTTGCTGAGACGGTGCGCGGTTGGTGTGATTAACTTTAAAACTTAGGTTTTTAGCCACTTGAGATAGCCATTCAAGTGGCTGTAGGCTGCGCGGTAATGGGGCTATTCTTGCCAATAAAATTGACACTAATAACACTAAGGCTCCAGTGTAAAGATGACTATCTTGAGAAAAGATCTTCGTAAACTCTGGAACCATATTGTTGCGCTACCCTTGTATTACTTTAGGTGATGCTTAAAGCTGCTTAAGTAAAGCAATAACCATTAATGCTGAGTGGTGACCCGCTTTAACAATGTACTCGTCAAAATCAACAGGAGAATCATTGTTAGCATTGTCAGACAGAGAACGAATAACTACGAATGGTACGTTAAACTGATGACAAACTTGAGCGATTGCGGCGCCTTCCATTTCGCAGGCAGCCATAGTTGGGAAGTTTTCAAGCATAGTCTTAGTACGCACTGGATCGCAAATAAAGCTATCGCCAGTGCAAATTAGACCTTCAATTGTTTTTACTTCACCAAGGCTAGCAACCGCTTTTTGCGCAGCACTCACAAGCTTTGCATCAGGTATAAATGCAGCTGGTTGTTGTGCCATTTGGCCAATCTCGTAACCAAATGCCGTCACGTCTACATCGTGATGGCGAACTTCAGATGAAATAACGATATCGCCAATAGCTAAGTCATCAACAAAACCGCCAGCAGAGCCAGTATTAATAATGGCATCTGGTGCGTATTTTTCGATAAGTAGCGTCGTCGCAATGCTCGCTGTCACTTTACCAATACCTGAGCGTGTCACAATAACGTCTTTGCCAGCTAATTGACCGGCAACAAATTCGATACCCGCGATGGTTGCAGAGCTTGGGTTTTCCATTGACTCAATTAAGTGTGCAACTTCTGGCTCCATAGCGCCAATAATACCGATTTTCATGAAATGACCTTTTTAACTACCTAAATGAATATGGGCGCTAATATACCACGGCATTTGGTGTTAGTGAAAAAGCCTTGTGGATAAGATGAGAGATAAGCCGAGCATAGATACTTGTTATCTAGTAAAACCTGTAACACACTTGCTGGCGGTGGAGATTCAGTTGTTTTACTTAGAACTGTTTAACTTAGGCAGAAGAATAATATGCAAGAACAGATAAAGCAGAATATTGGTGCTATCGCGTTGGTTGTGGAAGATTATGATGAGGCGATTGCGTTTTATACTCAAAAATTGCGTTTCGAATTGGTTGAAGATACCGATTTAGGCGATGGTAAGCGCTGGGTGCTAATTACACCCCCTAACTCAAATGGAACAAATTTGTTGTTGGCGCAAGCAAGTACCTATGAGCAAAAACTCTCAGTAGGGAATCAGACCGGCGGTAGAGTTTTTATGTTTTTGCATACCAATGACTTTTGGCGAGATTATGAAATTATGCAGTCTCAAGGTGTAATTTTCAAAGAAGAACCAAGAGTCGAAGAATATGGCACTGTAGTTGTTTTTGAAGATCTTTACGGTACGAAGTGGGATCTGCTGCAGCTAAATTAAGCCTATTATTTGCAGTTCAGAGGCGAAGACTTATTAACTTAATGGAATGCTAATGCAAATAAAAGCTGGGCAATTAGACAACGTACAAGTGCTTGAACTTTTGAAATCGCACCATGAGGATATGGCGTCCCATTCGCCGCCAGAAAGTGTGCATGCATTGGATGTATCAGGGCTAGAAGGTGAGGCCGTAACATTTTGGAGTCTGTGGACTTCGCAGCAACAAAGCGAGCGATTAGCAGGCTGCGGCGCACTGAAACAGCTAGACCTTAAGCATGGTGAAATTAAGTCTATGCGCACATCCGCTGACTTTTTACGTCAAGGTGTGGCACAGCAGCTATTAACCCATATTATTGTTGAAGCGAAGGCGCGTGGTTATCAAAGATTGAGCCTTGAAACAGGCACTATGGCGGCTTTTTTACCTGCAAAGAAACTTTATCAGCAGTTTGGTTTTAAAGAGTGTCTACCTTTTGCTGATTATCAGCTCGATCCCTATAGCTGTTTTATGACCCTCTATTTGGCTAGCGATTGATACTGGATTAAATCCAGGATCAATTTACGGTATGCTGGATTCAACCTGTTTTTGCTTCACCTAAATCTGCACTTCTGCAACTAAACCTAAACCTCTGCATCAGAGCCTACTCTATCTGCTTACTTAAGGTCTAAATCGGTTCATCTGTATTGTCTTTACATAAGTAAATTTTGTCTTTGCTATTTGAGCCCATTTTCTGCCTATGATACTTTAAATGAGAATTATTCGTATTTAATACTTTTTGAATGTACTACTTCATTACGTATTTTAATAACGCATTAAAGCCTACGAGCATTTAGCGGCTAATACGCTGGAACAATGCTTGGAGATTAACCTTGTATAACTACAGTGGTGGTGAAATGAAAGATTGGCAACAACTCATGAGCTCTGGCAATCAACACTTTAGAGATGCATCTTGGATAGATGCGCAATGTTGCTATCAGCAAGCGGTTTCTATGATTGAAAGTCAGTGGTCACATAAGGTGGATGATAGAGAGTTACTGTTTGCCTGGGTCGCGGGTATGCATAATTTAGCGCATTTATATGAGTGCCAAAATCAAAGCGACATAGCGCTGCATTATTTAAAGAATGCTCACCAAGAAGTGCAAAGCTTATCGACCAATGAAACGGTTTGCGAAGAGGTACGCAGTTCGGCTTTTCAAAGCTTAAGTATCACTATCCCGCCATTATTGGATTTTGCTAAGCGGCATCCTATGTGTGAAGACTGCGTGTCAGCGCTAGAGCAAACGGCAGATGTTATTGGTATGCGCAGCAGTGCCATACATTAACGCTATTTTTGCTAAATCAATGTAGTAACTCAATTGCAGCGGTAGAAGTTTAAACAAGCTTGATAGGTATCAGTGTTAAAACCGTTATCGCTAAATATTCGCCATCATTATTAGTGATTATATAAAGGACTATTCATGAACAAATTATACCTAAGCAGCGCGATTGGCGCTGCACTCACGATTTTTTCAACGTCGGTACTAGCCCATCCTGGGCATGACCATAGCGCTGAGTCAGCTAATCTAATCCACCTTTTATGGGCGGCGCCAATATTGGTCGCGGCAGTATTAAGCTACAAATTAGTCAAGCATACGTTAGCGAAGAAATCATCAGCGAAAGATCATGCATAGCAAACCGTTAATTAAAGATTGTGAGTAGGAGTGAGTATGTTAGCTAAATTACTGAATAAAATAGACAGTAAACGACCTTTTGTTGAGGTGTCAGCACATTGCGATATCCCATGTAAGATCTACGATCCGATAACGGCTCAGCTTGCGGTACTGACCATGATAAGAATGATTGATTTGCTTGCAGAGTTACCAGAGCCTGCGGTAATGACAGCTAATCAATTAGCGCAGTTCAATCGTTTGGTGAGTGAAAAAGAGCTCCATGGCCGTAAAGTTAAAGATGAAGTGCAGGTTATTTGGGGTGACTACATTAAGCAGCCGCAGCTGGATGCGTACCCTGAATTACATCAACTTAGTCATAGCATTATGTTGGCCGCTTCTAAGGCTAAACAACATATCGATCGGGCTGCCACCTTAGATTTGCTTACTAAAGTTAATCGCTTCGCTGAGATTTTTTGGTTGTCTAAGGGCATTGAAGTATATTGTGCTCCATGCCCTTATCCGCCTGCCGAAGTGGTGACATATCCAAAGTTGGCGCAGTAAGACTGCAACATGTTTGGTTTGAGTTTTAATAAGGTCGCAGGGAACAGCATGTTCCCCCGACTAAAAAGCGGCAATTTTGTCTTATTATCAGAGCACTTTGATAGAAGAGGCTTAAAAGCGGGTGATATTATTAAGCTATTGCATCCACGCTATGGCTACATAGTCAAAACGTTAGTGGGAGTTGATCATGCTGGTCGATTTTGGTTTAAAGGCGAAAACAAGCAGAGCGTAGGCATTGACGATATTGGCCCAATAGAAGCTTCGCAAATTAAGAGCAAGGTGATTTTTGTGTTGGGCTAATGCTGCGCTAGTTTTGTTCATCTGCTTGAATTTGTCCGACTAAAAGTACCGGTGCAGCATCTAGCTCATTGGCGTCCATCATGGCTGCAATACGTTCAACTGACGATAACAGCTGGCTTTGTTCCCACTGCTCAAGATTTTGATAACGGGTAATAAAGTGTTCTTGCAGTGGCTTAGGCGAATCGCTTAACAGTGCTAGACCTGTGTCACTGAGTGATAAATGGACTTTGCGTTTATCGGTTTCGCTACGAGTTCTAATCACTAAGTTACGACTTTCTAGTCTATCGATAATGGTGGTGACTGTTGCTGGGCTCAAGGCAACTTCCTTAGCGATATCCTTAGCGAGCGGAGAGTCTAGCTGAGCAATATTTTGCATTACCATTAACTGGGGGCCTGTTAAGCCTGATTGCTTGTTGAGTTGTCGAGAATGAATATCAATCGCTCGGATCACTCGGCGCAGTGAAATTAATAATTGTTCGTACTTTTCCATGTCTGCTCCGTGATTAACAGCTTATTGCCCTTAAAAGAAGGTGCTTTTAGTGACAGCGGTTAAACGTGATAAAAAATAGTGCGGCATAACGTTTGAGCGTTATACCGCACTATTTATATCAGGTGCAAGTCTCTATGACTGATAGCGTCGTTTAGAAATTAAAGGTTCTTGCAACTGAAAATACCGCACGAGTATCAGCTGTGTCGATATCCATGCTGGTGTCTTCAACCGCTAAATTAAAGTCAAAACCTTTCCAGCTAGTCATATATTCGGCGCGGTAATGGTTATAGGCTTTGTCGCCATCCCAAGACGCCTTGTCTATATCGGTGGATGTTGAACGGTCAAAGCTAATGCGGATGTCATGGCCTTCGGCAATCGTAAATGTATGCGCTGCCATCATAATGTAATGGCCTGCACCGCCGCCGAAGTAGTCCCATGTGTACCAAAAATTCAGCTCTGTTTGACCAACTGAAGAGCCATAACCAAATTTAGTGTAAACCTCTGGGTATTGGTATTCGTCAGAGAATGAATCGCCATGGTAGGTGTAATAGGCGATCCCCGCGTCAAGTGACACACTTTCACTAAGCTGATAGAACATACCGCCATAAAAATCGAGTTCTAACCAAGTGTCATCTGCTGAGCCGTAATCCACGTTCGATGCCCAGGTTCCTACATACCAGCCTGCGTCAGCAGCGTAATCTAGGCTCGCTTGAAGTGCTGGGCCGTTGTCTGTTTGGCTAACACCATTAAAGGTGTAATCTGAGGTTGCTTTTACTGTTGAGCTTACGCCAGCCATAGAGGTCATTGGTAATGAGATAAGGCCTAGTAATGCAAGGTTTTTAATTGTTGTTTTCATCATTTCTCTTTTCTTATTAGTTAGCTAATTCAATTTTACTAAAATCAATTTTGTTCTCTGTTGGTGAGCGCTCTATCGCGGCAACTTTGCTATATTTAGTCGCGAAGATGTAGCCAAAACAGCCTAAAATTAGGCCGATAGCAAGGGCGCCAACCCATTGGATCTCGAGGAAGTTTAATTGGAACAATAAAGTGAGGCTGCTCATCAATACGATGTTACCAACGATATACTTAACCTTACCAAAGCGTTCTACAGTGAGGTTTAGGTTGTCGGTATAAAGACGAATTAACGAGTCGAGCGAGTTAACTACGAAGGTAATACCAACCATGACCATGGCTAAGTTATAAAAGCCTGTGGTGGCGATTTCGTTAGCACTGTAGTAATACAGAACCGTAAACCACACCGCGATTGGCAAAGATGGGAATACCATCATGGCAATCAAGACTTGATAAGTCTTCATTCCACCAACAAAGCGTGCAGTAAACTGACCAATCATGATGCTCCAAGCAAACCACCAGAATAGGTAGAATTCATGGTAATCGTTGATAGGTAGTACAAAGTGATGGATATTGCCAAAGTAGTCGCCGAGTAGTGCAAAGGTGTTAACGAATTCTCCCATACCAGATTCTTCTGACATAAATGCACCGGCCCACATGAGTACGATAAGTCCCAAGAATAACCAAGTGCTGGCTAAGCTTAATAAGCGTACGTAACGTATACTGGTGCTTGAATACACCGCCGCTGCAATAATTACGAATACGATAAGATAGAAACTACTTACAATCGTTTCGCCATCGCCCATCTCTGGCAAGTACCAAGGTAGATTGGTTAATAACAAATAAGCAGTAAAGGCACAGGTGCCGATAATGACTAAGTTATTAATGAACTTGATAAGCGGAATTTCAAAGAATTTAACTCTTGGTTCTATTACGCAAAAATAGAAACAGGTTAAAAAGTAAAATGCCCAAATTAAAAATGCCCAGAACCCAAACTCAATTGCTAATGGGTTAGTGAACCCATACTCAGGACTGGCTCCTAAATCCGCATAGCCTGCAAACTCTGTAAGCGGGAACATGATTAAGCCTACGTCTAAGCCTGAGGTAAATAAAATCGCAATAAAAGTAAAAGTGCGTACAGGTGTAACGCCAATACATTCGACATTACCCCAGCGGTAAATAACAAAGGCAATAGCAGCAAACGTAAATAAAATCCCTATTGTTAGCCAAGTGGTCATGAGTGAGCTCCTAGCTGTTTATTAGTGTTTTTCTTTTCTAAATAAAACATGAAATGGGTCCTTTTCGGTCCTTTTTTTATTGTTGTTTTGCCTGCTTGTTGCCAAATTTTGGCCGCAAAAATCCCTCAAGCCTTAATTGCCGCTTTAACGAGAGTTAAGGTTTGATAAATTAAACATGGCGATTAAAACCATTTAGCCTTAAGGCCTAGGCTGGTAGGGCCTATACCCTGATCGTTTTTGGGTATATGTCCAAACAGTTTGAAAAAGCGACAGTTAGATTGCCGTACATCTTCATCTCGTTTGTGGAGGGCTCGGCTTACCTTAGAGAAGGTAAGCCGGACAACTATCTAACTGCAGGTCTTTGTCGCTGCTGTTTTTGCCAGTTATCACTGACAATGGCTACAGCTTGACTCGGTGCTAATGGCGTATTGCCCATAATTAAATCGGCGGCACGCTCTGCGACCATAATTGTTGGCGAATTTAGATTCCCGTTAGGAATGGTGGGGAAAATCGAAGAGTCCACCACTCTGAGGTTTTGTATACCATGCACTCGAGTTTGCGAGTCTACTACTGACAGGGCATCTTCGCCCATTTTGCAAGTGCAAGAGGGGTGATAGGCACTTTCTACCGCACTTCTTACAAAGCTATCTATTTGTTCATCTGTTTGGATATCGGTGCCAGGCTGGATCTCTTCACCGCGATACTCATCTAATCCAGGTTGATTAATAATTTCGCGAGTTAAGCGTACACAAGCGCGGAAACCTTCGATATCTTCTTGATGAGATAAATAATTGAATTGAATGCTTGGTGCTTGTTTTGGATCATTGGAAACGGCTTTAACACTGCCACGGCTCTTTGGTTTATTGTGACCAATATGCACTTGAAAACCGTGACCAGAGAAAGCTTCTTTACCGTCGTAGCGAATAGCGGCTGGTAAAAAATGATACTGTAAATCAGGCCATTCAAGCCCTGCTTTTGAGCGGATAAAACCACAAGACTCGAAGTGATTAGTCGCACCAAGACCTGATTTATTTAGGATCCAACGACTTCCAATAAAGAGTTTATTTAACGGGTCTAACTTGCCATTAAGCGTAATGGGCTTGAGGCACTTAAATTGGAAGTAAAACTCTAGATGATCTTGTAGGTTCTCACCCACGCCTGGTAAGTCATGGGTTTGCTGTATACCTGCTTTTGCCAAAGTGTCTGCAGCGCCAATCCCTGAAAGCTGCAAAATGTGTGGTGAGCCAATTGACCCTGCTGAAAGGATGACTTCTTTGTTTGCGTTTAAATCAACCATTTTGCCTTTGCGCTCAAAGCGAACACCTACCACTTTCTTGCTCTCGCCTTGTTTCGTTGAAAATAGTACTTTGTGGACTTGAGCATGGGTAATAACAGTTAAGTTTGTACGTTTTATTACTGGTCTGAGGTAAGCATTAGCGGTTGACCAGCGCACGCCATTTTTAATCGTCATGTGCATTGGTCCAAAACCTTCTTGCTGTGCACCATTGTAGTCATCAGTGGCTAGGTAACCGGCATCAATACCTGCAGCAACAAAGGCTTTGTAGAGCGGGTTCTTCATATTATTGCCGTTGTTAACCCCCAATGGGCCATCGGCGCCGCGATAGTCATCTCCACCAAAAGCCCAAGTCTCGGCTTTCTTGAAATATGGCAAGCAATGAGCATAATCCCAATCTTTAGCACCTTGTTGTTGCCATTCATCAAAGTCGCGAGCATGGCCTCGTACGTAAACCATACCGTTAATTGATGATGAACCACCAAGCACTTTGCCTCGAGGGCAGTGCATTCGGCGATTATCTAAAAAAGGTTCAGCTTCTGTTTCAAATTGCCATGCATATTTAGCTGTATTCATTGGAATCGATAACGCAGTTGGCATTTGGATAAAAATGCTCTTATCGCTACCACCAGTTTCTAACAGTAGTACGCGGTTATTGGCATCAGCTGACAAGCGATTAGCTAGAACGCAGCCTGCACTACCTGCACCGACAATGATGTAGTCGTATTGTGGATTTGTTACAGTCATATCAGCTCCTTAAAATGGACTTTCAAGAGGCTGCATACCAACGTATACGGCTTTGATTTGAGTGTAAGCTTTTAGGGTCTCACTACCGTTTTCACGGCCAATCCCTGACATTTTGTAACCACCAACAGGCATTTCTGCTGGTGAGGCGCCATAGGCGTTGATCCAGCAAATACCGGCTTGCATCTGATGAATAACTCGGTGAGCGCGGGTAATGTCTTGAGTAAATACACCAGCAGCAAGCCCTAAACGCGTGTCGTTAGCGCGGTGAATAACTTCTTCTTCATCGCTAAATGGCAGTACACACATTACCGGACCAAAGATCTCTTCTTTACTTATGGTCATTTCATCGGTGCACTGACCAAAAATGGTAGGTGCAACAAAAAAGCCATTAGGACTATTTTCTGGAATTAAAGCATGGCCGCCAGCTAATAACTCAGCGCCTTGTTGTTTACCTATGTCGATGTAGTTGAGTACTTTTTGTTGGTGGTCTTGGGATATTAGCGCGCCAAAATTTGTTTCAGGATCCATAGGATCGCCACAGACGATATTGTTTTGAGTACGGCTTACCAACTTTTCGATAAATTGTGGATAGATATCTTTCTGCACAAATACGCGTGTGCCATTAGTGCAGATCTCACCTTGGGTATAGAAGTTACCTAACATAGCGGCAGATACAGCATTGTCGATATCGGCATCATTAAAAATGATAAGTGGCGACTTTCCGCCTAGCTCCATAGTGACTTCTTTAAGTGAGCTTGAAGCTGCTGCCATCACTTTCTTGCCGGTGCCGACTTCGCCCGTGAAGGATACTTTGGCGATCTCGTCATTGTTGGTTAACCAAGCGCCGACTTGGCCATCACCTTGAATGACATTAAACACGCCATTAGGTAGGCCTGCTTCGGTAAAAATCTCAGCAAGTTTTAGTGCTCCAAGCGGGGTTTCTTCTGATGGCTTAAACAACATCACATTACCACAAGCTAATGCCGGTGCTGATTTCCAACAGGCGATTTGTAATGGGTAGTTCCAAGCACCTATGCCTGCACAAATACCTAATGGCTCACGGCGAGTATAGTAAAAATCATCACCAATAGTTTGCTGGTTGCCTTCAATACTGGGAGCAAGACCTGCAAAAAATTCAATTGAGTCAGCTCCAGTTACGACATCAACTACTGACGCTTCCTGCCAGGGTTTTCCTGTATCTTGTACTTCAATAGTAGCCAGCTCGTCGTTGCGTTCACGCAACAGCGCAACGGCCTTAAGCAGGATACGGCTTCTTTCCATTGCGGTCATCTTTGACCAAGTAGCAAAGCCCTCTTTAGCGCTGTCGATAGCTGCTTTTTGGATTTTTTCATCGGCAACCTCAACTAAATAGCTGACTTCTCCATTTGCTGGATTGATGACTTCAAAGGTTTCGCCGCTGCTATTTTGCAAAGCTTGGCCATGGATATAATTTTTGTAGACAACTAGTGACATCGGTTTTCTCCGTACTGCATGATCACTGCCTCGATAAAGGCCTTACATAAAATTTGTGCCTGTTCGAACTCTTTCTCCGGTACACCGCTTAGAGCGCTTCGTAGCCAGAAACCATCAATCATTGCAGCAGCTTGTTTAGCTGCTGTTATTGCTGCGGCTTTAGGTAGTATCTTTTTGAATGAAAACAGAAGGTTGCTATAAAGGCGTTGGCTATTTATGTGCTGTAGTCTGGCAAGTCCGGGTTCGTGCATTGCTTGCGACCAGAAACTTAACCAAGTTTTTGTGGCCGGTCTTGAACGTTGAACCTCAGTAAAGTTAGCTTCTACGATGGCATGTAATCGTTCTAACGGGATCATGCTTTTGTTTTGAGTGCGACTAAGTAATGCTTGTTTTAACTGGTCGAGTAAATATTTTTGGGTTGCTTCAATCAACCCCTGTTTGCCACCGAAATAATGACTAATTAAACCGGAAGATAACCCTGCTAAACCACTAATGGTATTGATGGTGGTGTTGTGTAAACCGTGACGTTCAACAGAGATAAGAGTGGCGTCGATGAGCTGTTGTTGTCGGACCGTTTTCATTGGTGGGCGTGGCATTAAAAGCAACCTCCAGAGTCTTATAATTCTTGTTGTCTTGCTTGTTAAGTGGAACGTTAAATTTGTTGTTATTTTTATAAAATTAATAGTTAATTGAACGCTCAATTAATAACAACTCTAATGGTTAGTGATGTAACTATCAAGCTTTGTTGAATAGTGTGACGCGCCTCACGGAAAAATCTTGTGAAATTAAATTGAATAAGAGGTGGCGGTAAGCTGTTGTTTATTATAAGCAAAAGCGAGTGGTTTAAAATTGTGCAGCTCAGCCATATTAGGCTTAAATAAATTTAGAATTAAAATTAGTTTTAACCGTAACCTTTAATTTACTGCAAGCAAACAGAGATAAAAGCGCTAGAGGGAAGAAGCGAGAAATAGCTGTTGTAGCAGGCGAGTTATTACGATCTGCAAGCCTAATTATAGGATTCGCTTAGGAAGTAATATAAGTACTAATATTTGGAGCTATATTAAGTGCTATTGATAGCGGCATTTTCAATAGAGTAAAAAAATGCGCCCCTTTCGGAGCGCAAGTCACAAGTAACTGATATAAGGAACCACTCAGTTATTAGTTATTACATTAGTCTTCTAAGTAATTTAATATTCCCATCGCAGCATCACGGCCTTCAGCTATTGCAGTAACCACTAGGTCAGAACCACGCACCATGTCTCCGCCTGCGAACACTTTAGGGTTGCTGGTTTGGAATGGGTTATCGGCAACTTTTGGCGCTTTAACTAAGCCCCAGTCATTCAGTTCAATATTGTAATCAGCTAACCAATTAGCGGGACTAGGTTGAAAACCAAAGGCGATGATAACTGCATCGGCCTCCAATACCTGCTCACTACCTGCGATAGGTTCTGGACGGCGACGACCACTCTCATCTGCTTCACCTAATTGGGTTTCGATACACTCAATCCCGACCACTTTATTATCGACGGTTTTAATCTCACTGGGTTGGCGGTTAAATAGAAACTCGACACCTTCTTCGCGAGCATTTTGTACTTCACGTCGAGAGCCCGGCATATTCTGTTCATCACGTCGGTATGCACAAGTGACCTGAGTTGCGCCTTGACGAACAGCGGTACGTACACAGTCCATTGCCGTGTCACCTCCACCTAGGACAACAACGCGTTTGCCTGCAAGACTTAGATAAGGATTCTCAAGACACTCAGTACCCATTACATTGTGTGTATTGCCAATAAGGTAAGGCAGTGCTTGGTGCACACCGTCGGCGTCTTCACCCTGCAAATTAGCCTTCATGGCGGTATAGGTGCCCATACCAAGGAAGACGGCATCGTATTGTACTATTAGGTCTTTAAAGTCGATATCTTTGCCGACAGTGACACCTAGCTTAAATTCGATGCCCATACCTTCAAGTACGTTACGGCGAATTTGCATCACTTCTTTATCAAGCTTAAATGACGGGATCCCGTAGGTGAGGAGGCCACCTATCTGCACATTTTTATCAAACACCACGGCATTAACGCCATTACGGGCCAATATGTCGGCGCAGCCAAGACCGGCAGGGCCAGCCCCGACTATCGCAACTCGCTCTTTACGTTGCGTCACTTTTGACATATCAGGGCGCCAGCCCTGAGAAATAGCCGTATCGGTGATGTACTTCTCGACATTACCAATAGTCACAGCTCCAAACTCTTCATTCAGGGTGCAGGCACCTTCACAAAGTCGATCTTGTGGACAAACGCGGCCACAGATCTCTGGCAGAGTATTGGTCTCATGAACCAGATCTGCTGCTTCCATAATCCGCCCTTGCTTGGCTAATTGAAGCCAATTTGGGATGTAATTATGCAGTGGACATTTCCACTCGCAATAAGGGTTACCGCAATCAAGACAGCGATCAGCTTGTTCTTTTACCTGTGGTTGGGCAAAAGGTTGATAAATCTCAATAAACTGTGTTGCACGTTGTTTAGCTGCATGTTTAGTCGGATCTTTGCGCCCCACTTCAATAAACTGGAAATCATTGCTCATTTTGTCTTACCCCGCTCTGACTGCAAGTGCAGGTTCTGATTGTTCTAATTTTAATAAATCGCTTAGCTCTACATTCTTAGGCTTAACTAGAATGAAGCAATCTAACCAGTTCTCGAAATCACTTAAGATCATTTTGCCATGGTCACTGTTAGTTTCTTTGACATGTTGTTCAATCAAATCACGTAAGTGTTGCTGCTGAATAGGCGACTGCACCTTGTGAGTATCAACCATCTCGGTATTCACTCTTGGGGTAAAGTGACCATATTGGTCAAATACGTAGGCAAAGCCGCCAGTCATGCCAGCGCCAAAGTTAACTCCGGTTTTACCTAGTACCACAACAATGCCGCCAGTCATATATTCACAGCCGTTATCGCCTAAGCCTTCAACAACGGCTATTGCGCCTGAGTTACGGACTGCAAAGCGCTCTCCAGCCTGACCTGACGCAAATAACTTGCCGCCTGACGCACCATACAAACAGGTGTTACCTAAAATAGTAGAGCGTTCTGCTTTAAACGGGCTCCCCAGTTGTGGATAAACACAGATCTTGCCGCCTGACATGCCTTTACCTACATAGTCATTGGCATCACCACAGAGCATCAGTTCAAGGCCTGGCGCGTTCCATACGCCAAAGCTCTGGCCTGCACTGCCATTAAACTTTAAGGTGATTGGTGCCTTAGCACCATCTCGCCCTACATGGGTAGCAATATATCCAGATAGACTCGCGCCAACAGAACGGTCAGTGTTATTAATGCTAAACATTTCACAGATAGGTACGCCAGCTAATACAGCTTCTTTGCAATCTTCAACTAAGCGTTGGTTCAATTGGCCAGGATCTGACGGTGGATTGATTTCACGCCAAGTGATTGCCGAGGTTTCTGGTACAGTAGGACGGTATAGAATAGGTGCTAAGTCTAGCGCTTGTTGTTTAGCGGTTTCACCTTCGATAGCTGCTAACCAATCACTGCGACCCACGAGCTGTTCAAATTCGGTGACACCCAAAGTGGCCATATATTCACGGATCTCGCGTGCAACAAACTCAAAATAAGTCATTACACGTTCTGGTAAACCGTGATAGTGCTCGTTACGTAGCTTTTGGTTTTGGGTGGCAACACCTGTTGCACAGTTATTAAGGTGGCAAATACGTAAGTATTTACAACCAAGAGCGATCATAGGCACGGTACCAAAGCCAAAGCTCTCTGCACCGAGCAGGGCTGCTTTAATAACATCCTTACCAGTTTTTAATCCGCCGTCGACTTGTAAACGAATTTTATGGCGTAGGCCATTTTCAACCAGTGATTGATGCACTTCTGCAAGGCCTAGCTCCCACGGACTACCAGCATACTTAACTGAAGTAATTGGACTTGCGCCGGTACCACCGTCGTAACCAGATATGGTGATCATATCAGCGTAGGCTTTAGCTACACCGGTAGCGATAGTACCAACCCCCGGCTCTGAAACGAGCTTGACTGATACCAGTGCCTTAGGATTAATCTGCTTTAAATCAAAAATAAGCTGAGCTAAATCTTCAATTGAATAGATATCATGGTGTGGCGGTGGTGAAATCAGAGTGACCCCAGGACGTGCGTTACGCAATGCAGCAATTTCGACACTGACTTTATCACCGGGTAGCTGACCACCTTCACCAGGTTTTGCACCTTGAGCGACTTTAATCTGCAATACTTCAGCGTTAACTAAGTAATGGGCAGTAACACCAAAGCGACCCGATGCAATTTGTTTAATTGCTGAGTTGCCTTCAGTGTCAAAGCGACGCGGATCTTCTCCACCTTCACCAGAGTTTGAACGGCCACCTAAACGATTCATTGCGACCGCTAGTGCTTCATGTGCCTCAGGGCTTAATGCGCCGATGCTCATCGCTGCACTGTCAAAGCGCGGATATAAGGCTTTAGCTGCTTCAACTTTGTCGATTGTTACTGCAGGAAGCTCGCCCTTTACCTCAATTAAATCGCGCAAAGTTGCGACAGGTCGGTCATCAACAAGTTCAGTAAAACGCTTGTAACTTGGGTAATCTTGGTCGCGCAAACTTGACTGTAGTGTATTAACTACATCTGGGTTAAAGCAGTGATATTCTCCGCCCTCTACATATTTAAGAAGGCCACCTTGTGATAACGGCTGATGTGCTCTAAAGGCATGCTTGTGCAGCAATTGTTGATCTTGTTCAATTAGCTCAAAGGTTGCACCTTGAATACGACTTATAACGCCATTAAAGCACAGCTCTACCACTTCATCTGCAAGGCCAACAGCTTCAAATTGCTGACTACAACGATAAGAGGCAACCGTACTAATACCCATTTTTGACATGATCTTTCGCAGGCCTTTATCGATACCCTGACGGAAGTTGAGCATTAGATCTCGGGTATTGGTAACACCATTACGCTGAGCGAGATCTGAGATGCATTCATAGACAAGGTAAGGGTAAATCGCCGTTGCGCCAAAACCAAGCAATACAGCAAAGTGATGCGGATCGCGCGCAGATGCAGTTTCGACAATGATGTTGGTATCACAGCGTAAGCTGTTATTTACCAGCACTTGCTGCACTGCACCTACTGCCATAGCAGCAGGGATCACTTGCTTGGATTTTGCTGTTGCACGATCTGATAGGACTAAAAGTGTTGTACCAGAGCGAGCTAAACGTTCAGCTTCATCACAAATGCGTTTAACCGCAGACTCTAGGCCTTCGCTGAGGTCGTAGTTTAAATCAACGGTATTCGCGCGGTAATAAGTGCTATCAAGCGCCATTAACTGATTAAAGTCACTAAACAGTAGTACTGGTGAATTAAACATTACGCGGTAAGCGTGGCCCGTGGTTTCATTAAATAGGTTTTGCTCTCGACCAGCGCAGGTCGTTAACGACATTACGTGTTTTTCACGTAATGGATCTATTGGTGGGTTGGTCACCTGGGCAAACTTTTGGCGGAAATAGTCGTAAATAGTACGCGATTTTTTCGACAGTACAGCCATAGGTGTGTCATCGCCCATAGAGCCCGTTGCTTCTTCGCCTTTTTGCGCGAGAACCCAAATGACTTGCTCTAGTTCTTCACGCGAGTAACCAAAGTGTTTTTGGTACTGTAGCAGTTGGGTACTATCAAACTCACGCTTACCTTGCTCGTTGGCGCCAAACTCTTCAGCTGGCTTGAGTATCTTGCTGTTTTTTGCCATCCATTGCTTGTAAGGGTGGCGACGTTTCAAGTCGTTATCGATCTCAAATGACGAATACAATTGACCGTTTAACGTATCGAGTACTAGTAGTTCACCTGGTCCCACGCGGCCTTTTTCGATGACTTCATCTGGAGCGTAATCCCAAATACCTACTTCAGAAGCAAGAGTTAAGATACGGTCTTTGGTAATCACATAACGTGACGGACGCAGACCATTACGGTCAACGGCACAGGCGGCATGTCGGCCATTGGTCATCACGATACCAGCAGGTCCATCCCATGGCTCCATATGCATCGAGTTAAAGTCATAAAAGGCTTTTAACTCGGGATCCATTTCTGGGTTACTTTGCCATGCTGGTGGAATAAGTAACCGCATCGCTCGGTAAAGGTCCATACCGCCAGCCAATAGCATTTCTAGCATATTGTCTAACGATGATGAGTCTGAGCCGGTCTCATTCACAAAGGGAGCTGCTTGCTGTAAATCAGGTAAAAGCGGCGCATGGAACTTGTAGGCACGTGCTCGAGCCCACTGACGGTTACCAGTAATCGTATTAATTTCACCGTTGTGAGCGAGATATCTAAACGGCTGCGCTAGAGGCCATTTAGGTGAAGTATTAGTTGAAAAGCGCTGGTGGAATAAACAAATAGCACTTTGTAGACGGATATCAGCTAAGTCGCTATAAAACGCCGGCAGATCGGCTGGCATCATTAGCCCTTTATATACTATGACTTGGCCTGATAGGCTTGCCACGTAAAAATCTTTATCGTGGGTTAGTTGTTGCTCGACTCTGCGCCTCGCCATATACAAGCGGCGTTCTAAATCTTTTTCACGCCACCCAATAGGAGCATTAATCAAAACTTGTACAATTTGCGGTTGACTGGCTTTACCTATAGGACCCAGTACATCGGTATTGACTGGCACATCGCGCCAGCCTGCAACACTAAGGGTTTCTTTCTGTAGTTCTTGCTCAAGCAGTTGCTTAGTTTGTGCAGCTAAGATGGCATCTTGGCTAAGGAATAGCATGCCTACGGCAAAACGACGACTCAAGTGCCAGTCGTTTTCTTCGGCAATAGCTTTAAAGAATTCAATAGGTAACTGCATTAATAGACCACAGCCGTCACCGGTGCGACCATCTGCTGCGATTCCACCACGATGTTTCATTCGGTCTAGGCCGTGAATCGCGGTACGTACAATACGGTGACTCGCTTCACCGTCCATTTGGGCGATTAACCCAAATCCACAATTGTCCCGCTCAAAACTTGGATGATATAAGCTCATTACTACACTCCCTAACCTCAACTGATACAACTCGGGAGATAAAGCAAAAAATCTCTATAGATATGCACCCGAATCAATCAAATTAACCTCATGCTAGTCAAAGGTCAAACCAAATTGTTGCATAAAAAATAACTAAAAGTCGCTGTTTTATACACTTGCAAACCAAAGTTTACCTTAACGTAAGCTGCTAAATGCTTCGTATAACCTTATGAATAAAAAGAATTTTAAAAATTAGTGAGAATGAAGAAATGATAAATGTAACGAGAATGTTGATTGTATCTGTTTTGCGTAAAGTGATTTTTATTGCATATACAGTGAAATGATAATCACTTTTGGTTGTGAGTATTTATGCATAAGCACATCGTAATGTAGTTACACTAGAATCTTATGGCAGTGAAAAGTCTTGGCCGCACACAGGGTCTTTACGGTTATTTGAGCTAGCGCTAATTAATGATTTTCAGAACTGGTTAAAATAGCGCAAATTTTTTAGTTGGGTAGATAGAGCAGTTGGGACTGGACAGTTACGTTAATACCTTTGGTGGTGTGTGCAAACAAAAGTACGGAGAGCGGATCCGTAAATTGACAATTGATGCAAAATTCACTTGTCCTAATCGCGACGGTACCTTAGGTAAAGGCGGGTGTACTTATTGTAATGTGGCGTCTTTTAGTCACGAACATAAAACCGAGCTTTCTATTCAAGAGCAATTAGCACAAGGCCGCGAGCGGTTATCGTCTAAATCTTCTAAATATATTGCTTATTTTCAAGCTTACACTAGTACTTATGATGAGTATTTAGTGTTGAAGCAAAAGTATGATGAAGCTATTCAAGATAACGACATTGTCGGGCTTTGCGTAGGAACGCGCCCTGATTGTGTTCCAGACGAAGTACTTGAGTTGTTAGTTGGCTACCAAAATGATGGTGTCGATGTTTGGCTTGAGTTAGGCTTGCAGTCAGCCAATGATAAGACCCTCAAGAAAATCAATCGCGGTCATACGTTTGCAGCTTATGAAGATACAGTCACACGTGCTCGCAGTTTAGGTATTAAAGTTTGTACTCATTTGATTTTAGGTCTGCCTGGAGAAAGCCATTCAGATTACCTTGAGACATTAGATAAGGTACTTGCTGTTGGCATCGATGGTTTAAAGATACACCCACTACATATAGTAGAAGGTAGTACTATGGCAAAAGCATGGCGGGCTAATAAAATGAACCTGCTTGAGCTGGAAAGTTATGCTTATAGTGTAGGTGAGCTAATACGCTATACTCCTGAAGATGTTATATTTCATCGTGTTACTGCGTATGCTAAAAAGCCTATGTTGTTAGGTCCTGATTGGTGCGCCTATCGCTGGAATGGATTAGTCGCCATCGTTGATGATCTTAAAGCGAAAGGTGGTCAGGGCGCCTATTTGAAAAATGCTTGTTAATTTGCTAGGTAGCGTGATTAAAAAGCAACTAAAGTGGCTATAAGTAAGTCATTAATGAGTAACTTTGTTTAACGGTAGGTTGCTAAATGGTTAAAAAGTTAGGATTTTTAACCCTATGTGACACTAGTTGTTGCGCCCACGATTTTAGCGGGTATTATGTGGTAAAATCGTCTTTTGTATATACGGCAATATTTGAGAGGTGCCTAGATGGCAACAGCTGAATTAGAATCAATCTTGGATCTTAATACACTGGAGCAGTACTGCAGTGCAATTGGTGCAGGTACGCTACTTAAAAGCGTCGTTTTATTTGAACAATTAATGCCTGAATATGTAGGCAATCTAGTCAGTGCATACGAAGCAAATGATAAAGATACTCTTTGCTCTGAAGCGCATAAGTTCAAAGGTGCCGCAGGTTCAGTTGGTTTAAAGCGTATTCAGCAATATGCTCAACTACTGCAACACGGCGAAGAAGCTGCTTGGAATGCTGGCCATAAAGAATGGTTAGATCAAATTGCAGAGTTTGCAGCTAAAGATTTGCAGCAGTTAAAAGAATACCTAGAGTCTAAAGCTTAATTAGTTTTACTCTGGAAAATAGCGCAGTTTGGATAATTCCACTGCGCTATTTTTTTGCCTGTTTATCAATGAAAATACGATTATCGTGTACATTTTTGATTCACTTCACATTCTAACCTTTGCTAACCGCGGTTATTTTAGCAATCTATGATAGAGTGATTAGATAAATTCTGTCATTGGTAATCTGTTTTATGAAACACCTACCTAGCCTAAAAAATCTGTTCTATCTGGTGAATTTACATCAAGAACAGAACTTCAACAGAGCAGCTAAAATCTGTCATGTAAGTCAGTCGACTCTTTCAAGCGGCATTCAAAACCTTGAAGAACAATTAGGTCACCAACTTATTGAACGAGACCACAAGTCATTTATCTTTACCGCTATTGGAGAAGAAGTGGTAATGCGTTCGCGTAAGTTGCTAACCGATGTCGATGATTTAGTCGAACTGGTTAAGCATCAAGGTGAGCCAATGACTGGTGAGATCCGTTTAGGTTGTATCCCTACTATTGCGCCATTTTTGTTAAGCAATGTAGTGCAGCACTGTAAACACACTTATCCTGATTTAACACTGTTCTTGAAAGAAGATACGACTGACCGTCTAATTGATGCGTTAGGGAAGGGCGAACTTGATCTGTTATTACTTGCGCTGCCAGTGGATACAAGTGGATTTCATAGTATGAAGGTAGGTATTGATCCGTTTAAAATGGTGGTTCATAGAGACCTAACTGATGAGATCCATGAGCCGATTGATTACCAAGACTTGCCAGATGAGAGTATTTTTTTACTTCAAGCTGAGCACTGTATTACCGGCCATGCGATTACTGCCTGCCAGTTAGGTGAAAGTGAAAAGATTAATCCCTTTGCAGCAACGAGTTTGCATACGCTAGTGCAGATGGTTAATTGTAAATTAGGAACCACTTTTTTACCACAAATGGCTATCGATGCAGGTATTTTGAATAATACTGATTTGACGACAATGGCACCGCCTGGCGAGACACCTTATCGAGATATTGGCTTAGTATGGAGACAAACGTCGAGTCGAATTTTGACCTTTAGAACATTAGGTCTTGAGATCCAAAAGTTATTGGAACAATCACTAGAACAGAATTAGTTGCTTATTGATTAATCTTGCATGAGGCACAAAGCCGATAATGCTATCGGCTTTGTTACTTATTCTACAGAAGTGGCTTTAGGCGAAACACCAAACACTTCAATTGAGTGCTGCTTCCCCTTTAGTTTGATAGGGCCTAGGCTGTTTAGATTGTACTGAGAGTCGCTATATTCTAGGCGTGACTGCAAAGAGCCTGAGATCAACATACGTTGACCTAATGGGTTACACTGATCTTGCAGTCTAGCTAAGGTGTTTAGCACATCACTAAAGAAGCTAATCTCTTGCTTTTGTACACCAACAACGGCAGCGACAACTTGTCCACAGTGAGCGGCTGCCTTAAATTTAGGTACAAAGCCATACTGTTCTTCAAAATATTGTCTTTGCCAGCTAAGTTGCTGACTGAACTCATGATAAATATTGAAGCATCGATCTTCTTTAATACCATCTTTCAGCGGCCAATGAATTAACACTGCGTCGCCCATATATCGATAAATCTCAGCTTCATTATTGGTTACTGTATCGGCCAATAAGCTGAAGCTGTCTTGAATTAAACGGCTAAAACGGTAGTCACCTAAAGACTCTGCATGTGTAGTAGATGCGACCATATCAAGATAAAGGAATAAGCGCTGTTCATATCTTGGCTTATGATATTTACCTAAACCGATATTAAATAACACTCTAGGGCCAACAAGAAGCGCCATTTGCTCTATAAAGGCAAGGCCCACTCGGACTACAACTAGGTACACAATAAGTGCTTGGAATGACGGGCTATATAAAATGTGCGCGGTTAGCATTTGGCGCAAGGTCGTCATATGGTTCTCAATTGCCCACATATTTAGGTATTGAGTGATATAAGCTAATGTTGTGGCACCCAGTAGCAGGAATAATCCTTTAAAGACGACTGAAAAAACATAAGGTAAGCGATTAATTGCGCTAAAGTCAGCAATTAGGTTCGACATCCAATGCAGGCTGCCAAAAATAATCCCCATGTAAATTGAAAGCGTCGCTAAATCAGCGGAGCCAATAGCCCACTGTGGAAGTTCCGGAGTTTGCGCGTATCGAAAGAATACGAAAGCCGCCATGGCCGAAGTCCAAGCGAATATAGCAAAGGTCAATTTCTTTGCTTGTATACGTGCTTTCACTATTAAAGGGGTATCCAAATACTACTTGTTTTTAGGAGGCGCTAGTTTATAGAAAATCCCCCTACTTTTACCAGTAGTATTTGTGATCTAAGTCAAATGAGTGTCTGTTTTGGTACAAAAATACCTCAAAGTAGCCTAGAAAGTATTTTTTGAGTAAATTGCGTCTTCAAATAGAAGCCTCTAGGGTTGGTTTGAGTCAGTTCTCCATCACGACCAATACTGTCTGTTAGTACCTGACTATTTGCAGCTTTTGGTCGTAGTTGCAAAACTTCCCCGTGACGAGCAGTGACTTTATCTACCTGTCCTATTGCAATAAATTCCATTATCTCTTCCCAGTCTTGCTTCAGTAACTGGCTTTCCTCAAATGATGGTTGCCACAAAATAGGCGAACCTATTTGTCTTTGTACAAGTGGGATATCGCGATCTCCTTGTACTGGTATCCACAGAACTTGTTGTAATTTATGGTAAACGACACTAGTTTCCCATGTTAGGCCTTGAATATCAGTTAGTGGTGCCACTGTTACATAGGTGGTTTCTAACGCTTTACCGCTGCGACTAATCGGTATAGTTTTAAGTTCAACACCTAAATGGACAAAATCTTGTTCAGGTTTTGAGCCTGCGAGCGCACCTAGCTCTAGTTCAATCAATTGACCTACCCAGCCTTTATGTCTCTTTAGATCCTTAGGCATTTCAATTTCATGATAATGAGCTAACTGACCTAAGGTTAGGCCTGCCATTGATTCTGCGCGTTGCATCAATTCGTCGATGCTATTTGGGGAGGTTAATGCTTTCTTCATAATGTGATTTTACCTCAGCAGCGGTACAAATTAAATGCGGGTAAAAAATGTACTACAAAAAAACAGCTGAGTGATAACCGTCTTCTACATCTCTAAGTTTATGAATTAAGTAATGATCTTTAACCATGACGGCATTAGCTTTTGTTGTTTTATTAAGTTACACCAGTTCTTTCCCTATTTTTCCAACATAGTTATCCACAGAATTATTGGATAACTATGGTTATATCTGCAGCTACTGCAATAAATGTGATCTGTCAATGCTATAAGACTGGGATTATTTGCTTTTTTTAAAGCAAAAATAGTTGCACTTGTGAATAACCCTATTTGGCTACGGGCCAACTTATCAGTTTTAAATGGGGCGGTTAAATAGTGAGCGTTTTTGTGAGGGGTAGTATATTGGTTATCTTTAATGTTTAATTATTCATTGTTTTATAAGGTTTTTAATTGTTTTTCTTGGCTAAGGTAAAATTAATAAACCAATGGGAAATACCTAAGTTATTAGACTTTAATTGAGTTTCCAACAGAGATATCCACAGTTTTTGTGGATATCATTGCTTATGCATTGTTGTTGCTGTTGATAAGGTTGGTGAAAAAGCTGACTTTATCCCATGATTTGTGGGTAACTGATATTTGCCGCCGGACACGCTTTGTGAAACAATCAAAAGATTAATAGTTAATAGTTCGGAGTCCATGTGATTGATAGTGACGGCTTTCGCGCAAATGTGGGCATCATTATCTGTAATCGCTTTGGGCAGGTTATGTGGGCAAGAAGATTTGGCCAACATTCCTGGCAATTTCCTCAAGGTGGCGTTGACGATGGAGAGTCAGCAGAAGAAGCCATGTATCGTGAGTTATACGAAGAAGTAGGATTAAAGCCAGAACATGTGCAAATTCTAACATCGACGCGATCATGGTTACGCTATAGGCTACCTAAGCGGTTAATCAGACAAGATAGTAAACCCGTGTGTATCGGGCAAAAACAGAAGTGGTTTTTGCTACAATTGAAAAGTGCCGAAAATGCCATTGACCTTAACGCTAGTGGTCATCCTGAATTTGATGATTGGCGATGGGTGAGTTATTGGTATCCAGTAAGACAAGTCGTTTCTTTTAAAAGGGACGTTTACCGAAAAGTCATGAAAGAGTTTGCATCGACCACTTTACCTTTACAGGTTAAAGAGTCGAATACTAAAAGACGAGGTATGCGTAGAAACTAATTAGAGAGGTTTGCGTTAGTGCTTAAAACACTGAGAGATATTACCCAAGCTGTCGCTCAAGCACATGATCTTGAATACGCGTTAGCGCAGCTGGTAACGCAAACCAAAAAAGCGATGAATACCGAGTGTTGCTCTATCTATATAATAGAGGAGCAACAACTTGTATTGTCTGCAACTGATGGCCTTGCGCTTGCGGCTGTTAATGCTGCTAGACTTCCCATAACACAAGGCTTAGTTGGCCTTGTTGCTCAGCGTGAAGAAGCGATTAATCTCGCAGATGCGCCTTCTCATCCAAGATTTAAACTCCTTCCTGAAGTTGCCGAAGAAGCCTACAGTGCTTTTTTAGCCGTTCCTATTGTTTATCAAAAGACTGTAATTGGTGTGTTAGTTGTTCAACAAGTTAAGGCCCGCCAATTTAGTGAAGGCGAAGAAGCCTTCTTGATGACGTTGGCAGCGCAGCTTGCGGTCGCAATTAAAGGTTTAACCCATAGAGCGCAGTTAAGTGCAGGATTACAGCAGCGCTATTACACTGGAAGCCAAGCCTCAAAAGGTATTGCGATTGCCCAAGCTCTAGTGTTGGGAGGGCAAATATCATTTGAGCGTGATGAAATTATAGCGGCTTCAGTTACAGTAGAAGAAAAGCGTCTGAATGATGCCATGGGTCGTTGTAAGGACTTACTCATCAGTTTGTCTCAACGCTTTGATCGTGAGAAAGATGAAGAAGCTGCCTCCATTTTTAAAGCTTTATTATTGCTGCTTGAAAAATCCAGTTTAGGCGGTGAGTACATAAAAGAAGTTCGCTCCGGTTGGAACGCTGAAACTGCTGTCTGTTTAGTGTCTAAGCGTTATATTGAACACTTTGACGCTATGACTGACTTGTATTTAAAAGAGCGTGCCAGTGATATTCGAGATCTTGGTCAGCGCGTTTTAAGGCAGTTGATAGAGCCGGATAAAATATTCTTAGAGCCTGAAACACCGGTTATTTTAATTGCTAAAGAGGCAAGTACTACTTTACTCGCAGAATTTCCCAGACAAAAGCTAGCGGGGATTGTTACCGAATTTGGCGGGGCTAACTCCCATGCTGCTATTTTGGCTAGAGCTATGGGTGTTCCTGCGATTATAGGCGTTGAAGGTATTCTTAACGCCAATATTGAAAAGTCTAAGCTGATTATTAATGCTAATCGTGGCCAAGTGATTGTCGAGCCATCTGCGCTGGTGTTAGCTGAGTATCAAAGTTTGATTGCTGCGCAAGAAGAGCAGCAAAGGCAATATGCTCAAGAGTCATCACTAAAGACTGTGACGCTTGATGGTAAACGGATCTACCTTTACATCAATAGTGGTTTATTGAGTAGCGTTGATTCTGAAACTGGCGCAGATTCTGATGGTATAGGCCTGTATAGAACAGAAATTTTGTTCATGCTTAAGCAGTGTTTTCCAGGGGAAATTGAGCAGCTTGAAATATACCGCAAAGTGTTAAAAGCTGCTGGGAGCAAGCCAGTGGTGATGCGAACATTAGACGTTGGCGGTGATAAACCCTTAGATTACTTCCCTATTATTGAAGATAACCCATTTCTTGGCTGGCGTGGGATCCGCCTTTCACTTGATCATCCAGAGCTATTTTTAATTCAATTACGTGCCATGCTTCAAGCGGCTATTGATACAGAGCAGTTACATATTCTGCTACCTATGGTAAGTAATCTAGAAGAGATAGATTTATCACTTATATACTTAGAGCAAGCTTGTCACGAGCTAACAGCTGAACTCGGTAAAATTATCACTATGCCTAAAGTAGGCATTATGCTTGAAGTACCAGTGCTGTTATATCAATTAGATGAAGTGGCGCAACGAGTTGACTTTGTTTCTGTTGGCTCTAATGATTTGACTCAATATTTGCTAGCAGTGGATCGTAATAATCCAAGCGTTAGCCCCTTATTTGATAGTTTTCATCCCGGTGTACTAAGGGCACTTAAATTTGCTGTTGAAAGTTGCAATCAGCACCAACTACCCATTAGTGTGTGCGGCGAGCTAGCTGGTGAACCTATTGGCGCAATTTTGCTTATTGCTATGGGCTATGAGCAGTTAAGTATGAACCAAGCAAGTTTAGCGCGAATTAACTACTTATTAAGACGTGTATCAAAGCAAGAACTAAGCCTATTACTAGCTCAAGCGCTGTGCCTTAATAGTGGCGATGAAGTAAGAGACTTAGTCACTCATTACTGCGAGCAACGCGGTTTATTAGCTGTCATCAGTTAAAACTGTCCATAGGCTTGTTATCGTATCGACAAATAATTTAAGCTTTAATCATAATAACAATCAAAGGTCGTACTTGTGGAAAGCTGGCTCTATATATTGTGTATTTGCCTCGTATTAGGGGCTGGCATCGGCTTTATGGCTGGTCTATTGGGGATTGGTGGTGGCTTGATTGCGGTTCCTGCGTTATTACATATTTTGCCTCAGGTCGGGATAGCAGCTGAAAAACTTCCTCATGTCGCCATAGCAACTTCATTGGCCGCCATTATTTTAACCTCACTTTCATCTGCACGAGCTCATCATAAAAGAGCTAATATTCCTTGGCCATTATTTAAGTCTATGCTGCCAGGGTTTGTTTTAGGTGCATTATGTTCTGGTTTTATTTCTGAAATGATTGCAGCTAAATCGCTACAGCAGATCTTTGCTGTGTTTGTTATTTTGATGGCATTGCAGATGGCGTTTCCGTTTAAGGCTGAGTCCAACAGGGCTATGCCAGCACCAATGAACTTATTCTTTGCCGCAACAGCAATTGCGATTATTGCAGCGCTGATGGGAATTGGCGGTGGCGTGTTATTAGTCCCTTTTTTAACTTGGTGCGGATTACAGATGCGCTTTGCGGTTGGATTCTCGGCCGCGACAGGACTTTTAATTGCCTTGTTTGGTAGCATTGGTTATACCTTAGCGGGCTGGGACGCTGCGGGCTTGCCTGAATGGACCTTAGGCTATATTTATTTACCAGCCTTGATTGGTATTGTTTCAACATCGATGTTGATGGCACCTGTTGGTGCCAAAGCCGCTACAAGTTTACCAACCGCAAAACTTAAAAAGATATTTGCTGTTTTCCTTACCCTTGTAGGTCTTAAACTTGTTTTTGCATAATGCTCTAGCGAATTAATTTCGGTAGTATGTCTTCGTTTTAGGCTGAGTTATTACTCAGTCGTTTTTTATATAGGTAAATAATCATGAAGCAGTATTTAGATCTTTGTCAGCGAATTATTGACGAAGGCACTTGGGTTGAAAATAGCCGCACAGGTAAACGTTGTCTTACCGTGATTAATGCTGACTTAGTTTACCATGTCGATAATAATGAATTCCCGCTAATTACCACGCGTAAGAGCTTTTATAAAGCTGCTATTGCTGAAATGTTAGGTTATATCCGTGGGTACGATAATGCTGCTGATTTTCGTGCTATAGGCTGTAATACATGGAACGCCAACGCTAATGACAACCAAGCCTGGCTTGATAATCCGCATCGTAAAGGTGCTGATGATATGGGACGGGTTTATGGTGTGCAGGGACGTGCATGGAGTAAGCCTGATGGGGGGAGTATCGATCAGTTACGTAAAATTGTTGATGATTTATCACAAGGGATTGACGATAGAGGCGAGATTTTAAGTTTTTACAACCCTGGCGAATTTCATATGGGCTGTTTAAGACCTTGTATGCATACTCACAACTTCTCGTTAGTTGGCGACACTTTACACCTTACAAGCTTCCAACGCTCTTGTGATGTACCGCTAGGACTTAACTTTAATCAAGTGCAGGTATTTACACTGTTGGCGTTAATGGCGCAAATTACGGGTTATAAAGCAGGTAAAGCTTATCATAAGATTGTAAACGCCCATATTTATGAAGACCAAGTAGAGTTGATGCAAACTGTGCAGCTAAAGCGTCAACCTTTTGCATCGCCAACCTTGGTAATAAATCCAGCAATTAAGTCTCTTGAAGATCTTGAAACTTGGGTTACTGTCGACGACTTTGAAGTGACCGGCTATGAACACCATGAAGCGATAAGTTATCCGTTCTCGGTGTGATTTTTGCCTATTCTTGCAATTAGAAAGCTCGCCTAACGGCGAGTTTTTGATTTAACATTTCACTAACCCCTATTTTTTGAACCCCACCCTAAAAATCAAGCCCAAGTTAATTTTACCTGCTATAAAATCACTGTTACGTTAGTGGTTTAAGCTTGTTTTAATACTATTTTCAGCGTTTGCTAATTGATAATTTGAGTAAATGCTCGTTATTTTCGAGTCGTAAAAAGTTTGTTTTTTTAATTGTTACTTTGTGTAAATAATAGGCTTGTAATATAGATCACCGTTTTAGTTCCCAAAAAAGTGTGATCCTTAGCACTTTATTGTTAATGTGGATTTTTAAAGCGTGATTATTCTATTGAGGTTTGATATTTATTCATATTAGGATTAAATTCAATACTTCGGATATTCCGAGGTTTATGGCTGACGCAAACGATTATTCAGGTTAATCGTATTCAGCTACACTCGAAGTATTGAGATTTTATGGAGCGTATTAATGGAACGGGCAATTAGGAATTTTCTAAGCCAAGAATCGGCAGGTGGCATCTTATTGATGGCTTCTGTCGTGATAGCGATGATTTTTGCAAACTCACCTTTATCGGGTATGTACCACGGCTTTCTAGAAACAGAAATGCAAGTTAGGCTTGGTAGCCTTGATATCGACAAGACTTTGATTCACTGGATCAATGACGGGTTAATGGCTATCTTCTTCATGCTTATTGGCTTAGAAGTAAAAAGAGAATTGCTTGAAGGGGCTTTATCAAGCCGTGCACAGGCTTCGTTGCCTACGTTTGCGGCAATTGGTGGCATGGTTTTCCCTGCAGCCGTTTATCTAATATTTAACTATTCAGACCCTATTACCCAAGTGGGTTGGGCTATTCCAGCTGCAACCGATATTGCGTTTGCACTTGGTATTATGGCGTTACTAGGTAGCCGTGTACCTGTAGCACTAAAAGTGTTCTTGTTAGCGCTAGCAATTATTGATGATCTTGGCGTCGTTGTCATTATTGCACTCTTTTACAGTACTGATTTATCAACAATTAGCTTGATTGTTGCTGCTGTAGCAATTATGGGGTTGATCGGATTAAACCTCAAAGGTGTTACCGCACTTGGACCATATGGTGTTGTAGGTTTGATTTTGTGGATAGCCGTACTTAAGTCAGGCGTTCATGCGACATTAGCCGGTGTTATTATTGCGTTCTGTATTCCGCTGAGAGCAAAAGATGGCTCGTCTCCTTCAGAGAGTTTAGAGCACAGCCTACATCCTTGGAGCACGTTTATTATTTTACCGATATTTGCTTTTGCCAACGCTGGCGTTGACCTAAGTGGTATGAGTTTGAGTTCACTATTGTCTCCGGTACCTATCGGTATTGCTCTTGGATTACTGCTAGGTAAGCCACTTGGTATTATGTTGTTTAGCTTTATTGCAGTGAAACTAAAACTTGCTGTATTGCCAGAAGGTATGGGCTGGAGACATATTACCCCTGTAGCGGTGATGTGTGGTATTGGTTTCACAATGTCTATGTTCATTTCTTCTTTAGCCTTTACAGGCGACAGTCAAATGTACGGTGACTACGCAAGATTAGGGATTTTATTGGGATCACTAGCATCGGCACTAATTGGTTATTTCTGGTTGTCTAAGGTGCTACCTGAAAAAGGAGAGAAAGCATGAGAATCACGTTATTAGCATTAGTCGTTGGACTGGGTTTTAGCTCTGTAGCATCGGCAAATCAAATTGAAGTTTGTAATCAAGAGATTGATAGTGTCGTTTGTCAGAACTATCTTGAGGGCGTGGTTGACGGTGCTTTAATGTATAAAGCAGCAGCTGTTGGCCAGAGGTTAGAAAGTGACGGTTATGAGTCACGTGCACTGAAATATCGTGGTGGTAAGCGTTTTCAAGAGGCAAACCGTACTTTTTGCCAAGACAACCTGCCAGATAGGGATGCGTTGGTCGCAGGTTTAGCTGAGGCTTTTTCTGCTAAAGAAATTAAAACCACCGATGATTTAACGACAGCAATGACCGGATTATTAGACTGTCAACGTCTTAAGTAATCCTAAATGAAATAACGAGGCAACTATATTGGTTGCCTCTTTTTTTATCCAAACGGCCGTGTTTACCATGTCAAATTTAAACTACAACCATCTCTATTACTTCTGGATGATCCAAAAGAAAGGCACTGTTGCCAAAGCGGCTGAAGCGCTCTGTTTAACTCCACAAACAGTGACAGGGCAGATACGAGTGCTTGAAGCGAGTTTAAAAGGCAGCTTATTTAAGCGTGTGGGTCGCTCTCTTGAGCCAACAGAGCTTGGAGAGTTGGTATTTCGCTATGCTGATAAAATGTTTAGCTTAAGCTATGAAATGCTAGACTTACTGAATTATCAAAAAGATGAAAATATCCTATTTGAAGTGGGTATTGCAGCTGCTTTATCAAAAGCCTTGACTAGCAGGGTACTGCTATCTGTAGTACCTACTGACGGCTCTATGCATTTAGCCTGTTATGAGTCTACTCACGAAGATTTAATGACACGTTTACGCGAGCATAAATTAGATATGATTTTGTCTGATTGTGCTGGTGAAAGCTTGAAATACCCTGAAATTCTATCCAAACAGTTAGGTGAGTCGGGTGTTGCCTTTTTTTCAGCGGAGAAATACTCAAAACCATTTCCGCAATGTTTAGAGCAAGGTAAGCTGCTTATTCCTGGAAGGCGCAGCTCTCTGGGGCAACAGTTAGTGCGTTGGTTTGATGAAAAGGCATTGAATGTAAGCATTTTGGGCGAGTTTGATGACGCTGCAATGATGAAAACATTTGGATTCTTTAAGCAAGGCATCTTTGTAGCGCCTTCAATTTATAAGCAAGATATTCTAGCTCATGGTATGACGCTTCTAGGTGAGACCTCTGAAATAAAAGAGGTTTACCATGTTATGTTTGCCGAGCGAATGATCCAGCACCCTGCGGTAAAGCGCTTATTGGAAACCGATTTCAGTGAGTTGTTTGCAGGTAAAGATTTAACTGTTCAACAGTTTTAATACTTGATAAGCAAAGCCCCCCTAGCTTTAATTGATTAGCTGTCTTGACTCAGCGGCGGTGCGGAGTCAATATCGACACAAATACTTGCCAGCTGGTACACTAAAGCGAGTATAAAACCCTATAAAATTGGAGCGTTCACTTTGTCTGAATCAAGCCAAGAGCCGATGAAGTTACCTAGAGTTAAGTGGGCATGCCGCAGAGGTATGCTTGAACTAGATGTATTGTTTCAACCTTTTGTTGAAGAGCAATATGAAGGGATGTCTATAGAAGATAAAGCAACGTTTGTTAGCCTGCTAGAATGTGAAGACCCTGAGTTATTTGCATGGTTTATGGGGCATGAAGTTTGCTCAAATCCTGCATTCGCTGAAATGATCATCAGAGTTCGTGGACGCCCAGCAGCATAGTTTTGATGTGAGCTCTTCTCTCGGTCAATGCCTTTCATTGGCCGTTATTTCCCTTGTCTGTTTAAGTTCGTTTGTTTTCTGGCCCTATTCAGAAAGCCTAATTTATCTGTGTTTTAAATATTTACTCCTCACAGTTTGCATGAGCTTTTTTACTTGGCAATTATGGCACTTACGAACATGGCGTTGCCGATTTGTGTTGAAAAGCGATGGACAGGGGAAGTTAGAGGGACAAACTGAGTTTATGGTTGTAGCAAGACCCGTTATCACGCCGTTTGCGGTGATGTTTGATATTAAGCTTGCAACGGAAACTCGGAGAATAGTGATTTGGGCGGATATGTTAGACGACATAAATTACCGACATTTATGTCGTCTATTACAGTTGGCTACTCAATAACAAGAATTGTAGCTAATTAGTCCGGTTGTAGAATGGTTGGCTTTGGTGACGCATCTTTATTGGGATGATCAATATTGTAGTGTAAGCCTCGGCTTTCTTTACGTTCCATTGCACAACGAATAATTAGCTCGGCAACTTGAACCAAATTACGCAGTTCAAGTAAGTTATTACTTACTCTAAAGTTGCTGTAATACTCTTGGATCTCTTGTTGTAGCATAGCGCAGCGGCGAAGGGCACGTTCAAGACGTTTATCTGAACGCACAATCCCTACGTAATCCCACATAAATAAGCGTAGCTCATGCCAGTTATGGGCAATAACCACTTCTTCGTCTGAGTTAGATACTTGGCTTTCATCCCAAGCTGGCAAAATGCCAGGCATAGGAATTTTGTTTAGCTGGCTTTCAATATCTTCTGCAGCAGCTCTGGCAAACACCAAACACTCAAGCAGCGAATTACTGGCTAAACGGTTAGCGCCATGAAGACCTGTATAAGCAACTTCACCAATAGCATATAAGCCATTGAGGTCAGTTTGACCATGTAAGTCTGTCATCACACCGCCGCAGGTATAATGAGCAGCAGGTACCACAGGGATTGGGTCAGTAGTGATATCAATACCTAACTCTAAACAACGTTTATGGATAGTTGGGAAATGCTTGATAATAAAGTCAGCTGGCTTATGCGTAATATCAAGATAGACACAGTCAGAGCCTAAACGCTTCATTTCATAATCTATTGCGCGGGCAACAATATCGCGCGGCGCAAGTTCCGCTCGCTCATCAAAGTCTGGCATAAAACGAGTACCATCAGGGCGACGCAAAAATGCGCCTTCACCTCTAAGTGCTTCGGTGAGCAAGAAGTTGCGTGCATCTGCATGGTATAGACAAGTCGGGTGAAATTGATTGAATTCCATATTTGCTACGCGGCAACCTGAACGCCATGCCATCGCAATGCCGTCTCCAGATGCGATATCCGGGTTAGAGGTATACTGATAAACCTTGGAGCTACCGCCAGTCGCTAAAGCGACAAAGCGCGCCTTAACTGTTTCAACATGTTCAGCGTCTCTGTTCCATATATAAGCACCTTGAACTCGGTTACCCGGGCGATTTAATTTACGTGTAGTAATCAAATCGATGGCGTTGTATCTTTCAAGTACTTGAATATTAGGGTGGTTGCGAGCGCGGTCTTGCAAGGTGACTTGCACTTCTTTACCCGTTGCATCTGCGGCGTGCAAAATACGGCGATGACTATGTCCACCTTCACGGGTTAAGTGATAAGGCGCTTCAGCGGTACTACCTGCCGGTACTTCTTCTTTATCGAAGGCGACTCCGCAAGTGATTAACCATTGCATTGCTGCCTTGGCATTTTCAGCGGTAAATTTGACCACAGGCTCATCGCAAAGCCCTGCTCCAGCAACTAGAGTGTCGGCTACATGGGACTCAATGGTGTCCTCTTCATCAAAGACTGAGGCTATTCCGCCCTGGGCGTAATAGGTTGAGCCCTCGCTGAGAGGCCCTTTTGAAAGCAAAATAACTTTTGATTTTTCAGCAAGATGCAAAGCTAATGTGAGACCGGCGGCACCGCTGCCGATAACCAAAACATCAGATTGGTGTTCAACTACTTGTTTCATCAGGTATCATAGCGTTATCAGGAAGTCCGACTATGGTAAACCATGACGCTGAATATGGATACTTTCATTGGTCGCATATAAATAAATCAACGCCTGCAGAAAATAATTTAAGATCTTTGCGAAATTAATTAGAACTTTTTTGAAACGCGCTAGTCTACATAAGTGAATATGATTCGAGCGGCTGAGAAATCAGTATTAGATTTAGGAGTAGTCGGCTCGGATGAGTGGACAAATAAGTGATCAACAGTTAGTTGAGCGCGTACAGCGTGGAGACAAAAACGCTTTTAACCTTTTGGTACAAAAGTACCAAAATAAGGTTGCCAACCTGATATCTCGTTATGTACGAAATCAGGCTGATGTTGCTGATGTTTCGCAAGAAGCTTTTATTAAAGCTTATCGAGCATTACCCAACTTTCGCGGCGAGAGTGCGTTTTATACTTGGTTGTACCGTATCGCAGTCAACACTGCGAAGAACCATCTGGTTGCACAGGGCCGACGTGCCCCTGCGAATGATGTCGATGCTGAAGAAGCGGAATACTATGATGGCAGTGATGCGTTAAAAGAGTTTGCCTCACCTGAGCGACTCGTACTGTCAGAAGAGATTCAACAGGTGGTTTTTGACACCTTAGACACATTGCCAGAAGAATTAAAGATGGCTATCTCACTGCGAGAACTCGATGGTATGAGTTACGAAGAGATTGCCAATGTCATGGATTGCCCAGTGGGAACCGTAAGGTCACGGATCTTTAGAGCCCGAGAAGCAATCGATAAAAAGCTTAAGCCGTTGCTAGAACGTTAGCATCTTAAATAAAGATAGGTGAATAATGGATAAGTTAGGTCAGGAATGGGTATCTGCTGCCGTTGATGGTGAAATTGACGAGCACACGTTAGCTGAATTAGCGGCTGACGCAGATTCACATGAGCAGTGGCGTGATTATCATATGATTGGTGATGCGATGCGCGGTGAGCTTCCAAAGACTATGTCTTTAGATCTTAGTGCAAGCATTATGGCGGCTATTGAAGATGAGCCTGCGATTGTAGCGCCTCAACCAGTAGTAACTAAAGAGCCAAAAGTCGCTGAGACAAAGGTTGCATCTGCGGGCAAGATTATTCCGTTATTTAAGCAATTTGGTCAATATGCTATTGCTGCATCCGTCGCT
Source organism: Shewanella sp. 10N.261.52.F9 (assembly GCF_041471165.1). Lineage (NCBI taxonomy): Bacteria > Pseudomonadati > Pseudomonadota > Gammaproteobacteria > Alteromonadales > Shewanellaceae > Shewanella > Shewanella sp. 10N.261.52.F9. Next base: position 106,131 of record NZ_JBFRNX010000012.1, read on the forward strand.
TTGGTTGCTGTCGTTGGTGTGCAAAATTATAATCAAGAAACTTTGGTTGAAAGCTCTCCACTGCCGGTGCTGAATACACGCCCATTAATTGGTAGCGCGTCTCCTGTAAGTTTACAAACAGGTGCAGTACAACAGAACCAAAGTTACACTAATGATCAGGTTGCTGACCAGCGTCGCCGTATTAATGCCTATATTCAAGATCATATGTTGCAACAAAGATTGAATAATGGAGTGAATATCGACGACAATAGCGAGGTCGATACTACACCCGTTGCTCAATAATGAGGAGTTAGCTTGCGTCTAATCCTATTGGCTATCATAGCCATGAGTTTTCCCGCTATGGCGCGGGAAGACATGCCCGCCAAAGCTTGGCTAGAAAATATGAGCCAAGCCCTGCGAGAACAAGAATTTAAAATTTCCCTTATTCAACTTCAAGCCGATCATATCCGCCCTTTGGTTTATATCCATGGTAAAGTGAATGATGAGGAAGTTGCCTTTTTAGAACACCTCAATGGACCGCCAAAGAATGCTGTAAGAGTTGGAAATACTGTAACTTTTATCGAGCATGACCAGCCGGCTTACAGTGTGCATGCAAATCGAATCCAAGGCGTTATTCCTGGAGCATTTGCTGATGACGTATCTAAATTAGAAGACGGTTATCAATTTGTATTGGGCGGTCGCAGCCGTATTGCAGGTCGTCCGGGGCAGTTAGTTCGTATTATTCCAATTGACAATAATCGTTATGGTTATCAAGTTTGGTTGGACATGGATACCTACTTGCCACTGCGTTTTGATATGGTAAGCGGTGATAAACAGCTTTTGGAGCAACTTTTAGTTGTAGAATTGCTTGTGCTTGATGAAGTACCAGCAATCTTAAAAGAGGCTTATAAGCAAGAATGGCCAGCAGTAATGTCACAATCTGATCGTGATGGTGGTGAAAATTGGCAGTTTAGTTGGTTACCCGCAGGTTTTAAGGTGTTGATTAAAGATCAGCATCGTTTGATTGGCAGTAAAGAAGCTGTTGAGTACATTGCCATCAGCGACGGTCTTGCCAGTATTTCTGTTTATGTCGCTAAAGCGGGTGATAAACCATTACCTGACGAATTAGTGACCCGTAATGGCTTGTCACTTGCGACTGAGCGAGTTGGCAATGCTGAGGTGGTCGCTGTAGGAAAGGTGCCTGCAGAGACGCTGAGTCGTATTGCCAAGAGCATCATGCTGCAGTGATGAAGGTTTTCTCATGATGGAAGAAATTGCTAGAGTTGTCGCGAATGGCAACTCTGGTTGGGTGGTCGTTGAAGTTGAACTCAAAAGTGCTTGCAATCACTGCGACAGTGGGGATTCGTGTGGCACTTCTGCTGTATCTAAAGCTTTCTCACCCAAGGTACAACGCTTTTCACTTCAAACTGAACAAGTATTTGTAAAAGGTGAGCGTTTAAAATTGGGGTTGCCCGAAAGTGTTATCTTAAAAGCAGCTGCATTAGTGTATATAATGCCTCTTAGTGGTCTTTTTATCGGGGCTTTTATTGGTAATCAATTAGCAGTATTGGTAGGAACGCATCAAGATTTATTCTCAATTATTGCAGCTCTCATTGGTGCTCTGGGCTTTTGGAACATAGGAAAGAGAGCTGCTAAGAAGTTAGAATCAGATGCACAACCTGTGATAATCAAGTCTTTAGGTAAACCGATTGAGATAGCCTCATAGTGGCAGCATTCGTGCTGCCGTTATCTTTTCCGCAGTAATTGCACTATATAAATTGGTATTAAAGCTGCAATCGGGTACAATTCTGCACTTTAAAATTTTTATCAACTTCGAGTTAAGTCATCCCAGCATAATGAAGCATATTAGAAACTTTTCAATTATTGCCCATATTGACCACGGCAAATCAACACTATCAGATCGCCTTATTCAAGAATGCGGTGGCTTAACCGATCGTGAAATGGCTGCGCAAGTTCTTGACTCAATGGATATTGAGCGTGAACGCGGTATTACGATTAAAGCGCAAAGCGTGACCTTAGACTACAAGGCTAATGATGGTGAAACTTACCAGTTAAACTTCATTGATACGCCCGGTCACGTTGACTTCTCTTATGAAGTATCGCGCTCATTAGCGGCGTGTGAAGGTGCTTTATTAGTCGTTGATGCGGGTCAAGGCGTTGAAGCGCAAACTCTAGCAAACTGTTATACCGCATTAGAAATGGATATGGACGTTGTCCCTGTTCTAAATAAAATCGATTTACCACAGGCCGATCCAGATCGTGTGGCTGAAGAGATTGAAGATATCGTTGGTATTGAAGCAACTGATGCTGTGCGTTGCTCTGCTAAGACCGGTATCGGTATTAAAGATGTACTCGAAGTTATCGTTGCTGATATTCCGCCACCAGAAGGTGATAAAGAAGGGCCTCTGCAGGCACTGATTATCGACTCTTGGTTCGATAGCTACTTAGGCGTTGTTTCTTTGGTACGTATTAAAAATGGTGTACTGAAAAAAGGCGATAAGTTTAAGGTGATGTCTACTGGACAAAACTATAACGCTGATCGCGTAGGTATTTTTACACCAAAGCAAACCGATACTACCGAGCTTAAAACCGGTGAAGTAGGTTTTGTTATTGCGGGTATCAAAGAGATCCATGGTGCACCTGTTGGTGATACCTTAACGCACTCTAAGCACGGTGCTGAAAAACCACTAGGTGGTTTTAAAAAGGTGAAGCCGCAGGTTTATGCGGGTCTATTCCCAATTTCTACCGACGATTACGAGAACTTCCGTGAAGCATTAAACAAGCTAAGCTTGAACGATGCGTCATTGTTCTTTGAGCCAGAAACGTCTTCTGCACTGGGTTTTGGTTTCCGTATTGGCTTCTTGGGCCTACTCCACATGGAAATCATCCAAGAGCGTCTAGAGCGTGAATACAACCTAGAGCTAATTACTACAGCGCCGACCGTAGTCTATGAAATCGTTCAGACTAATGGTGAGATTATCTACGTTGATAACCCATCAGATCTGCCAGCAGTTAATAACATTGCTGAAATGCGTGAGCCAATCGTAGAAACCAATATTTTGGTTCCAAAAGAATACTTAGGTAACGTTATTACTCTATGTATTGAAAAACGTGGCGTACAAACAAACTTGGTCTACCACGGTAACCAAGTTGCATTGACTTACGAGTTGCCAATGGCTGAAGTGGTTATGGACTTCTTCGACCGTCTAAAATCAACCAGTCGTGGTTATGCATCGCTTGAGTATAACTTCATCCGCTTTGAGCCTGCAGACATGGTACGTCTAGACATCTTGATTAATGGCGATAGAGTTGATGCATTAGCTATGATTATTCATAAAGGTTTGATCCGTACTAAGGGTCTAGCACTTGTGAATAAGATGAAGGAGCTTATTCCTCGTCAAATGTTCGATATTGCTGTTCAAGCTGCAGTGGGTAGCCAGATTATTGCCCGCTCATCGATTAAAGCAATGCGTAAAGACGTAACTGCTAAATGTTATGGCGGCGACGTATCGCGTAAGAAGAAGCTACTGAACAAGCAGAAAGAAGGTAAAAAGCGTATGAAGCAAGTCGGTAACGTTGAAGTGCCACAAGAGGCATTCTTAGCGGTACTGAAGCTTAACGATTAAGCAAACTCGTTAAGAATTGTTAATATATCGCTAGACTGAGCGCCGCAATTTGCGGCGCTTTCATTACTGGCGTATAACCTTAAAGACAATGGCATTTTCGCTATGCCCCGACTATGTTTGGCAGGAGTTAATTAATAATGGCAGCCCATTTTTCTCTAATATTAGTATTGGTGACCTTAGGTAGTGGCTTAATTTGGATGGCTGATGCACTATTTTTTGCACCTAAGCGCCGTGAGAAGCTGGCAATAGCACAAGCTGCGCAGGCAGATTTGAGTGAAGAAAGTGTAGATAACATCATGCGCGAATCTGCAGTTGTTGAAACATCAAAGTCTATCTTTCCTGTTATCGCATTCGTGTTGATTTTACGTTCTTTTATTTATGAGCCATTCCAAATTCCATCAGGCTCAATGATGCCAACACTATTGGTTGGTGACTTCATCTTGGTTGAAAAGTTTAGCTACGGAATAAAAGATCCTGTTTGGCGTTCAACCTTGGTTGAAACTGGCAAGCCTGAGCGTGGTGATGTGGCGGTATTTAAATATCCCATGAATCCGCAGATTGACTATATTAAACGTATTATTGGTTTACCGGGCGACCGCATTGTTTACCGCAATAAAGACCTATATATCCAACCAGCTTGCGCAGAAGGACAAAGTCCTTGTCCGGAGCTTAAGCAGGTTGATAGAGCAGAAGTTAATCGCGGTGAATTCTCTCAAAGTGGTATGCCTCTAGTTCGTTATAAAGAGCAGTTAGGTGATATTAGCCACGATATTTTGGTGAACCCTGCAATTCCTGACAGAATTAACCATTTCTTCCGCCAAGAAAACGTACCATTGACGGAGTTCATCGTGCCAGAAGGGCAGTACTTTGCCATGGGCGACAATCGTGACAATAGTACTGACAGCCGTTTTTGGGGCTTTGTTCCCGAAGAGAATTTAGTGGGAAAGGCCGTAGCAATTTGGATTAGCTTTGAATTTGATAGAACGCCTTCAGACTTTTTACCGACTTGGATCCCAACAGGTGTTCGTTTTAACCGTGTAGGCGGAATAGTTTAATATGGAACCAATTAAGAACATTCCACGTTTGTGCCGAACGTTAGGGTATGAATTTAGTGAACAAGGCTATTTAGACCAAGCGTTAACTCATCGTAGCGCGTCTAATAAGCATAATGAAAGATTAGAGTTTCTTGGAGACTCTATTTTATCTATCGTGATTTCTGATGCGCTATACCATCAGTTTCCTGCGGCGACAGAGGGTGACCTTAGCCGTATGAGAGCCACCCTAGTTTGTGGAAAAATGCTCGCTGAAATAGCTATTGAGTTTAAGTTAGGTGATTACCTAAAGCTTGGTCCAGGCGAGCTGAAAAGCGGTGGCTTTAGACGAGAGTCTATTTTAGCCGATGCTGTAGAAGCGATTATTGGCGCTATCTATCTCGATTCTAATATCGAAAAGTGCCGTGGACTTGTGCTTAGTTGGTATGAATCACGTTTAAAAGTGATTGAACCAATTAACCAAAAGGATCCGAAAACTTTACTGCAAGAACATTTGCAGAAGTTTAGAAAACCGCTGCCTATTTATAAAGTGGTTCATACTGAAGGTGATGCTCACGAGCAGACTTTCACCGTTGAATGTATTGTTGAAGACTTGAGCCAAGCCGTTGTTGGAGTAGCCAGTTCCCGTAGAAAAGCGGAACAAAGTGCTGCAGCTCAAGTGTTGGAGTTAATTAAGAAATGAGTGACAACAAAGATTTACCTGAAAGCCACGAGCCAAGTTTAGACGAACTATTGGCAAACATGAACAACCCGTCATCAGCGGTTAAATACGCTGTGACCTATTGTGGCATGGTTGCTATTGTTGGTCGTCCAAACGTCGGTAAATCAACATTATTGAATAAGCTCTTAGGGCAAAAGATCAGTATTACCTCTAAGAAGCCGCAAACAACGCGTCACCGTATTATGGGGATCCATACTGACGGTCCACGTCAGGTGGTGTTTATTGACACCCCTGGTTTGCATATCGAAGAAAAACGCGCCATTAACCGTTTAATGAACCGTGCTGCAGCGAGCTCGCTAGCTGAAGTGGCGCTAGTGGTATTTGTTGTTGACGGTATGAACTGGACGCCAGATGACGAAATGGTATTGCGTAAATTGCAAAGCCGTGACGATGGTCGTAAGACAATTCTAGCGATTAACAAAGTCGATAATATCAAAGATAAAGAAGCGTTATTCCCGCATCTTGAAGAGTTATCGAAGAAGTTTCCGTTCGATGAGATTTTACCTATCTCTGCAACCCAAGGCACTAACGTACAGCGTATTTTAGATATGTCAGTTGCTTCAGTGCCAGAGTCACCACATTACTTCCCTGAAGATTATGTGACTGACCGTTCACAAAAGTTTATGGCATCTGAAATCGTACGTGAAAAGCTAATGCGCTTTTTAGGTGACGAATTACCATACGATTGTACGGTAGAGATCGAACAGTTTAAGATGATGGAAAATGGTGTTTACCAGATCAACGCTTTAGTGCTGGTTGAGCGTGAAACGCAAAAGCGTATGGTGATTGGTAATAAAGGCGAACGCATCAAAAAGATCAGTTCTGCCGCGCGTGTAGATATGGAAACGTTGTTTGATAACAAGGTTTTCTTGGAAATGTGGGTTAAGGTTAAATCTGGTTGGGCTGATGACGAACGTGCACTGCGCAGCTTAGGTTATGGCGACGAATAGCCCTTATTGACTTAATCGCGAATGATGCCTCTTTTTAGTAATAAGAAGGGGCATTTTTATTGGTTATAATTGAATTTTGTATTACGTTTTTATTGTCTTATATTGCTCATAGCAAAATGGGCTTATTGAATTGGAATAATCAGTATGGAACGTGGCTACGTTCTTCATAGCAGGCATTTTCGTGATGGTAGCGTTATCGTTAATTTACTGGTCGATGGTAAGGGACGAGTTGATGCTGTTGCACGCTTAGGCGGCGCTAAAAACTCTATTCGTAGCATTATCCAACCTTTCCAGCCGATTATCTTTATGTTGCAGGGGAAAACCGATCTTAAGAATCTCAAACAAGTTGAAGCGGCAAGTCCTGCTGTTCCGTTAACGGGTGACTGTTTGTATTCTGGGTTGTACCTTAATGAACTGTTAATTCGTTGTTTAAGCGTGCAGCATAGCGCTGAAAACTTATTTTTTGACTACCATCGCACCTTGATTGCCATGGCGACAGAGTTCAACCAAAGCCAACTTAGATACTTTGAACACGCACTTTTAAAAGAGCTAGGTACTATGCCATCACTCGATTTTGACCCAAGTGATGCACCGATCACTGCAAGTGGTTTTTATCGTTTAGAGCCTGATCATGGTTTTACGCCAGTTATAGCTACCGCTTACAACCAGCATCGATTTTTTACTGGCGAAATGTTGGTTGCCTTGAATCAGCGGACATTGACTGCAGAGCACTATCTAGAAGCCAAGAAATTAATGCGACAATTATTAGCGCCAGTACTTGGCGATAAGCCACTGCATTCAAGAAACTTATTTGCCAAGAAACCGAAGATTTAGCTTATTCCTGTCAAGACTCAGCAACAACAAATTAAATACTGTTTAGCTCTCGATACTGGCTAAACCGCAACCCTATCAGTACAATATCGTCTTTTATTACTGCTTATTTTTTAAGGAACAAACATGGGCCGGATCTTATTGGGCGTTAACATCGATCATATTGCGACTTTACGTCAGGCACGCGGTACAAATTATCCCGATCCAGTTCATGCTGCAGCCGTTGCGGAGCACGCTGGCGCAGAAGGCATTACTATTCATTTGCGTGAAGATCGCCGTCATATTATTGATCGCGATGTGTACACTCTGGCAAAAACCTTAAAGACGCGTATGAACTTTGAGATGGCTGTTACCGAAGAGATGCTTAATATTGCCTGTGAAATTAAGCCTGCTTACGTTTGTTTAGTACCAGAAAAGCGCGAAGAGCTAACCACCGAAGGTGGCCTTGACGTAGCCGGGCAGCAAGACAAGATCGCTGCGGCTGTGGCTCGCTTAAGCAAAGAAGGCATTAAGGTGTCGTTATTTATTGATGCAGATAGCACGCAAATTGACGCGGCTGTGGCAGTCGGCGCGCCGGTTATTGAAATTCACACCGGTTGCTATGCGGATGCTGAAACTGATAGCGAGCAAGCTGCAGAACTTAAGCGCATTACCGAAATGGCGAGCTATGCTCACAATAAAGGTCTAGTGGTTAATGCGGGTCATGGTTTGCATTATCATAACGTTAAAGCTATTGCTGCTATCCCTGAGCTATATGAGCTTAACATCGGCCATGCCATTATTGCTCGTGCGGCAATCGATGGTTTGGATAAAGCTGTGCGTGACATGAAACAGTTAATGTTAGAAGGCCGTCGCGGCGACTAAAGCCAGTATCTAATTGTTATTAATAGCCGAGGCCTTTGCTCTCGGCTTTTGTTTATTCTAGCTGGTTGTTTGCAAACAACCGCCACATAGCTTGTTATAAAGGCTCAAAATGATTGTAGGTTTAGGCACTGATATTGTTGAAATAGCGCGGATTGAAGAGCGGATCCCTGCTGTAGGAGATGAGGCATTGCTAAGTTGCCGTTTAGCCAAGCGAGTATTAACAGCTGCTGAGTTTAGCATATTTGTCAGCAGTGCTCAGCCTGGACGCTATCTTGCTAAGCGTTTTGCAGCGAAAGAAGCTGCAGCTAAGGCGTTAGGCACAGGCATTGGCCGCGGAGTATCATTCCAGCATATTGAGATCAGTAACAACGCGAATGGCGCACCGCTAATAGCGTTTACTGACGGTGCAGCGAAAAGGCTAGTAGAGATTGGCGCTAAGCATGCGCATATTTCTATTGCAGATGAGCAGCGTTATGCCACTGCAACGGTGATTTTAGAATCTTAGATTGTTATCGCGCGGCAGTTAATGCAGCTGAATAGCTGCATTAAAAGAGGCTTTTAAAGCTAACTGTTTGTGTTAAATACATCGAATTGACAGCTCATCACCTGTTCTCCCTTACAAACGAGTTCGCCAGTAAACTCAAAACCAAGCTGCTGATAAAGGGCAATAGCATTAACGTTGTTGGGATATACACTTAGGTGTATTTGCTTGCACTTAAAGCGGTCAAAAAGAGCTGTGAGTAATAGTTTAGCGAAGCCTTTGCCTAACCCTTTTCCTTGAAATCGCTTATCAATCAAAAATCGGTCAAACCACACTCTGCTTGACGGATTTTTATTGGCTTGTGTTGTTTGCTCATCAACCGTTAATTGTTCGCATTCTTCAAATTGACCGAACATGGCAAATCCAGCGATATCTTCGCCATAATAAAGGGCTACCGGGGTGAAGCGTGGATCTTCTTTGGCTTCAAGTAAACAGTCGGAGATGGATTCAATAAAGTCGTTTTGGTCTTTATTAAGTTCTAGTGCTAGAACGGTTTGTCGATTGGTTATGTCAATAGTTTGGATACTGAGGGCTGGGAAGTTCATGTTGAGATTGCTGGCAATTATTTATCCCGAGTGTAATCGAACTAAGACTTAAGTTAAATAACTCGCTTAAGCCTTAGTTCGTTAAGTCGCAGGTAGCGTATTGTTACGCTTTGTTAAAAGTGTTCAGTTAAAGGCAATTTAGATGAATAAGTGCTCTATTCATCGTCAAACTGGTCTAAAAAAGCTTTTGAGGGCATAAAGAACAAGCAGCCAGTCTTAGCTTCAACAAAGTCTAATAGGCGGTCATAGTGACCATTATCATCGGCATTAATCATCTGAGTCAGTGAAGTGTTAATAATCGACGGTGTGGCAGCAAAACCTACAAACATAGTGCCATGTTCCATTGCATTACCGTAGGGACGGTTTTGCCTGAGCATTTTTATCTCTTCGCCATCAATTTCAACTTTGCTCTTAGCGTTGTGCGCCCATGCAGGCTTTTTTTCATCACTTAGCTCAATGTTGTCCATCTTAGTGCGCCCAACGACTTGCTCTTGATATTCAGTTGTCTGCTTGTCCCATAAACCTTGGCGATCGATATAGCGTTGCACATGTAAATAGCTGCCACCGCGATGGATTTCAATATCATCGGCAACCAATACCGCTTCAATTCTTTCATCACCATCAGGGTTTTCTGTGCCATCGACAAAATCAATCATGTCACGATTATCTAAGTATTTATAACCTTGTATGTCTTCTGTTAAGCAGGCTATCTCGCTAAAGCTATTGCGAATGTACTTAGCGGCTTGGAAGTTGAGATCGATCCTTTCAGACTTGATCATCACGAAGATATCGCCAGGTGTTGACGGGAAGTGGCGCTCGCCATTACGCATTTCTGGAAATACCTGCAATTCAGCAGGCATTGGAGAGTCTGGGAACAACTGTGGCCATGCATTGGATGAAAAACCGATTGAGATATTTAGATCTGCGGTTAGATCTTTATGATTGATTGATTTCTCTATCCCAGCAATAGCACTAATGCCATCGGTTATGACAGTGGCTAATTCTGCTGTCGGGATCAATGAAAACGTCAAGTATTCAACGTGAGAACTAGGATTAGATAATACGCCAGGTTGGGCAAGTGAGCATAACTGTGTCATTTACGGTGTCTCCATACAATAAATTAGGAGTAATTAAGTTCTTCATTAAAGTGTAGTGGAACTCATCAATAGCTTTAAAAAACTATACGCCTTTAATTAAGAATGTGAAATTAACTCCAGTTAATATTTATGATTGGCTTTCATAAGTTTGCTGGCTGTTTATTTTGCGTAAAAGCGTTTTTTAATTGATTTAAGTGAGCTTGCTTATGAATTTACGGATTATCGACGCTGTGGGTTTGTTAATCATTGTTGCTCTGTGTATTCTGCAGCTGTTTGATTGCCTGCATGTCCTCAAGCGAGGCTCTAAGTGCTGATATTGGCGAAAATTACTTAGGTTGGCCGATGGGGTCTTTATCCAAATATAAGAGTCGTTGTTATGTTGTTTTATGTAAATAAAAACCGATACCCACTGATTGTACTATTGAGTTTTTGGCTGTTGTCAGCGTGTAGCGGCAATGTGCAGCTTCCAGTTAATGAGGATGACCTAGATCAACCTCGCTGCAGTAAGCAGTATCAAAGCGATTGTCCTGAGTATTATCGAGGTGAGTTATTTACCGGCATTGCGACTAATTATGCTTATGGTAAGGCGTTTTATAGAGTGACTCAGTATCAAGATGGACTCGAACACGGCTATAGCTTCTCGACGCTAAACAATCAACTCAATGAAACGGCTTGGTATAAGGCGGGTAAGTTAGATGGAAAGCAGATTAGTTATCACTTTTCCACCACTGGAAAGCCGCAGTGGGTGCGACTTTATCAAGCTGGCGTAAAAATGGATCATTGGCTTTATGATGAGCAGGGCGTAATCCTCAGCTATAAGCGATTCGAAGGCGACAAAGAAGTCGAGAGCATTAGTTATGAAAAAGGCCGAGAATGGCGTCTGTACTATTTTGTTGATGGTGAAAAGCGCCAACGTCACAAGGACTATTATGCAGATGGCCTGCTTGAGAGCGAGAGTGAATTTATTTATGCCGATTATAAAAAGCTCAATGAGAAAACTTACTATCGTAATGGTCGCTTAAGAAGCAAATTTACCTACAACAGGGTAACCAATACCGGCATATTAGAAACATACCGCTCCGATGGCAAACGACGCTCAGAGCAACATTATGGCTATAACCCACTCAATACCCTTCATGGGGTGCAGTTAACCTTTTGTGGTGAAAATGGTCGAGTTGATTCTCGCGAACATTACAATATGGGCGTGGAAGATGGCGAGTTTACTAAATATCACTGCAATGGCCAGTTAATATCCAAGCGTACTTATGTAAACGGCGTGGTGACAGATAAACAGATTAAAATCTATGATGAGAATGGCCTGGCAGTGGTGATAAAAAAGCTTGATGGCAAAGGTAAGATCATCCAAGAAAGCTACTTTGATGATGACTTATCTAAATGGGTGACTTATTCAACAACAGACTAGTCACTAGTGGACAATCCTTTTGCGAAGAGGGCGGCGGTGACTTAGCATAAGCTGTTTTATTGCAGAGTAATGCAGCTTAAAGGGCTAATTTGAATTTTTACTCTATTAAAATGCGACAAGATCCATTAGGTTAATATTTAGTTAAATTTGGCTAGTGTTAATGGGGCATTGAAAATACGCCTATCGAGAGATTAGTGCGATTTATGCCCCGCTGAGCCAAATACAGTCGCCATGTTAGAAACGTTTGCGAATACAAACCCTAGCAATGTTTCTATACTGGCAAGCCTATATGGAGAAGAGCAGATGAAATCCGCCGAAGAGCAGTTATCAACCTACAAGAGTGTGCATTTAAATCCTAAAAATATTCGGACTCACTTTGTGGGCGTACCTTTGATTATTTGGTCACTATTTTTATTACTGAATTTAATACCTGTTAATTTTGCCGTGTCTAATGAGCCCGTCATCACGTTTAATGTTGCCACGATTTTTACAGTCGGCGTGCTTCTCTATTATTTCCTATTACATGCAAGACTTGCCATTGGTTTAACGATTTTTATTATTCCCGTGCTTTATACATCAAGCCTTGTGGCGCAAATACCCCATGCATTTTGGATTGCGGTCGTGGTATTTTTTGTTGGTTGGGTGATCCAATTTATTGGCCATCATTACGAGAAAGCCAAGCCAGCTTTTGTCGATGATTTAAATCAATTGTTAATAGGACCGTTCTTTTTGATGGCAGAGGTTTACTTTATGTTCGGGCTAGAAAAGCAGTTACTCGCAGATATTACGCCTCTAGCTCGAGATAAACGTAGGGCGTTAGAGGCCGCAAGAAAAGCAGGTTAAGTGGTATTAGCGATAAACATAGATAATTAAAAAGGCGCGATAGCGCCTTTTATTGTGAGTAGAGCATTGCTCGACTAATCTGCAGTCTTAGGCGCAAGGTAATGCTGTGGCATGACTCTAACCGTTTTTATCATATTGTCTGCGACATCTATCACTTCCAGCGGGTAGCCATATAAACGCATGGAGGTGTTAGGCTCTGGAATATCTTCTAAGTACTCAAGTACTAAACCATTGATGGTCTTAGGACCATCAATCGGGAAATGCCACTCCATCTCTTTATTGAGGTCGCGTATGTTTATTGTTGCTTCAATCAGGAAACTTCCATCTTGCTGAGGGGTAATATCTTCACTCGGAGTGGTGACCATAGAAGTGGTAAAGTCGCCGACTATTTCTTCTAAAATGTCTTCAAGGGTTACTAAACCTTGAATGTCGCCGTATTCATCTACAACTAGCCCTATGCGTTCTTTATTTTGCTGAAAGTTAGATAGCTGCACATTAAGCGGCGTGGCTTCGGGAATAAAGTACAGCTCTTTTACCGCACGCAGTAAGGAAGACTTACTAAATTGGCCTTTCGATTGTAAGCGCAATGCATCTCTTAAATGTACAAAACCAACCGCATCATCTACGGTATCTCTGTATAGCAACACCCTTGTGTGCGGGCTTTGAATAACCTGCTTATTAATACTTTTAAAATCATCGTTTATATTGATGGCGTAAAGCTCGTTACGCGGGATCATGATGTCGTCAACAGTAACTTTCTCAAGATCCATAATCGATAACAACATCTCTTGGTGGCGCTGTGGTATTAAGGCGCCAGCCTCGTTTACTACTGTCCGCAACTCTTCTTGACTTAAGGCATCATCGGCTTTTACTGAGTGGATGCCAAGCAAGCGTAAAAAAGTAGAGGTAATAAAATTGACAACCTTTACGAAAGGAGAAAGTACTGTGAGTAATACTCGTAGGACAACACTGGAGGGAAAGGCGATACGTTCTGGGTGAAGCGCGGCAACAGTTTTAGGAGTGACTTCAGCAAAGACTAAGACGACGAGCGTTAATACACCGGTCGAGATGGCGACCCCCACGTCACCAAATAAACGTATGCCGATAATGGTCGCTATCGCTGACGCTAAAATATTAACGAGGTTATTGCCAATAAGAATGAGCCCAATCAATCTATCTGGTCGTTCCAACATTTTTATCGCGCGCTTAGCCCCTTTATGACCACTATTAGCTAAGTGGCGCAAACGATAACGGTTTAGTGACATCATGGCTGTTTCTGAGCCAGAGAAGTAAGCAGACAGTAGGATTAAGACGAACAGAATAGATAAAAGTACGCCAGTGGATATATCGTCCAAGAGTTGGAGCTCCGCTGTTGTTTAAAGAAAGGGCGAAAATTCAAGCTAGATAAAGCGCTATAAAAATAACTAATTACAGAACTTTCTAAAGAGTGTCAAGTTTGACCCATCAAGCTGTGATGGGTCAATTGACGAAAACGAAGCTTAGCGGAGGATTAACTCTTTAACAATGCGCGCACCAAAGTAGGCAAGTGATAGCAGTACGCCGCCTGTTAAAGTATAAGCAACGGCGGTACGAATACGACAACCAACCCAGTATTGCTGAGCTAACATGGCGATATAAACACACCAAGCCATAATCGATAATACCGCTTTATGTCCTTTACCTTCTTCAAACATATCATCTAAGAAGATAAAGCCTGTGGCGAGTGACAAACTCAATAAAATTACGCCTACAATCACTAAGTGGTATAGCTGTTTTTCGACGGTCATCAGCGGTGGCATAGCCGATGTCATCACAATTTTCTTGTTCTTAAGACGGTTCTGGATAATTGCTAATTGAATCGCATAAAGCGCCGCAATCATTAATGCACTGTACGCCATTAGTGACAAGACAACGTGAACGAGTACATCAGGATGGATCTCAAAGTGAATGATGTATTCTGGTGGTACTAACCATAATAGCGCAACAGAAATGATTGAGCAGACGTAGACTACTGGCAATACTACGATGACTTTGAGTCTGAATAACAAAATGGTAAAGCTAAAGGTAATAATCCAGTTAACCATCGAAATTACGTTGGTTAAGCTAAAGTTTTGCCCGTCACTTGTCATTATGGTTTGAGATAGGGCTGCAGCATGCAGCACCACGCCTACAGCTGCAAACCCAGCGACGAGTTTTCTGTTTGGTCCGTCTACATGAAACAGGCGACTTGCGACGAGAACCAAAGCAATACTATAAAATAACATGGCTGAAGCGGAAAAAATGACCATTGAGTATTAACCTATTGTTTATGAGTCTGATGCGTTACGCATACTTAATAACGTTTAACTAAAGCTGACCAAACGAATTGCATACTAGCCTGATTCAAACAGGAGTTAAATCGCAGAATGAGCGAAATTATCGCTTTAGGTCTCTTTGCTTACGTTATTAGGTTTTATATCTCAGAATTCACCGATAACGTTGTCAACTAGAATAACATGAGCAAAGGTCTTTTGGGCAGTGACCTTGATTGCAAAAATTGGCTGATTCTTTGTCCTAACAGCGATTTTTGTTAAATATTTATCGATTGTAAGGCCTAGTTATAAAAGTTACTTGCGTCATTCTGTAGCATAATATCTGGGCATCGCTATAATACAGCCCCATCAATGTAAATTTTAAACGGTAAAGAACTGGATAATGTTTGAGAACTTAACTGACAGATTGTCACGGACTCTGAAAAATATCAGTGGCCGTGGTCGCTTAACGGAAGAAAACGTTAAGGAAACCTTACGCGAAGTCCGCATGGCACTTCTTGAGGCCGATGTTGCCTTGCCTGTGGTTCGTGAATTCGTAAATAGCGTTAAAGAACGCGCTGTTGGACAAGAGGTTTCTAAGAGTCTAAGTCCAGGCCAAGCCTTTATTAAGATCGTTCAAAGCGAACTTGAAAATGCGATGGGCGAAGCGAATGAAGCTTTAGACCTATCGGCACAGCCTCCAGCTGTAATCATGATGGCGGGTTTGCAAGGTGCGGGTAAAACCACCAGTGTTGCAAAACTGTCTAAATTCTTACGTGAGCGTGAGAAGAAATCTGTACTTGTGGTTTCTGCCGACGTATACCGTCCTGCTGCAATCAAGCAGCTAGAAACCTTAGCTGCTGAAGTAGACGTTCAATTCTTCCCATCAGATGTTAGCCAAAAGCCAGTCGATATTGCTAATGCTGCCATTGCGCACGCGAAGCTAAAGTTTATTGATGTGGTTATTGTCGATACTGCAGGTCGTTTGCACGTCGATGAAGCCATGATGGACGAAATTAAAGACCTTCATGCGGCGGTTAAGCCAGTTGAGACGCTGTTTGTGGTTGATGCCATGACAGGTCAAGATGCGGCAAATACAGCTAAAGCTTTTAATGAAGCCTTGCCACTTACCGGTGTGGTTTTAACTAAAGTTGATGGTGATGCACGCGGCGGTGCGGCATTATCGATTCGCCATATCACAGGTAAGCCAATTAAATTCTTAGGTGTTGGTGAAAAAACCGACGCACTAGAAGCGTTCCACCCTGATCGTGTGGCTTCACGTATTCTTGGTATGGGCGATGTGCTTTCTCTTATTGAAGAGGTAGAGCGCGGCGTCGATCAAGAAAAAGCCATGAAGCTTGCTGCTAAAGTAAAGCAAGGCGGAAATTTTGATTTAGAAGATTTCCGTGAGCAGTTGCAGCAGATGAAGAATATGGGTGGCATGATGAACATGATTGAGAAGCTACCGGGTGTGGGTCAGTTACCACCTGAAGCGCTTGCTCAAGTTCAAGACGGCAAGATGACTGGGCAGATGGAAGCGATTATCAATTCTATGACACCGGGTGAGCGTCAACGCCCTGATATCATCAAAGGTTCGCGTAAGCGCAGAATCGCGATGGGCAGCGGCACACAAATTCAAGACGTGAACCGTTTATTGAAACAGTTTACGCAAATGCAGAAGATGATGAAGAAAATGTCGTCAAAAGGTGGCATGAAAAAGATGATGCGTGGTATGAGCGGTATGCTCCCACCAGGCATGAAAATGCCCGGCCGCTAGGCATTATTAATATTCTGCAAAGCTAAATTTACAGACTAGAGTAAAACTTGCTCTGGTCTGTTTATCGTTTTAGGTGTAAAAAACGCCGATTACGGTTGCATTCGTCGGTCAGTCAGGTAAAATCTGCCGGCTTTCTATCTGGGGCTCTCCGCGAACACGGAGTTTCAGTTTTTATTTTTGCTTGATAAAAAGCAAATCATTAGAGGATACCAAACGCATGGTTACCATTCGTTTAGCTCGTGGCGGCGCAAAAAAGCGTCCATTTTATAACATCGTTGTAGCTGACAGCCGTAACGCCCGTGACGGTCGTTTCATCGAGCGCGTTGGCTTTTTTAACCCTGTAGCTCGTGGCCAAGAAGAAGCTCTACGCTTAGATCTTGACCGTGTTGAGCATTGGGTTGCTAACGGTGCTGCTACTACTGATCGTGTAGCAAAACTGATCAAAGACGCTCGTAAAGCTGCTGCTTAATAGCGTTAAGGTATAGATTGATGAGTAGTAAACAAGAACCCGTCATCCTTGGCAAAATCGGTTCAAGTTATGGCATTAAAGGTTGGTTGAAGATCACTACCTATACCGACTCTGTTGAAGGTATCTTTGACTATTCACCTTGGCTTATTAAAGAACAAGGCGAATGGCGCGAGGTTAAGGTCGCCCAGTGGCGTTTCCAAGGTAAAGCCGTCGTTGCTTGTCTTGAAGGCGTATCAACACGGGATGAGGCGCAAGCGCTTACTAATTGTGAGATTGCTGTGCCAGCGGATCAGATGCAAGATTTACCAGAAGATGAATTCTACTGGCGAGATCTTATCGGCTGTGAAGTTACCAATACCAAAGGCTACAACATGGGTACAGTGCAAGAGATCGTGGAAACAGGATCAAATGACGTACTTTTAGTTAAAGCAAACGCGAAAGATGGCTTTGGCAAAGCGGAACGTATGATTCCCTTTGTTACTGACCAGTTCATCCAAAAGGTGGATTTGGCAGCAAAACAGATTTTAGTGGATTGGGATCCGGACTTTTAAGTCGAGGTAGAACATATGTGGTTAGGGGTAGTAACCCTGTTTCCCGAGATGTTTCGTGCCGTAACAGACTTTGGTGTAACGGGTCGTGCAGTTAGTAAAGGGTTACTAGAGTTGCAAACGTGGAATCCCCGTGATTTCACCCATGATAAACATAAAACTGTGGATGACCGCCCTTATGGTGGTGGCCCTGGAATGTTGATGATGGTGCAGCCTCTACGTGATGCCATCCATGCAGCTAAGGCTGCAGCTGGAAAAGATGCGAAGGTGATTTACCTTTCTCCTCAGGGCCGTAAGCTGACACAGCAAGGCGTTGAAGAGTTAGCTCAATCATCCAGTTTGGTTTTAGTGTGTGGTCGATACGAAGGTGTTGATGAGCGCATTATTCAAACTGAAGTGGACGAAGAGTGGTCAATAGGAGATTACGTGCTTTCGGGCGGTGAGCTTCCGGCGATGACTCTGATTGATTCAGTTTCAAGATTGGTTCCTGGCGTGCTAGGAAAGCAAGCTTCTGCAGAGCAAGATTCTTTCTCTGACGGATTACTGGATTGTCCCCACTATACGCGTCCTGAAAGTTTGGATGGACTGGATGTTCCAGCCGTATTACTAAGTGGCAACCACGAACATATTAGACGCTGGCGTTTACAGCAAAGCCTAGGTAGGACTTTGTTGAGACGACCAGAATTACTTGAAAATCTAGCTCTGACTGGCGAACAAGAGAAGCTTTTAGCCGAATTTGTTGACAGCATCAAACAAGATGATTAGTCGAAGCGCAGTTATTACTAGTATGGAGTTTATTTAATGAATAACATCATCAAAATGCTCAACGAAGAGCAAATGAAAACCGACGTACCACAATTTGGTGCCGGTGATACAGTAGTTGTTAAAGTACGTGTTGTAGAAGGCGGTAAAGAGCGTCTACAGGCGTTTGAAGGCGTTGTAATCGCTAAGCGTAACCGCGGCGTTCACTCTGCATTCACAGTACGTAAAATCTCTAATGGTGAAGGTGTTGAGCGTGCGTTCCAGACTCACAGCCCAATCATCTCTAGCATCGAAGTTAAGCGTCGCGGCCGTGTTCGTCGTGCTAAGCTTTACTACCTACGTGATCGTTCAGGCAAGTCTGCACGTATCCGTGAGAAGCTTGCTACTAAGTAATTTAGTACTCGCTAAAAAAAAGATGCAGTGTTCGCACGAGAAACCGCCTATATGGCGGTTTTTTGTTGCCTAAATTTTAGTAAGCCTTCTTCTGTCCTCTACTGCGTTTTGTCTACCGTTAAATTTTTCATTATTTAAAATCAGTGCTTGATCTCAACAGCACGAATAGGCATAGTGTTCTCAAGGTGTAATGGTGTACCGTTACAATATTACTTGGGGTTGGGTTTATAACAATCACAAGCAAACAAATCGAGACGTTTTTCAGTGAAATAGCAACTGGCAGCGAAATACAGTAAGCATAAATACAGGTGATAATCATGCAACAAGACACAATCAACAATGTCCATATTAGTTCAGAGCAAGTGCTGGTCACGCCAGAAGAGCTAAAGCGCGATCTGCCTTTGTCTACGCATGCTTATCAATATGTACTTAATGCACGCAAAACCGTTGCAGATATAGTGCATAAGCGCGATAACCGCGTACTAGTGATTTCAGGCCCTTGCTCCATCCATGATATTGATGCAGCTAAAGAGTACGCGCTTAAGCTTAAAAAACTGCATGACGAATTAGGTGATGAGTTCTTTGTATTAATGCGGGTTTACTTTGAAAAGCCGCGCACTACTGTTGGCTGGAAGGGCATGATTAATGATCCTGATATGGATGAATCCTTTGATGTCGATAAAGGCTTAAGAAAAGCCCGTGAGTTGATGATTTGGCTAGCAGAGCTTGAGCTGCCTGTTGCAACAGAAGCATTAGATCCTATTAGCCCACAGTACATGTCTGAGCTTATCACTTGGTCAGCGATTGGCGCGCGCACCACTGAGTCGCAAACGCACCGTGAAATGGCATCGGGTCTATCTATGCCAGTTGGTTTTAAAAATGGCACCGACGGTAAGTTAGGTGTCGCCATTAATGCACTTGAGTCTGCAGCAAGTAGCCATCGTTTTATGGGGATCAACCAAAAAGGGCAGGTTGCGCTATTACAAACGGCAGGTAATCCTGATGGCCATGTGATTTTACGTGGCGGTAAAGCGCCAAATTACGATGCTGCGAGTGTGGCAGAGTGTGAACAGCAGCTGCATGCGGCAAAGTTAAGTGCACGTTTAATTGTTGATTGCAGCCATGGCAATTCGTCAAAAGATCACAACAAACAAAAGCCTGTCTGTGAAGACGTATTTAACCAAATCGCTTTGGGTAATAAATCAATTATTGGTGTTATGCTTGAAAGTCACTTAAATGCGGGTAAGCAAAGCAGTGACATACCGATGAATGAACTGTCTTACGGTGTATCGGTGACAGATGCGTGTATCGACTGGCAAACCACGGAAACCTTGTTGCGCGATGGTGCTAGCTTATTAGCCCCAATATTACCGACTCGATTTGATATGCTCAAAGTAGCAAATGGCTGATGGAAGATAGATTGATGAATGAGAAGACGACAGCAGAGCTTGAAAACCTAAGAGGCTTAATTGATGGTGTTGATCAGCAGCTTCTGCACTTACTTAGAAAGCGTCTCGATTTAGTCGCCCAAGTTGGCGCCGTAAAACATGGTGCAGGTTTACCAATTTATGCGCCGCAGCGTGAAGCCAACATGCTCGCTAAACGCCGCGCTGAAGCTAAATCCATGAATGTTGAGCCGCAGCTGATTGAAGATATTCTGCGTCGTTTGATGCGTGAGTCTTACCTCAATGAGAAAGATGTTGGCTTTAAGCAAATAAAACAAGATTTAGGCCATGTAGTGATTGTAGGCGGTGAAGGCAAGCTTGGCGGCTTGTTCTCGCAAATGCTGACTTTGTCTGGTTACCAAGTAAAAAGCTTAGATAAAGATGACTGGGTCAATAGCGAAAGCATTTTTGATGGTGCGGGCCTAGTGATAGTCACCGTGCCAATCAATATTACTTGTGAATTGATTGCTGACAAGCTAACCAATTTACCTAAAGACTGTATTTTAGCTGACTTAACATCGATTAAAGGCGCACCCGTTGACGCAATGCTTGCCGCGCATTCAGGCCCCGTTCTTGGCTTACATCCTATGTTTGGTCCGGATGTTGGCAGTTTAGCTAAGCAAGTTGTAGTGGTTTGTCATGGCCGCGATAGTGATGCTTACCAATGGCTGATTGAGCAAATCGAAATCTGGGGCGCGCGTATTGTTGAGGCTGAACCGAGTAAGCATGATAAAGCCATGCAGTTAGTGCAGGCGATGCGACACTTCTCCTCATTTGTATACGGCTTAAACCTATACAAAGAAGAAGCCGATATTGAGTCATTACTGCAATTTAGCTCGCCAATTTACCGCTTAGAGCTGGCGATGGTAGGGCGTCTGTTTGCTCAAAGCCCAGAGTTATATGCCGACATTATTTTTGCTCAAGAAGAAAGTTTAGTAGCGATTGGTGACTATTTAGATAACTACTCCCAAGCATTATCTATTCTAAAGTCCGGTAATCGTGATGCATTTGTTGAGCAGTTTGCTGAAGTTTCGCGTTGGTTTGGTGACTTTGCGCCACAGTTCCAACGAGAGAGCCGGGCGATGTTGCAGTCAGTTAACGATATGAAAACCGGCTAACAGTTTAAGGCTGATGATTAGCATCCGCTTTTAGCAAAAATGAATATATTTTATAGAAGGCGCTTAAGCGCCTTTTTTATGTTTTGCTATTGAATTCTGGCTGCAGTTGATAATGCTTATCAGTACTCCTTAAATCCCTCTCTGACGGATTTTTTTCAGTCCCTCCTCTTTTTAGCCCCTTATATGAATAACCTTAACTATTGAAAATAAACGTTTTAACTTATGTTCACGTTGGGGCTTTCAGTCTTTATTAGTGAAAACTAAAAGTGATCTCTTTCATAGTTTCAGCCTTTAATCATAGAAAGTCCTTTTGCAAATTTTCAAGAAGCGTAGACTAACCTCAAAACATGCAAATAAAATGCATGATTAAATTATAGGAGTTAGTGTCGTGTTTTGTATTCAATGTGAGCAAACAATTAGAACACCTGCGGGTAATGGCTGTAGCTACACGCAAGGTATGTGCGGTAAGTCTTCAGATACTTCAGACTTACAAGATCTTCTTATTTATATCTTACAAGGCGTATCTTCATACGCAGCCCTTGCTCGTGAAGTAGGTATTGTTGATCATGAGATTGATACCTTCGTTCCTAAAGCATTCTTTGCGACACTAACCAATGTGAATTTTGATGATGAGCGTATTATCGCTTATACAACTCAAGCTGAAACCTTCCGTAATCGCTTAAAAGCGGCTTATGAAGCCAAGTGCAGCGAACTAAGCATTGATGCCAAACCAATGAATGCGCCAATGCAGTTGGTACTTGGTACTAGCAAACCTGAAATGCTAACTCAAGCGCTTCAAGCTGTGCCTAACCGCGGTAAAGATGAAGTTCATGAAGATATCATGGGTTTACGTTTACTTTGCTTATACGGTCTTAAAGGCGCTGCAGCTTATATGGAGCACGCTCGTGTGTTAGAACAAACTAGCGATGAAGTGGCTGGTGAGTTCCACCAGATCATGGCATTTCTTGGTGAAGACTCTGTTGATGCTGATAAGCTATTTAATACTGCAATGCAGATTGGTCAGCTTAACTACCGCGTAATGGCAATGCTAGATGAAGGTGAAACTCACGCCTTTGGCCACCCAGAGCCAACTCAAGTCAATACTAAGTCTGTTAAAGGTAAGGCGATTTTAGTGTCGGGCCACGACATGAAAGATCTTGAACTTATCCTTGAGCAAACCCAAGGTAAAGGCATCAACGTCTTCACTCACGGTGAGATGCTGCCTGCACTGGCTTATCCTGAACTTAAAAAGTATTCACACTTAGTGGGTAACTATGGCAGTGCATGGCAGAATCAGCAAAAAGAGTTTGCTACATTCCCTGGCGCAGTTGTTATGACGTCTAACTGTATCATCGACCCAAATGTTGGTGATTACTCTGACCGTATCTTCACTCGTAGTATCGTTGGTTGGCCTGGTGTGACTCACATCATTGGTGACGATTTCAGCGAGGTTATTGCTAAAGCTGAGTCTTTAGAAGGCTTCATCTATGATGAGATCCCCCATCTAATCACCATAGGTTTTGCTCGTAACGCGCTAATGGCTGCGGCTCCTACCGTAATTGAAAATGTGAAGAGTGGTGCAATCAAGCATTTCTTCTTGGTAGGCGGTTGTGACGGTGATAAGCAAGAGCGTGGTTATTTCACTGATATCGCGACTCAAGCGCCGGCTGACTCAGTTATTCTGACACTAGGTTGTGGTAAGTATAAGTTCAACAAGCTTGAGTTTGGTGACATTAATGGTATTCCACGTCTATTGGATATTGGTCAGTGTAACGATGCTTACTCGGCTATTCAGCTTGCGATTGCGCTTTCTGAAGCGTTCGAGTGTGACATCAATGAACTACCGCTTACTTTAGTCCTTTCTTGGTTTGAGCAAAAAGCGATTGTGGTACTGCTAACCCTATTGTCTCTGGGTGTGAAAAACATCATGACAGGCCCAACTGCGCCAGCATTCTTAACGCCTAATCTAGCTAAAGTGCTAGAAGAGAAGTTTGGCCTTCGTAACACCACCACAGTTGAAGCTGATTTAAACCGCGTGCTTAACGTCGCGTAGCATTAACTGATTGGGTGAAAGTTAAGTCAAGAATGGTCACCAGCGTGTGGCCATTTTTTAGTTTTAAAGTTTGTTCGCTTTAATGTGTAATAGGTAGGTGTCGTATGAATGTAGCAATCAGTAGTCAGGTTTCTATGCCAGATCCATTTTTTGCCCAGCAGTGGCAATCGGGTGAGCATCAGTTAGTTTGTGTTGAAAAGTGGAATGAAACTCACGACGTCATGAGTTTTCGCTTTCAAGGCACAGAACCGGTTAAGTTCCACTTCAAACCGGGGCAGTTTTTGACGTTATTACTTGAAATTAACGGCGAGAAAATTGGCCGCAGTTATACTATTAGCTCATCACCTTCTCGTCCCTATTCGATTGTATTAACGGTGAAGCGAATTGCTGGCGGCAAGGTATCTAACTACCTGGCTGATCACCTTGAAGTCGGGCATGTTGTGCGCGCTTTAGGACCTGATGGCGTGTTTAACTTGGTGGATATTACTGCGCAGAAATACCTATTTTTGAGCGCGGGCTGCGGTATTACGCCAATGTTTTCCATGTCTCGTTGGTTAACTGATACTGAAATCGGTCCGGATATCAGCTTTTTACACAGTGCTAAAACTAATAACGACTTAATCTTTGAGGCTGCTATAGCGCAAATGGCTGAGCGAAGTGGTAACTTTAAGCTTAACTATATTTTAGAAGAGCTTGGCATATTCGCTAATGTTGGAATTAGCGCTAAGTTTACCGACAAACAAGCAGGGCGCTTAAATGCTGAAAATCTCGCTCGCCTAGTGCCTGACTTTAAAGCGCGTACAGTATTTGTCTGCGGTCCAGAGCCTTATATGAATGCAGTTAAAGCATTACTTGAATCGCTAGATTTTGATATGAGCAAGTTTCACCAAGAAAGCTTTGGCAGTTTTAAAGGTGATAGTGCAGAACTCGATGCGGCGAAAGAGCAAGCGGCAAATCACACCACTGATACGAGTGACTTTATGCTGAGTATTGGTGACAGAAATCGCACTTTATCTGCTGAGCAAACGCTGCTGGACGGCATTGAAGCAGAAGGCTTACCGATTATTGCCGCTTGTCGTTCGGGCGTGTGCGGCGCCTGTAAGTGCAAAGTGGTGGCAGGCGAAGTCGAATCTTCAAGCCAAATGGCACTGACAGCGGATGAAATTGCAGCGGGTTACGTACTGGCATGTTCGAGTAAATTAAAGTCGGATGTAACCTTAGAACTTTGAGGGCTAAAAGTCGGTTGTTGGGCTTGCTAATCGATGTAAATCTGAAATAAATCAGCGGTGAAAGTTGCGTAACTCAGTTTGAGAAAGTAAGGTTAATGACAGGCCTTGATGGAATAGCGCCTGTCTCTTACCGTCTTAGATAATATATCTCTATGGAGTGGCGTATGGCATCAACTTTACATTCTCAACCGCTAGCACTAGAAGACAAGAGTCTTGCGCACCTCTTATATGGCTTAATGGCCTGTTTTCCGCTTTTTCTTGTTCCAGCAGCACTCAGCCTGCTCATTAATATCTACCAGCCGCAACAATATTCAAATAGTACTATGGCAGTGCACTTACGTTGGCAGCGTTGGTCTATCATAGGCCTGTTTACCGTTTTTATTGTTGGTTATCTCGCTACCCCACAGTGGCTCAGTACAACACTTTATGTCGCAGGCGCTTTGTGGTTTGCGGGGCGTGTGTTTAAAGGTTGGTTAAGTCTTATTGAAGGCCGAAATATCTAATCTTATATAGCCAAATCCTAACATTTAGAACCTGACTGAGACCCGCCTGTGACTAGTTACGAAATTCTTTGCCTTTTATCTGCACTTTCCTTAGTTATTTCGCTCATTTCTTCCCGATTACACCGTTGGCAACAGACTATAACGATCACCGCATTAGCACTGGGATTAAGTCTCGCCATCTTGGCGGCGGGTAAGATTTTCGGCGTGTCAGTTTATTCAACTTTAGTAACCGACTTAGAACAGCTGGATTTTAAAGCTTTGCTGCTGAACGGCATGTTAGGCTTTTTATTGTTTGCCGGTGCGTTGCAGATAAAACTCAATGTATTGAAGCAGCAACGTTGGGAAATTTTTGTGCTGGCATTTGTCGGGACACTTATCTCTACCTTAGTTATTGGCGGTTTGTTATACCTGTTGTCTGGCTTTTTGGGCTTACAGCTTAACTTCAGTTATTGCCTGCTGTTTGGCGCGTTGATCTCACCAACCGATCCGATTGCTGTGTTGGCCATAATTAAGCAGTTAGGTGCGCCAGAAGATATCGCTATTCAAGTCGAAGGCGAGTCACTGTTTAATGACGGTATTGGATTAGTTATTTTTGTTGCTATATCTCAGGTGGCCTTCTCCACAGAGCCGCTAACAGTAGCAGGTGTCAGTGGCTTATTTATTCGCGAAGCATTAGGTGGGCTGCTTTATGGCGGCATTTTAGCGGCGATGCTACATGGTATGCTGCATTTCTCTGAAGAGCGAACTCAGTACTTATTGATGACGCTACTTGTACCTAGTGCAGGCTACGTTGGAGCAGATATGCTTGGCGTGTCAGGGCCTTTAGCTATGGTGGCATCGGGGATAATTATTGGCAATGTCAGTGTGCCTAGATTACTTAAAGAAAGTGAGTGGGAGCATCTAGATAGTTTTTGGCTGCTGATCGAGTCTTTCTTTAATTCATTACTGTTCTTACTACTTGGATTATTGTTGTTACTGATCCACTTTGACGCTGAGCTATGGTGGTTTATGTTACTGGCAGTGCCGATAGTGCTTATTGGCCGAATTATCAGCATTTATCTGCCTTATTTCGGGTTTAGACGCTTTAGACGTTATAACTCTTATGCGGAGAAGATATTAGTTTGGGGCGGGCTACGTGGCGGCTTAGCACTTGCTATGGCGATGAGTTTACCTACGGGCGTATCGATTTTAGCTGGCAGTAACATTGATTTACGTGAACTTCTAATGGTGATGACCTATGCCGTAGTGGTGTTCTCTATACTGGTTCAAGGCACTACAATCCCGAGTCTAATTGATAAAAGTAACGCTGAGCACGAAGCTCAGCGTAAACCTTAATCTTTACTTGAGTTAGTGGTACAAGTTGCCTAATACCACTTTTATTAGCTCATCAGGATGAGCGGGAGCCGTTGTGTCTATCGCGCTTAGATTCATCATTACACCGTCACCTTTTAGCTGCTTAATGGCTTTAGCAAATGTAGCTAGTTGATCAGCATCAATAGCATAACTTGGATTAACCACAACCGGTAAATGACTCATCGCCTTCAGCTCTACTAAAGCGGCTAGATCTAGCGATGGTTTACCTGAGTTATTAAGTGTGGTTACACCAGACTCACATAGGATTAGCTGTTGATTGCCTTGGCTGAGCACTTCTTCTGCCGCATTAAGTAAGTCATCCACGCTTGCCATTGCATTTCGCTCTAAAATCACTGGCACCAGTAAACTGCCGAGCTGGCTGAGTATGGCTTGGTTATACATTAAGTTGCCAGCAAGCATTACCACATCGGCAAATTGGATTGCCATGCTTAAATCAGTTTCATGTTCAATCGCTAAAATACACACTAGGTTAAATTGACTTAGGGCATGCTTAAATTTATCGATGGAACTAATGAGATCGCTTTGTTGACTCAAGCCTTGAATAACAACCGCTTGGAACCCAGATTCTTTTAGCTCTTTGGCCATTTGCTCAAACTGTTGTAAATCAAGGGGGAGTTGCACCTGAGCTATAGCACCTAGATTACCGTTACCAAGGTTAAGTTGTCCGCAAATTACTTGAGTTGGTTCATTTTTATACTGCTTACTAAAACGCTGCTGTTTATGGTTAGTTGGCGTTGTAACCGCGGTCGTTTTCGAGGTGTTAGGCTCAATCATTAGCTGACTATTGCTTAACTGAGTCGGTTTAACGGTTTCACATGGGTAACAGCCTAGTACTTTGATAAAGCGGGTAGTTCTTTCTAATTCTTTCAGAGCAGCCTGCATTGGCTCACTAGAGAGGTTAGCGTCGATATCAAGGTAGAACATTTCTTCCCAAGGCGTGCCTGGAATTGGGCGCGACTCAAGTTTGCTCATGTTTAGGTTGCGAGCTTTAAGGACTAATAAGGCTTCAACCAATGCGCCAGGCTTTTGGCCTGTAGCCATAATCAGGGTGCACTTTGCCGGTAATTGTGACGGTACTTCAACTGCTTTTCTCGCCACCACAATAAAACGGCTCTGATTGACTTTTTGGTTGGCAAGACCCGTTTCAACCGCTTCCAATTGATACAATGCACCACCTTCTGCACTGCCGATTGCGGCGACACTATTATCATTGGCATTGCAGACCATTTCCATTGCCTCAGCGCTGCTTGAGCAATACTCCAATTTAAATTCGCTGTGTTGGCTCAGGTAGCGACTGCATTGACTTATTGGTTGCGGGTGGGCGTAAACGGTTTTGATATCGTTAATGGAGCTGCCACTATTTGCTAATAAGCAATGGCCTACTTCAATAGTTGTTTCACCGACAATAGCAAGACTGGTGTGCTGCAGAACATCGTAAACTTCATTGATTGAGCCTGATGAGGTATTTTCAATTGGTAAGAATCCATAATCCGCATGTCCAGACTCTACAGCTTCCACAATTTCATCAAAACTTTGGCAGCCTAAGTCTTGCATTTCCACTTGGCGTCTATCGCAGTAGCGGCTTGCTGCTAGATATGAATAAGAACCACGGGCTCCGAGATAAGCAATGCAATATTGTTGCTGTTGGGTTTCAGGGTTGGCACGACCATGCAAATAGGCTTGCTGATTGAGCACAGAGTCTTCAATAATGCTTTGATACAGTGAAATCACGTAGTGGGCATCTAGCCCTTGTTCCCGCCCTTGCTTGACGAGTCTTGAAAGCAGTTCTTTTTCACGGATAGTATCGCGGATAGGTCTAACATCAACCTCTTTGCTGCGTGCTACATCTAGGCTAAGCTCTCTTCGTCTTGCGAGTAGTGCTAATAAGTCATTGTCGAGACTAGTGATCTGTTCACGAGTGTGATCTAAAGGTTGTGGTTTGTTCATCTTGGCCTCTGTATCTTTTAATGCGCACTGAGTTTTTGAAGTTAAAAATTAGAACTTGCCTTTGCTGACATAAAAAAGCCTCCCATGTGGGAGGCTTTGGAATTTTCACTTTCGTTTTTACACCGAAATTCCGCCTCCAGAAGTGGGGGGTATAAAAAAGAAAGTAAAAAATGCAGTGTGGATTTTGTTCATGCAATTAAAACTAAAGGTGGGGCGCTTGAGTGTCAATCAAAACTTGTTGTTATTGAGTTTTTTGCATTAAAAAGCGCACCCGAGGGTGCGCTTTGCGTGTAAATTTAACAATGATATCAAGCTGCGTATTCCTCCTCTAAGTTGTCATCAAAGTCGTCATCAATGGCATCATCTTCTACTTTAAGCGCTGCGTGACGTTGACTTTCTGGTTTATGAGTCAGGCGATTTAGCTGTTTCTCCAGCTTTTGTCCCATTGCATTAATTGCTGCGTAAAGGTCGTCGTGTTTCGCCTGGGCAAATAACTTGGCACTTGGGATGCCGACAGAAGCTTCAATTTTAAACCCTTGCTTCTCCTGTTCAATAATAACGTGCGGATTAATTAGCTGCACATCGTGTCTTGCTAACTTACCTAGTCTGGTTTCAATACGTTCGCGGATAGATTCAGTAACTTCAAAGTGCTTGCTAGTAATCTTTATCATATTTCGAACCTTTTGTTGTTTCCTTGAATTCAGACTACCAATCTCAGAATCAAAAGTCGTGATCTAAATCACGTTTTGTTGGCTCTTTTAAACTGTTCGCTTTTTATTTGATCACTTAGACAAATATAGACAATAACTGGGCAAATTTCCTTGTAAACCCTGAAAAATTGGCTCATATTGGATTAGATAAGTTGACTCTACTTTAGCCTTTTTCGCAAAAATCCCAGTGTAAATAACTCGATAGCCCTCAGGTAATTCCCGCTCTATAATGTCGCCACCAGATGAATTATTTTTCAAGAGTGCCGTAACATGGAACAAAATCTAGTCAAAGTTAAAGTGTGGGATATTCCAACTCGCGTTTTCCATTGGGGTATGTTGTGCTTGCTCGCAGGATTATGGTGGACCGCCGATGCGGGCGAAATGGAATGGCATCAGATTTTAGCCTACGGCTTGATGGTGTTAATTGGCGTTAGACTTATTTGGGGAATAATAGGTAGTGAGACTGCTCGCTTTAGTCACTTTGTTCGCTCCCCCAAAACAGTTATAAACTATCTTGCTCAAACTAAGCGTGATGGGATCTCAGCTTCTGTAGGACACAATCCTGTTGGTGGCTACATGGTAGTTACGTTAATTACCTTAGTTTGCGTACAGTTAGTGACAGGTTTATTTGCCACAGACGAAATCTTTACTGAAGGTCCACTTTATTCTTTAGTGAGCTCCGATACCGCAAGTTGGTTGACTTGGTTACATAAGAAGAATTTTGATTTGATTTTAATCTTAGCTGCGGTGCATGTACTCGCTGTTGGGGTTCATATGATTAAAGGTGACAAAATCCTTGGTGCCATGTTTAGTGGTTATAAGAAGTTACCCGAGTCTAAGGTTGCGGCTATTAACGCTGATGAACTTGCCTTTGCCTCTGTTATTAAAGCTGTTGTTATTGCGGCTGTGATTGGCGCTCTTGTTGTGAATTACTTAATGTTACCTGTGATTGATATGCTTTAAGTAAGGTATCGAATTTACAATTAAAAAGCCTGTTTAATTAAACAGGCTTTTATGTGTGGCAGAAAGACTAATTAGTCTTTCTTATATACGTCGTGACAACCTTTACAGCCTTTACCTGTGTTACCAAAAGCTTTTTTAAGTTCTCTTTTATCACCTTTAGCTGCAACTTGAGCAAGAACTGCTGCATTTTCTTGAAAGGTCTTCATCTTAGCGTCAAAGTCTGCTTTATCGCTCCAAATTTTTGCAAGGGCTTCGGTGTCGCCTTTGTCAGAACCCGCGATGAAGCCTTCTAATGGTAGCTTAGATAGCGCTGCAACATTTTCTGCACGCATAGCAAAAACTTCGGCGTTGAACTCTTTCTTGCCTTTTAACATGGCACCCATATCACCAAAGTTATAGGCAATCATACTAAAAGCAGATTGGCGGTAATGAACTGCGTCTTCCGCTTCTTTAAAGTTATTTGCGTAAACACTTGTTGCGAACGTTGTTGTTGCAGCTAGTGCGATAAGGCTCATCTTTGCAATCTTATTCATGGTTATTTCTCACGTTTTTATTGTGTTATGTGATCCGTCCTGCCGCCATTGTATATAGTTTTATCCTATCAGCACCAATCGTTTTTCATAATAGTTACTCTTAGTTACAAATGAGTGATATCTATACCAACTAATATAAAGGTTTATTCGCTCAGAGAGAGTTTAGCGTCACCGAGGCAAGATCATTAAATGCTTCTCGGTAACTGCTCCTGCACTACTCTACCTTCTATATCCGTATAGTCTTGCTTTAATGAGATTCACCAGCTCTATGTGGTTTATAACGCGTGAGGATCATAGAGAAACGAGGGATGAACTCCCACTTTTTTCTTGGGCGTCGCAGTATCAGGGCCACAAAAAAACTCGGCATTCTAGAGCGTTTTGGCTACCTACTTCTTGGTTGAGCAACTTTACAAGCGAGTTACCATTCTTTCAGTTATTCGCCTTGCGTTAGCTTACCCAAAAGCGCTCTGAACCACGCTAATTCTTATACTGATTGGTATTAGCAAAAGTGTATTGGCTCGATAATCTTGCTACAATCAGTGCGTAATGACGCACTAGTACGTGATTAGTTGTAAATAGGAGTTATGATGCGCGCAGAGTGGGATTCGGTATTAGAGAAGGTATTAATGCAACCAGATCAGCAAAGCTTAATTGTATTATTTGAGCTATTGCTAACAGAAGAAGAGCGCAGTGCTGTTGCTGGTAGGTTGAAAGTATTTCAAATGTTACTGCAAGGCGAAATGAGCCAGCGCCAAATAGCGCAGGAGTTTGAGATTAGTATTGCGACGATTACACGCTGTTCTAATTATCTTAAGCATATGCCTGTAGAGCAAAGAGACTCAATTAAACTGCTCATTATGGATGGAGCTTAATTTCACTTTCAGATATCAAGTTCAATTATGAATGAACCATTAAGACAGCCAATACACATCTGTTGTTTTGTGCTTACGATATTGGGAGCGTCTTAAGGCAAGGTACAACGCACTGCTCATCAATAAAAGGCTAATGATTGGTATAGTAGTCGAATCGACTTTTAGAAGTAATAGGCTCAATAGTAGAAAAAGGCGTGGTATATGCTCATAAATAAAGGCAGGGAGCCAACCTTTTTTACGACGCCTTTTAGGATCGGTACGGCGATTACTTGAGCGCAATAGGTAAATATGGCTACCAAATAAAAAGATTACAATACCCAGTGTTTGCGCATAAATAGAAGGGAGTAACATAAAGCTAAGGCTCCCGAGCGATAAATAACAAAATGGGAGCGCTTCGTAGATTGGTTTAGATAACATTTGCAGATCCTTTGCTTTTCATTTTTTAGCTCAAACAACCCTTTTGTTTGAATCCATCCATTTGAACTTGGCTTTTGATACCTTTTACCACTCAGGCTTTGCTACAAAGCAATGCTTTAATCATCCTTAAGTATGATTAAAGCATTCTGTTACTTAAGTTGGCTAGCATTAAGACTGTCAACACTGGCGCTAAACTAAGTAAATATAAATAGTCGATTTGATTGTAGTCATAAAAAAAGCCTGTTTCATTGTGAATAATGAAACAGGCTTAGATTCATGCTAAAGAACTAGCGCTAAAGCGTTAGCCCTAAAGAACTGCAATTAGTGTCTGCAGCCACAGCCGCCGTTACCATCACAGCCTTCTTTTGCTTCTTTAGTTTCGTCTTCGCTGCAGCAACCACCTTCATGGCCGTGATCGTGCCCGCCGCCACAGCATCCACCTTCGTGAGAATGCTCGTGACCACCACATCCGCCGCCGTGTGCATGGATATGACCGTGGGCAATTTCTTCTTCAGTCGCAGCGCGTACTTCAAGTACTTCTACGTTAAATACTAAAGATTGGCCTGCAAGAGGGTGGTTACCATCAACAATGACTACGTCATCTTTAACTTCAGTAACTTGTACTGGGCGTTGACCCATTTCAGTCTCTGCAATAAAGCGCATACCAGGAACGATGTCTTCAATATCGCCAAATGCAGATAGTGGTACTTCTTGACGAAGACCGTCATGGTAAGCGCCATAGCCTTGCTCCGCATCTACAGTTACATCAAGGGTGTCACCTTGCACTTTACCCTCAAGAGCCGCTTCTAAACCTGGGATCATGTTTTCTGCGCCATGCAGATAGATCATTGGCTCGCCTTCAAAAGAACTTTCTACAAGCTGGCCTTTTGCATCTGATAATCGGTAATGGATGCTAACAGCACATTTTTCGGTGATTTTCATATTCGCTCCAATCGGAAATTTGCGCGCATTCTAGCCTGCTTTAACGCTATAAGCGATAGACGCAGTGCACTTCTGCTACCTAAACCACATCTTTTATTTGTCAAAAGTGCAAAATTGTTGCTTAAGTTTTATTCGGTATAGAACTTATCTATATACTTTGTACTATTTTATTTAGATAAAGGCTTCCTTACAGCTTGTTAAATAATTTTAGAGTAAATTGTTGAGAATATGCTGTTGAATGGTTTTATCTGTCAATATTATCCTTTCCATATTTATACTGGATTGTTCAGTGTTTAATTTATTTTAAGTTTTTGTATTTGTTGGTTATTAATTTGGATTCCGTTTTAGTTTACGTCAACGTAAATCAATGTTCCTTTATATAATGAGTCAGTAAATGCTTATAAATGAGAGTTTATGACACTTCTGCTACCTTTTAATCTTAAAGGTTCAATAATAACAATTTAGTTAAATTTAGGGGTTGACAGCGCCCCAGTAAAAAGCAATTCTGTTAGTACACAAATTAATCCAATTGGATAATACCTAATTTTATGTTTAGCCACGTTTTAATGACCACAACCATTATTACAACCACCACGATTACCAACGTGGGGGCGGGCTAAGCACAACCTGATATAAGCTAAATATCAAGCCCGCTCCCCCAAAAGGAGCGGGCTTTTTTGTTTCTTGGGCGAGCGGTAAAAGGAGTTTACGATGAAAGTTATGAAGTTTGGCGGTACATCGCTTGCTAATTGGCAGCGATTTAAAGATGCGGCTGAAATAGTTAATCAATCTGCAGGCATAGAGCGCACTGCTGTCGTCCTATCTGCGCCAGCGACAGTTACAAACGGCCTAATCGAAATGGTTGAAGTGGCGGTGAGTGGTGGTGATTACGCCCAAGTTTTAGCTAAAGTAGAGCTAGTTTTTAATAATCTATACGGCGCAGCAGCTGACAGCTTGAGTTCAGAGCAAAATTGCTTGCTTAATGACAAACTGCAACAGCAGTTAAGTCTTTGGAGTAGCAAGCTAAATGGTATGAGCTTGCTGGGTGAATGTCCTGCAAGTGTTGAAGCGCAAATATTAGTCGGTGGAGAGAAATTGTCGGCAGCGCTAATGATTGAAGTGATGAAATCATTTAACCATAGTGCAGATCTTTTGCTGCCTGAGTCATTGCTGGTGGGATACGGTCCTCAGTTAGAGTCAGCAGTTGATATCGAGGCGAGTAAGTTACGTTTCAACGCAATTAACTTAGATTCTGCCCAAGTATGGGTGATGCCAGGTTTTACTGCAGGTGATAACCAAGGCAACATAGTCACGCTTGGGCGCAATGGCTCTGACTATTCAGCTGCGGTATTGTCAGCTTGTTTAGGTGCTAGCTGCTGCGAGATCTGGACCGATGTTGACGGTGTTTACAATACAGACCCGCGTGTTGTGTCGGATGCGAAATTGTTGTCGCAGCTTAGCTATCAAGAAGCGATGGAAGTCTCTTATTTTGGCGCTAAAGTACTGCATCCTAAAACCGTTGCCCCAATCGCGCAGTATCATATTCCTTGTTATATCCGTAATACCTTTAACCCAGAAGCAGTTGGTACCTTGGTTTCTGATCAACCCGATGAAACTGGTCTAAATGTTAAGGCGATTTCTAATCTCGATGATCAAACTATGTTTGATGTGTCAGGGCCTGGCATGAAAGGTATGGTAGGGATGGCGAGTCGCACATTGGGGGCTATTTCTCGCTCGGGCGTATCAGTGTCTCTCATTACACAAAGTTCTTCTGAATACAGTATTAGCTTTTGTGTTGCTACAGAAGATGCGGCGAAAGCGAAATCGGCTTTAGAGTTAGAATTTGAGTTAGAGCTTAAGAGCGACATTTTGGAGCCTATCGAAATGCGTCATCATTTGGCGATTGTATCGCTTATCGGTGACGGCATGCGAACTCACAAAGGGGTTGCTGCTAAATTCTTCCAAGCTTTAGCTCAAGCGACTGTCAATATCGTTGCAATTGCACAGGGGTCGTCTGAGCGTTCAATTTCAGCGGTAGTTGAACAGCGTAAAACTAAGCATGCAATTTCAGCTTGTCATCAATCATTTTTCGATGTGCAGCATTATCTTGATGTGTTCTTAGTGGGCTGCGGTAACGTCGGAGCAGGACTACTTGAGCAGATTAAACAGCAGCGCAATATGTTAAAAGAGCAGCATATTGCTATTCGAGTTTGTGGCATCGCCAACTCTCGTCAAATGCTACTCGATGCTCAAGGCGTGAATTTGGACAATTGGCAGGGGTTGTTAGCCGACTCTGAACAAGATGCCGATCTAGATGGCATGTTGGTTTGGGCCAAAGAGCAGCAGTTGCTTAATCCAGTGTTGGTGGACTGTACTTCAAGCGATTTTGTGTCGAACAAATATCTTGATGTAATGAATGCTGGCTTGCACGTGGTAACACCAAATAAGAAAGCCAATACTCGAGATATGGCTTATTACCAAGAACTCCGTAAAACAGCGCTTAAACAACGTCGCCAGTTCTTGTATGAAACTACGGTTGGTGCTGGTTTACCCGTTATTGATAACTTGAAAAAGCTACTTTTTGCTGGTGATAAACTACTTCGTTTTAACGGGATCTTATCAGGCAGTTTATCTTATATTTTCGGTATGCTAGATGAAGGAATGACGTTATCTGAAGCGACTTCTATCGCGAGAGATAAATGTTTCACAGAACCAGACCCTCGCGATGACCTAAGTGGTATGGACGTTGCTCGTAAAGTTCTTATTCTTGCCCGAGAAGTAGGTATGGAATTGGAACTTAGTGATATCAAGGTTGAGTCAGTGCTGCCTGAATCATTTGATGCCTCCGGTGATGTAGAAGCTTTTATGGCAAAGTTGGTAGAAGTTGATGCACAAATTGCTCAGCGTATTGAAGCCGCAAAAGCGATGGGTAAAGTTCTGCGTTACGTAGGTCAAATTGATGATGAAGGTTGCAAAGTGAAAATTGCAGAAGTCGATGTAACAGACCCATTGTATAGCGTTAAAGGTGGAGAGAACGCATTAGCATTCTATAGCCGTTATTATCAACCTATTCCTTTTGTACTTCGCGGCTACGGAGCGGGTACTGATGTGACTGCTGCGGGTGCGTTTGCAGATATTTTAAGAACACTTAACTGGACTCGTGAGGTGGGAGTATGAGCGTAACTATTTATGCCCCAGCCTCTATGGGCAATGTGGGAGTCGGCTTTGACTTGCTGGGCGCAGCACTTGCGCCAATCGATGGCTGTCTACTTGGCGATAAAGTGACGGTTGCTGCGGCTGATAGCGGTATTTCACTCACGTTAACAGGTTACTGGGCAAATAAATTGCCACAAAACCCACAAGAAAATATTGTCTATCAATGTGCTGAGTTCTTTTTAACTCATTTAAATAAAACAGCTGGTTTGCAGCTAACACTTGAGAAAAACTTGCCGGTGGGAAGTGGACTAGGCTCAAGTGCAAGCTCGGTTGTCGCAGCATTGATGGCGCTAAATGAGTATTTCGACAAGCCTTTTAACGAGCAAGAATTACTGCGTTTAATGGGGGAGTTTGAAGGCAAGATCAGCGGCTCAGTTCATTACGATAATGTTGCTCCTTGCTACTTGGGCGGCATGCAATTAATGCTAGATACGCCAAAGTCTGTTTGTGAAGCGATTCCTGATTTCAAGCAGTGGTATTGGGTGGTGGCCTATCCAGGAATATCGCTTTCTACTGCTAAAATGCGCCAACTAATGCCGCTGCAATATGATAAACAGACAACTATTGATTTTGGTCGTAATCTAAGTGCATTTGTACATGCGTCTTATAAGCAGGATGCTGAACTTGCTATTGCGGTATTGAAAGATGTACTTGCTGAGCCTTATCGCGCAAGTGAAATCCCTAAATACTCACAGGCTAAAGCAGCTCTTGCTGAACTTGGGATGCTGACGACAGGGATTTCAGGCAGCGGCCCAACATTATTTAGCATTACTGACGACTTAGAAGTGGCTAACCGCGCCCAGCAATGGTTAAACGAGCATTATATTGAGGCTGATAAAGGCTTTACACATATTTGCCATATCGATAATCAGGGCTCACGCATCGTCGATTAACAGCGCTTAAATAAGAATTAATAACAGAATTAAAGGAAGTTATCATGGAACTGTATAATCTAAAGCACCCGTCACAGGTGGTTAGTTTTACAC
Organism: Shewanella sp. 10N.261.52.F9; assembly: GCF_041471165.1. NCBI lineage: Bacteria > Pseudomonadati > Pseudomonadota > Gammaproteobacteria > Alteromonadales > Shewanellaceae > Shewanella > Shewanella sp. 10N.261.52.F9. The sequence goes on from NZ_JBFRNX010000012.1 coordinate 143,172, forward strand.
AAGCAGTCAAGTTAGGCCTGGGGAAAGATAGAGGGCTGTTCTTTCCCAAGCAGATCCCACAATTGCAAGATGTTGATGGACTATTAGCATTACCCTTTGTCGAAAGAAGCAAAAAAGTTATTGGTGCATGGCTAGCATCAGAGCTAGGCCAAGAAACTGTTGATAGGTTGGTTGAGCGTGCGTTTAATTTTGAGTTGCCGCTAGTTAAAGCCGACGATAACCTTTATAGCTTAGAGCTATTTCATGGTCCGACATTAGCATTTAAAGATTTTGGTGCTCGTTTTATGGCGCAGTGCTTAAACGAGTTAGCACAGTCTGAAAAGATTAACATTCTGACTGCAACGTCAGGTGACACAGGGGCGGCAGTTGCAGATGCATTTTTTGGGCTAGACAATATCAATGTCGTGGTTCTTTATCCAAAAGGTAAAATTAGTGTTTTGCAGGAGAAAATGTTCACAACCTTAGGCGACAATATTCATACTGTTGCGGTTGAGTCTGATTTTGATGCCTGCCAAACACTGGTCAAGCAGTCTTTTGAAGATTTAGATATTCGCGATGGTCTGCACTTAAATTCTGCAAACTCGATAAACATCAGTCGATTGTTGGCGCAAATTTGTTATTACTTTGAGGCAGTTGCACAGTTTAAACAGCAACATAAAACAGATCCTGTTATCGCAGTACCTAGCGGTAACTTTGGTAACCTTACTGCGGGTCTATTTGCTAAAGCAATGGGCTTGCCGGTTAAACGCTTTGTTGCTGCAACTAATAGTAATGACACAGTTCCTCGTTATTTAAACAGCGGTGAATGGCAGCCAGCTAAAACAGTTGCAACGATGTCAAATGCAATGGATGTTGCAGAGCCGAGTAACTGGCCGCGTGTCGAAGCTATAGCTGCCGTTATGGGGTGGTCACTTGATGATATCGTTGGTGTCGGGACCTCAGAAGCTGCAACTTCTGAGTCAGTAAAAGCATTAAATAAAGCCGGTTACCTTTCTGAGCCTCATGCCGCTATTGCAGCGCTTGCGCTTAAGCAAACGTTAGTAGGAGATGAGCAAGGGATATTCTTAGCTACAGCACACCCAGCTAAATTTAACGAAGTGGTGGAGGGGATTTTACAAATTGAACTCGACTTGCCTGAGGCGCTTTCTCGAGTGGTACCTAAGTCTATTTTATCTGCTGAGATAAAGGCTGATTTTGACCAGCTAAAACAGCATCTTTTTAAAGTTCTGACCGCATAAAAATTCAATGTTTTATAAAAAGGAAGCTGTTAATGCTTCCTTTTTTTTGTTGTGAAAATGTAGCGGTTCATTTAATTAGACACTTGCCTGTTATGTGATGTTTTATGTTTGTGGCATGCGCGCACATTTATTAACAGCTGCAACGACTTGTGGCATCGAAACCTGACATAGTGTGATCTTCCTCTCAAATGTAGGCTGCAAACTTCTATATCGTGCGCCGCAGATTTTAAATTGGAGTCAGTCTAGTGTTGCGTTTTGTTATAGGTGTTTTGTGTGCAAGTTTATTAAGCGGCTGTGCAACTGAAGACTTTGAGCTATATCACCGGATTAACGAAGCCTATGACTTTGAAGTTACGCACTGTGATAGCTTTGCAATGGTGACTGGCTTTGGTCGTGGAGATAATGCGTTAGCGGATGCAAAGTTAAGCGCCATTAAGCAAGGTGAAGAGCTTAAGGGCACTCATATTGTTTGGCTGCAATCGGATTTAGGTGAACCAACAAAAGTTGTTGCCGTGATTTATAAATGCTTAATGTAATCTTTATTGAAGGCTTATGCAGACATTTAGAGGTTAGGGTACGTTTAATCGATTAAACGGGTTTGTTAGCGTTATTGCTTTGCGAGAAAGCGTAACCAGTTTATCTCTTGTTGCCAAATCTCCGGCTGCACAGTTTCTAAAATCAGTGGGATCCCTTTCATCACGTCTAATTTCATTAGGCTTGCAAAAGCTTCTTGGCCTATTTCACCTTGGCCTAAAGATTGATGACGGTCGACACGGCTGTTGAGCGGTGTTTTGCTGTCATTTAAGTGCATTGCTTTTAAGTATTGATTCCCTACTATCTTGTCGAATAAATCAAAAGTTTGCTCACAAGCTTTTTGCGTACGGATATCATAACCCGCGGCAAACAGGTGACAGGTATCGATACAAATTCCTACTCTAGATTTATCTTCAACACCTTCAATTATTTGAGCCAGTTGCTCGAAACTATGACCCAGATTAGAACCTTGCCCGGCAGTATTTTCTATTACAGCAGTAACTCCTGAGCTGCAATCTAACGCTAAGTTTATTGATTCACTAATTTTAGTTAAACAGTCGTCGATTGGAATTTTGCGTAAGTGGCTACCAGGGTGGAAGTTAAGTAAGCTCAAGCCTATTTGTTCACAACGTTTTATTTCATCGAAAAATGCTAGCCGAGATTTAGTGAGTTGTTCTTCATCTGGGTGGCCTAAGTTAATTAGGTAGCTATCGTGTGGCAAAATTGCTTCCATTCTAATATTGGCATCATCACAGTGGCGCTGAAACAGATCTATTTGCTTGGTTTCCAGTTCTTTAGCCTGCCAGCGTCTTTGGTTCTTAGTGAATAGAGCAAATGCATTGGCGCCAATAGCTGCGGCATTTAGTGGTGCATTAGCGATGCCTCCTGAGGCACTTACATGGGCACCAATAAAGTGAGTTTGTTGCATTGAATCTGTTCCTGCCATTGGGGGTAATAATAAGCATTATGCATGAGAACAGAGTGGTCTTGGCATCTTTGTAGGCATTAAATTTTTATCTAGTTAATTTAATGCCTAAGCGATTGTTCATTAGTTTAAAACTGCTTGATCTGCATCATTCATTTAGTTTTTAGTGGCCTGTTATATTGGGTGTTATTTGTACGCTTTACTAATATAAGAGGTAGTGGGTGAGGATGAAGGTGGAGACAATTATGCTAGCAAGGCTCATGCACGATCATAAACACATTACTATTTTGCTAAATGTGTTAACCGACAAACACACTAAGTTAGCGGCAGGAGAGGCCATTAATTACAATGTCGTCCGCGATATCGTAGAGTATATGCAAAGCTATGCAGAACATAGCCATCACCCTTTAGAAGAGGTCATTTCTGAGTTTTATTGGAGCAAGTTAGGAAGAGAGCATATTAATCAACAGTTGACAACAGAGCATGAACGTTTAGGTGAAGCATCGTCATCATTAATGGCAACATTGAATTTAATCCTCAGTGATATTGTTGTTTCGAAAGAACAGTTGATCAGTGATTTAACTAGTTATGTTTGTATGCAAAAGACTCATATGCAATTTGAAGAAACGATTGTATTTCCGAAGTGGCGGGAGGTTATTACTGACAGTGATTGGCTGCAAGTGCGTGATATGTGTAAAGTACGCTTAGTTGACGATCCATTGTTTAATGAGAGTGATTCTGCGCTTTTTGAAGAGCTAAGAGAATATTTAGATTGTGCTGAGTAGTACGAGCCTAAGATCAAAAAAGAGCGCTACTAGCGCTCTTTTTAATGGTATTAACTTATTACATCATTAGGCTGTCTAACTCGCCATCAAAGCCATTATCCATTTCTTGAAGCTCTTTGAGCAGACGATGCTTCTCTTTCAGCACTTCAATTTCTCGCCATTTGCGCTTTTTATTGGAGCTTCTTGAGCGGCTTGGCTTTTCAACAATACTATCTAGCGCACTACCATAATCGAGACGATTCATGGCAACCTCCTTTTGTTTATTTTCTTTTCTAATTTAATAGCATGATTTTTGTTCATGGTGCAACTAAAATGTTTCAAAAATGTTAAATCAAGATGAAGCTTTAATGTTTTGATTTGGCTTTAAGGGAGCTAGAAATGAGATTTTTATAGGGAAATTTGGAATGCTTAGCTTTAAAAAACAAAAAAGCCAGTCGAAACTGGCTTTTTAAACTTTAGCGTTAGTGCTAGATGTTTCCCTGTCTAAACAGGTTGATTAGACCATTACTCGATGTATCGAGCTCATCGGCACTTTTGTCAGCAGTTAGGCGCTCAAGTACGTCATTACCTAGTTGCTTACCGAGTTCAACGCCCCATTGATCAAATGAATTGATTTGCCAAATAGCACCTTGAACAAAAGTTCTATGTTCATAAAGTGCAATAAGCGCGCCTAATGTTGTTGGCGTAAGCTTATCCATTAGAATGGTATTGCTTGGCTTATTACCTGGCATCACTTTGTGCTTGGCAATAAGCTGTTTTTGCTCATCATCAAGATTGCTAGTGCTTAATTCTGCAAGTGCTTCTTCATAAGTGCGACCCTGCATTAATGCTTGGGTTTGACCAAAACAGTTCGAAGCAAGTTGAACATGGTGCTCACCAACAGGGTTATGGCTGTTTAGTGGCATAATGAAGTCTGCAGGAATAAGTGCTGTCCCTTGGTGCAATAACTGATGGTAAGCATGCTGACCGTTAGTACCTTCACCACCCCAAATAACAGGACCTGTGCTGTAATCGACATCAGTACCGTTAAGAGTCACTGACTTACCATTACTTTCCATGTCTAATTGCTGGAAGTAAGCAGGAAGACCTCTTAAGTAGTGATCATAAGTTAAGACTACATGCGACTGAGCATTAAAGAAGTTACCGTACCATAGAGAGAATAAGCCCATAATTACAGGCATATTGTTTTCTAAAGGCGTATTGGCAAAATGCTTGTCCATTTCATGGGCACCAGCTAATAATTCGCGAAAGTTATCCATGCCGATTAACAGTGCAATAGGTAATCCAATCGCAGACCAAAGTGAGTAACGACCGCCAACCCAATCCCACATTGGGAAGATGTTGTTAGCATCAATACCAAACTCTGTCGCTTTAGCAACATTTGAACTTACTGCGACAAAGTGCCTAGCGACATCAGATTGTGATGCGCCTTGGTTTAAAAACCACTCTTTGGCAGTTAGCGTGTTGGTTAATGTTTCTTGGGTGCCAAAAGATTTAGAAGACATAACAAACAAAGTTGTTTGCGGATCTAAGCTTTTTAGCTTTTCTGTAATAGAAGTCCCATCTACGTTAGCGACAAAATGACAGTTTAAGTGCCCAGTCCAGTATGGACGTAGCGCTTGTGACACAATTTTTGGGCCGAGGAAAGAACCACCTATACCGATACTGACAACGTCAGTAATCGTTTTACCTGTGTAGCCTTTCCAGTTACCTGAAGTTAATGAGTCAACGAACTCACCCATTTTTGCCAGAGTTTGTTGCACTTCGGCAACAATATCATTGCCATCAACATTAATAATTTGGTCAGCAGGTGCACGTAGAGCAGTATGAAGTACTGCCCTTTGTTCAGTATTATTAATGATTTCACCTGCAAACATCGCCTTAATTTTTGCTTCAAGCTGGGTCTCTTTAGCTAGCTTGAATAAAAGAGACATAGTCTCTTTTGAGGCGCGGTTTTTAGAGTAATCGAGTAATAATCCACAAGCCTGAGTCGACATGTCATTAAAACGCTGAGGATCAGTGCTAAATAGCTCGCGCATATGAGGCAGCGAATGACTATGCTGCTCTAATGCTTGCCAAGTGGCTTGTTGAGTGAGTTCAGTCATTTTGAGTCCTATTCCATTAAGACGAAAGTTTGTCTTTTAGCATCACTTCAAGTTTACCTTGGTCGATGGCAAAATTACGGATCCCTTCAGCAAGTTTTTCAACCGCCATAGGGTCTTCGTTAAACTCCCAACGGAATTGTGCTTCTGTCATTGCTGCTTCAGGTGCAACAACTTCAGTTGCAGGTAATAGCTTTTGAACAATAGGCGTATTGCTATTTTGTAGCTCTTCAAGAAGTGCAGGGCCAATCGTTAGACGGTCACAACCTGCAAGTTCAATGATCTCACCAGTGTTACGGAAGCTTGCGCCCATAACGACAGTGTTAAAGCCATGACGTTTGTAGTAGTTGTAAATGCCAGTAACAGAAACAACACCTGGATCTTCAGTCGCTGAATACTCAAGGCCAGTATCTTTCTTATACCAATCTAGAATACGTCCTACGAAAGGAGAGATCAGGTATACACCTGCTTCAGCACATGCACGTGCTTGAGCAAAGCTAAATAGCAAGGTTAGGTTACAGTTGATGCCTTCTTGTTCTAACTGCTTAGCTGCGCAAATACCTTCCCAAGTAGATGCGAGCTTGATTAGGATACGAGACTTATCGATACCAGCTTCTTGGTAAAGCTTGATAAGCTTGTGCGCTTTAGCAATAGAGCCTGCTTGGTCAAATGAAAGGCGTGCATCAACTTCTGTAGAAATACGGCCCGGAACAATTTTTAAGATCTCTAAACCGATATTTACTGCAAGCTTGTCCCCAGCATCTTCAATTTGCTGTGCAAGAACATCACTTTGACTTTTAGCCCAAGTGATAGCATTTTCGATTAGTGCACTGTATTCCGGAATTTCGGATGCTTTTAAAATGAGAGACGGGTTAGTCGTTGCGTCTTCTGGCTGGTAACGTTTTATGGCTTCAATATCACCAGTATCGGCAACAATGGTAGTGAAAGGTTTAAGTTGTTCTAATGTGTTGGCCATGCGTATTACATCCTTACTCTATGAACAGCATCGTTTGGACAATTAATTTACCAGCTATTAAAAGCCATTTTAATGAACATTCCAACTATATATGAAAAAAAATTACACAAAAGTTGCTAAAAATCATTTAAACGGTCTTTTTTGGTAATCTAAGTACGAGATTTTGCTAAGAATTGGTGTTGATTATCAGTTTAACCAAGAAGTATAGCTTTTTTATGCTGATTCAAAATTAAAAAAGCTCACGGTTGTGATAACCGTGAGCTTTGCTTGTATATCGTACAGCTTATTTAAGAACTGGTGTTTTCTCTGTTCCAGTTACATGCGCTTCGATGCGGCGGTTAACGCGGTTTGCTTCTGCTGAGCTGCCTTCAATTAACGGCTGAGTGATACCAAAGCCTTTAGAAGTCACTTTTGCAGGGGCAACACCATACTGATTAATTAAAATATCAGCAACTGAAGCAGCACGGCGCTCTGAAAGCTTCATGTTGTAAGCTGGGCTACCAGTATTAGAAGCGTGACCTGAAATCAACACTTCTGCATTAGGGTGTTGATTGATAAAGTCTGCTAACGTTTCAATGTCGCCAAGAGATGAAGGTTCAACTTTTGCCGAGTTATTTTTAAAGTTAGCTTCTAAGTCAAAGGTGTACTCAGTTTCTTCATAAATCGTACAGCCATAGTTATCAACTTGATGAGTTGATGGCGTATTTGGACATTGGTCCATATCGTCATTAACACCATCGTTGTCGGAGTCGGCAACTATGATTGGTGCAACAACAGGAGCAGGTTTTGCTTTGCTGCCGAAGCGGTAGCTAAGTTCTAGACCCCAGTAGTTACTTTCCATTTCAAGTGTTTTCCACTTGTCCTCGTCGAGGTTTTCATAGCGACGATATTTAGCTTGGATCTTTAGGTTATCGGTAATATTGTAACCAATACCTGCACCAAAGTATGGCGCTACACCATTGTCACTGTAGTATTCTGAACCCCATTGCTTGTTGTTAGAGATAACGTAGTTAAAAGCACCAGCCTCTGCTGACAAGCTCCAGTTGCCAGCAAAAGGCCAAAATGCCACAAGGCCAAGGTTCATACCTTTAGCACCTACATCATTTAGTTTGTTTGAATAGTCGACCCATTCTGCACGGCCTAGGTCACGATAACCAACCTCTGCACCGAAATAGTCGTTAAATAAGTAACCTGCAAATACGTCCCATGCATATGGATCATCTTCACCACAAGTCTTCATGGTTTTCTGATCGCAATTAGGCTCGTAATTATTGATGCCGACACCGCCACCTACATACCAGGGGCTCATGCCGTCAGCTGCGGTTGCAGCAAAAGGTAACATTGAAGTAAGCAGAACTGCTTTTAGTGTATTGTTCATCATTCGAAATCCTTATGTTTTATTTATAAAACGCCTCCGTCTGTTAGAAATTATTCTAAACAGGGCCAGCACTTATTACGGAGCTCCTTTATATTTTAGCTAGCTGACACTATTATCTGTTGCAAATGTAATATTTTCCACTTTAATTGTGATTTATTGTGTAAGTTAAAGGTTGTAAAAAGGGCGCTTTATAATAAAAGCGCCCTTTTTTTAGCTTAAATTACGCCAAAATGGCGTTTTGATTAGCGTGTCCAAACCCAGTTTTCGATGCTCTCAGGATCTACACCGTTAGCTTTAATGTAGTTTCTGTGATCGACTAAGCGTTGCAACATATCTGTTGTAATGGCGACATGTTGAGTCTCATCAATAACACTTTGTTGGAACAGCTTATAGGCCATATCGATAACGAGGTGGTAGCGAGAGGTACCGTTACGTACACCCATATCAAATGGAGTCGTAGTTGACCCTTCTTCTTCATAACCCTTAATTCTGAAACGCTTACTGCCTTTATAATCAAACACAAGTTTCTTAATGGTGTTTGGATAGCCGTGATAGTTAAAGACCACGCCTTTATCGGCGGTAAAGATTTCATCCATTAGCCAAGGCTTGTTCTGGAATTCTAAACTACCTAAACCGCTGCTGGTTAATTCAGTTACGCTGACAAAACGAATGCGTACGCGTGGTAATAATTCACGAATAAGCACAAGCGCAGCCATTGCCTCTTGGGTAACGTAGTCACCACAGCCCACTAGAACGACATCTGGATTTTCGTCTGATGCAAAATCCCAAACCATGACACCATCTTTTGCCTGCTGACGAGCTTCATCAAGCGTTAACCATTGAGGTAGGTCTTTTTTACCTGCAACCAGAATGTTTAGCTTGTCGCGATCAGCATAAGCACGCTCGGTATAAACAAGTGTACTGTTACCATCTGCTGGTAAATAAGCAGAGATAATCTTTGGATGTTTCTCAAGCATAGCGCCTAAGAAAGATGGATTCTGATGTGAGTAACCGTTGTGATCCTGGCGCTCAAGTAGTGATGATAATACAACGTTACATGCTGGCACTGGTTTGCGGAAATGCACACCTTGGCTGGCATAAACATATTTACAGTATTGGTCAGCCATTGATGATACAACTTGAGAAAACGCCTCATATGTCGGGAACATTGCGTGACGACCTGTTACTGTGTAGCCGTGGAGCATACCGAACAACAAGTTCTCTGATAGCAGCTCTATTACACGGCCGTCGCGACTCATGTCCTCATCCCAGCTTTCAATTGGCCATTGCCATGCACGGCTGGTTTCTTCAAACACAGCTTGTAGTTGGTTTGAGTAGGTTTCGTCAGGACAGAAGATACGTAAATTACGTTGGTCGCGATTGAGTTTAAATGCATCCCGCATCCACTCGCCCATCTTAAACATAGATAAGCCGCGCTGGCCACGTGGGGTTTCTGCTCCGTAGGCTAGCTTTTCTAAATCAGGGTTTGTTAAGGCACGAACGACTTCGCCACCGTAGCTTAAGTGCTGACGACCACAAGTGAGCTCTTTAGGTGGAAGTAGGCTTTGAATATCTTCATCAAAGATTAGTTCGCCTTTATCATTAATTTGATAAAGCTCATGGAACTTGTAACTCGCAAGCCAAGTATTAAGGGCGTCTAAGTGCGCTTTATCTTTAGCACACTTATTAACAATAACTTGGTGTGATTCGCAGTTACCTTCAAGTTTCTTACCGTCAAATTCGGCAGTACCAGTCCAACCTTTTGCTGTACGCATTAAAATCACAGGCCAACGTGGTTTTACGATATCTTCACCTGCACGAGCGCGAGTTTGAATATCGTTAATCATTGCATAAGAGGTGTCCATGGCGGCAGCCATCTGCACGTATACGTCCTCTTCTAACTGATCATCGACAATGATTGGGTGATAACCTAAACCTCTAAACTCTAAATCGAGCTCTTCATGACTCATACGGCCCATACGAGTCGGACCTGAAATTTTATAGCCATTGATATGAACGATTGGTAGCACGGCGCCATTGTTTTTAGGAGACACTAGACGGTTAGCGTACCAAGAAGCAGCAAGTGGGCCCGTTTCTGACTCACCATCACCGATTAGGCAGGCAGCAATTAAATCTGGATTATCTAATACTGCTCCCCAAGCAACGGATAATGAGTAACCAAGTTCGCCGCCTTCAAGAATCTGCCCTGGAGCTTCAGGGTTAGCATGCGATGGATAGCCATAGGCTGCAGAGAACTTTTGACAAATATCGGTAATACCGACTTCATTATATGGAATGGTTTCGGGGTAAAAGTGGCTCAATGAGCCTTCCATAAATAAGTTAGCTTGTACTGCTGGGAATCCGTGGCCAGGGCCAACGAGATAAACAAATGAACGATTGTGTTTAGTGATAAGTCTGTTGACGTTTGCATAAACAAAGTTGATACCAGGGCAGGTTCCCCAGTGTCCAAGCAGCCTTGGTTTGATATCGCTGTGTTCAAGTGCGCGTTTATGCAACACGTTTTGCTTTAAATAAATTTGTGAAGTCGCCAGAAAGTTAGTTGCTCTCACAAATTTCTTCAGTGCGACAATTTCTTGTTGATGTGCCATAAATAACCCCATTTACGTAATCATAAAGTTAAACAAATTTCATATTAGTCACTATATTTGTAATTTTATTACAAAAACGTGGGCTATCTCTGATTTTTTGAAAGCTTTTTGTACAATTAAATGTTGGTCGTTTGCGTGTGGTTGTTATGTTAATTTGGTTAAGTTTTTTAACTGCCTATAAAGATCGATGTGATGCGGTTGTCAGGTAAATGAGAAACTGTGATCTATATCGCTCGGGGTTGAAGCAATGCTATGCTATTTTGCTGCGCGGATTACAGCAGGCGTGATGTAGCTTTTCCACGTTTAAGATAATTTGAAAATAAAATCTGCTGTTATTTAAATACTTTATGAAGGACAAACACAGGGTGAACCTAATCCAGCGAAACATTCGCTAGATTATGTTTGTCATGGGGATTGAAATTATATGATAGAAACAACCGTTAACTTTCTCAATGCACTGCTTTGGGGAAAATTATTAGTATACGGACTGGTTGGTGCCGGGCTGTACTTTACCATTCGATTGGCATTTATCCAGCTTACTCACTTTAAGCATTCTGGCGAAATTATGCTTAAAAGTCGCCAAGGTGAAAGCAAAGGTGGCTTATCATCTTTCCAAGTATTTTGTACCAGTATGGCGGCTCGTGTCGGTGCGGGTAACATGGCGGGTGTTGCTGTAGCGATTGGCGCTGCAGGTCCTGGTGCTGTATTTTGGATGTGGCTGATTGCGGTACTAGGTATGGCAACGGCTATGGTTGAGTCGACACTAGCTCAGGTTTACAAAGTACGTGACGAAGATGGTCAGTACCGCGGCGGCCCATCTTACTACATGGAAAAAGGTCTTGGTCAGCGTTGGATGGGGATTTTGTTCTCAATTTTCCTGATTATTGCCTTTGGTCTAGTGTTCAACGCAGTGCAGGCAAACACCATTACTGGCGCAATGACCCAAGTGTTTGGCTTTGACCCAATGTATGTGGGGATTGCCATCGTTATTCTTAGTGCATTTGTGATTATGGGTGGCTTACGCAAAGTAGCTAAAGTCTCTGAGATTGTTGTACCTGTGATGGCTATCGCTTACATCTTAATTGCATTTGTTGTGGTTGCGATGAACATTGAGAAGCTTCCTGACGTATTTATGTTAGTGATTAAGAGTGCGTTTGGTTTACAAGAAGCGGTTGCTGGTGGCGTGGCTTATACCATTGCTCAGGCTATGCAAGCTGGTATTGCACGTGGTCTATTCTCTAACGAAGCGGGTATGGGTAGTGCAGCCAACGTAGCAGCGAGTGCTTCACCAAACCCGAATCACCCTGCATCGCAGGGCTTTGTACAAATGATGGGGGTATTTGTTGATACTATCGTTATCTGTACAGCTACAGCCGCGATTATTTTGTTAGCAGGCGATATGGGCTCAAGTGGTGACGGGATCAAACTGACTATTGATGCACTAAGCCAGCACGTGGGTACTTGGGGCGGTGGTTTTATCGCTTTAGCTATCTTACTGTTTTGCTTTACCTCGATTATTGCTAACTACTCTTACGCAGAAACTAACGTCATTTTCTTATCTGGTAACAGCAAGAAAGCGCTACCTATCTTCAGAGTATGTGTTCTGGGTATGGTGATGTTTGGTGCTGTAGCTAAGATTAGTCTAGTTTGGAATTTAGCTGATGTGTCTATGGGCCTAATGGCCACGGTTAACATCATTGCTTTGTTATTACTATCTGGCTTGGCTATTCGAGTGATTAACGATTATCGCCAGCAGCTTAAAAGTGGTAAAACGCCAACGTTTGATGCGAGTAAATTCCCTGAGCTTTCAAACTTAGAAGGTGATATCTGGACAAGCAAAACAGTTGCTGAAGAAATTAAAGCGCAAGAAGTTGCTCATGACGCCCGTACTTAATCTATAAGCGTTATTAGCTCAATCTAAAAAACCACGCTGTTAAAGCGTGGTTTTTTTGTTTTTGATCAGTATGATTGTCTTAATTAAATAATATTTTTGAAAGGACTTGGCTATGCTGATTCTTGTTTCTCCTGCAAAAACGTTAGATTTTGAAAATCCACCCGGCACCGAGCTGTATTCAATGCCTACATTGCTGGATCAAAGTGAACAGCTTATAGAAGTTTGCCGCAAACTGACGCCAACAGATATTGCTACTTTGATGAAGGTCAGCGATAAAATTGCGGGTTTAAACGTGGCTAGATTTAGCTCGTGGCAAAAAGACTTTACGCCAGAAAATGCCAAACAGGCCGTATTTGCTTTTCGTGGTGATGTATATACAGGGCTTGATGCTGATACGTTATCAGAGGTGAGCCTGCAGAAGGCGCAAAAACAGTTAAGAATTCTCTCAGGGCTTTATGGTTTACTAAAGCCATTAGATTTAATGCAGGCCTATCGGTTAGAGATGGGGACGCGTTTAGCTAATGAACGTGGTACTAATCTCTATCAGTTCTGGGGCGATGTCATTACTGATGAGCTAAACCAAACGACTGCTGAGCAGGGTTGTGAGTTTATTGTCAACTTAGCTTCTAATGAATACTTTAAAGCGGTTAAACCTAAAAAACTCAACGCAAGCTTGATTACGCCAGTGTTTAAAGATTGCAAGAATGGCCAATACAAAGTGATTAGCTTCTTTGCTAAAAAAGCCCGTGGCATGATGGTGCGTTATATTCTCGATAATAACGTTGAGTCTCTTGAGAGACTTACTGAGTTCAATACTGCAGGCTATTACTATAGCGAGAAAGACTCTACAGCTAATGAGCCAGTGTTTTTACGTGAAGAACAATAAGTATTAGCTAATGCACACAGTTAAAAGCAGCCTAATGGCTGCTTTTTTGTTTTAACGATTGGTTATTATTTAGCAACGATTGGGCGCAATTCAATATTTGACTGCGCCATCAAATAAGCAAATTGCGCATAAGCGGCAACATTTTGCTGCAACGCAGCAGGTTCAATTTTGTCTAAGGTGTCATTCGGTGTGTGGTGGTAATCAAAATAATCGCTGCCATCTTGCCTTAAAGATGCGACTGGAACGCCCATTGAAGGAAGCATTGATACGTCAGGGCCGCCTGAGGCCTTGTTATTCCCCATAACGACTCCGTTTGTAATCATAGGCTGGCTTAACTTTGTAAGCTCTTCATAGCCTTGCTGACTGGCTCTAAAGTCAATTTGATATATACGCCCGGCACCAAAATCAGATTCTGCTGCAATATAATGTTGAGAAAGTTCAGCTTGGTGAGCTTTAGCATAGGTTTTGCCGCCGATCAGACCAACTTCTTCAGCAGCATACAATACAACTCTAACTGTCCTTGCCGGTTTTACTGGCAAGTCCTGAATGAGTTTGCCTGCCGCGGTAACAATTGCGACACCTGCGCCATCATCAATTGCCCCAGTACCTTCGTCCCAAGAGTCTAAATGCGCGCTAATCAACACAATTTCATCAGGCTTTGTCGAACCTGTAACTTCAGCTATAACATTGTATGAGGTAGCAAAGCCTTGGTTTTCAGCTGACAGTTGCAGTTTTATTTTGATATTTTTGCTGCGCTTAAGCATGGCATTGATTAAATCTGCATCTGGGTTAGACATAGCTGCAGCCGGAATTTTGTTTACGCCTTCTTGATAACGCATCATACCCGTGTGTGCCATACGGTCATGATCTGTGCCAATCGAACGGATCATTATCGCTACGGCGCCTTTTTGTGCCGCTGCAATGGCTCCTTTAGAGCGACCACCAACACTTTTACCATAACCTTTACCCGTTTTATGTCGTTCAGTTACATGGTCGATAAATACAATTTTACCGTGAACATCGGCTGACGAAGCCTGTTGTAACTCTGTTAAGCTATTAAATCGGATTATATTGGCTTCAATACCCTCTTTAGGGGTTGAAATACTACCACCTAGTGCAGTGATAACTAATGGTTGGGCATAAGGCGAGGTAATTGACGCCTTTGCTTCACCACGATGCCAAACAGGGACTTGTACCGCTTCTTTATAAACCTTATCGAAACCCAAATTGTTGAGTTTATTTTCAGCCCATTCTACAGCGATTAAATCTTGTTCGCTTCCAGCAAGTCTAGGGCCTACCTCAACAGTTAATGATTCAACCAGCTCATATGCCAGAGTCGAATTTAGTGCTTTTTGTTGTAATTTTGCACTTATAGCCCTGTCTGGGTTGTTAATATCAGTATGCAGGCAACCAGTTAAGCCAAGGAAAATGACGCCATAAAGCATATTGAGATAGTTGTTTTTCATAAGTTTCCTTTGTTTTTATTACGTATATCCCATTTTTAAAAACAATCTAGCAAAAAGTGTGCTTTATGTCCCGACTATATCTGTAAGGCAACGCTATATTAGAGCGTCGGTTTGTTTTAGGAGAAATGGCTCGTAATGAATATAGAACTAATGCAACAACGAGCAGATCATGCCGTTGTGTTGTTAAAAGCGTTGGCCAACGAACGTCGTCTGTTTATTTTGTGTTACCTTCTTAATGAAGGTGAGATGTGTGTTGGTGAAATGAATAAGAAGTTGGGGTTAAGTCAGTCTGCTCTGTCTCAGCACTTAGCTTGGTTGCGTAAAGATAATTTAGTTGAAACCCGCAAAGAAGCTCAAACGGTTTATTATTCGTTAAAGAGTGAAGAAGTTGCTGAAATCATTAAGTTACTCAATAACATTTATTGCGATAGCTTAAAAACGGTTGCTTAGTGAACGCTAAGTAAAATAAAGCCAGTTGTTAGTTTTTACTACGGCTGGTTTTTATTGATTGTATAAGCGCTACAAAATAGATGATTAATGGAGAGGCATGTCCTCTCTATTTTTTTGCCTAAAATTTACTAATATAGAATATGTAGAGCAATGAAGGGGGGCGGGCGTGGTAAATTGTAGATATAAAAAAACCGGCCGAGGCCGGTTTTTATCTTTACTTTAAAACTAAAAATTAAGCAGCGATTGCTTTGATTTTAGCGTTTAAGCGTGACTTATAACGAGCAGCCTTATTCTTGTGAATAAGACCTTTAGTCGCCATACGGTCAACAATTGGTTGTGCTACTGCGAAAGCAGCTGTAGCTGACGCGTGGTCACCTGCATTGATTGCAGCGATTACTTTTTTAACGTAAGTACGTAGCATTGAGCTACGGCTAGCGTTGTGCTGGCGACGCTTTTCAGATTGAAGCGCGCGCTTCTTTGCAGACTTGCTATTAGCCAAGGTGCAACTCCTAAAACTGGGATTGGTATTTTTAAGGTCGAGGAATATGCCCTATTTATGTCACTTTGTCAATGACAATGATTGAATCAATTTGATTAACTCAAAATAATCCAACCAGCTTGGCTATCTTCAACCTAACTCGTGTAATATGTGGCGCAATTCTAGCAGGTATTACCAAGAGACAATAGGGCTAATACCGATTTTTACGTGATATTGCCAAAGTAATTTAGCTCCGAAACAGGAGCAGGGGGCGTTTTGAGCAAGAAGTTAGTAAAGTCAGGCATCATTGTGAGTGCCATGACGTTGATTTCCCGTGTTTTAGGTTTAGTGCGAGATGTCGTGATCGCGAACCTTATGGGAGCGGGGAGCAGTGCGGACGTATTTTTCTTTGCCAATAAAATTCCCAACTTTTTAAGACGACTATTTGCTGAAGGCGCTTTTGCCCAAGCATTTGTGCCTGTTTTAACGGAGTATCAAGAGAAAAACACTCGTGCAGAGGTTAATGAGTTAATTGGTAAGGTTGCTGGCACCTTAGGTATTTTGGTGAGTATTGTAACTTTGATCGGTGTAATCGCATCACCGGTATTAACGGCATTATTTGGTGGCGGCTGGTTTCTTGCTTGGCTTAATGATGAGCCTAATGGTGAGAAGTTTGAGCTTGCCTCGTTAATGTTAAAAATTACCTTCCCGTATTTGTGGTTTATTACGTTTACTGCGTTAGCTGGTTCGATTCTTAATACTCGTGGCCGCTTTGCAGTATCTGCGTTTACACCGGTATTTTTGAACATTGCCATTATTAGTGCGGCTATTTTTCTTGCTCCTAATATGCAGCAGCCAGAAATTGGTTTAGCTTGCGGCGTATTTTTAGGTGGCTTGATCCAGTTTTTGTTTCAAATCCCTTTCCTTATGCAAGAAAAGGCACTGGTTAAACCTAGCTGGGGTTGGAATCATCCTGGAGTAACGAAAATTCGAACCCTCATGATCCCCGCGTTGTTTGGCGTATCTGTATCACAAATTAACTTGTTACTTGATACTTTTATAGCCAGCTTTTTAATGACGGGCTCGATTAGTTGGCTGTATTACTCTGACCGTTTACTTGAATTTCCGTTGGGCTTATTTGGAATTGCAATTGCCACCGTGATTTTGCCTGCTTTATCTAAAAGGCATGTAAATGCTGAAAGTGGCGAGTTTGCAAAAACCATGGACTGGGGGGTAAAAGCGATTGTGTTGCTTGGATTACCGGCAATGTGTGGCTTGATCATTTTAGCCAAACCTATGTTAATGGTACTTTTTATGCGCGGTGCATTTAGCTATCAAGATGTTGAAATGGCATCTTACAGTTTAATGGCATACGGTAGTGGCTTACTCAGCTTTATGATGATTAAAATCTTGGCACCGGGTTATTACTCAAGACAAGACACCAAAACACCTGTGCGCTACGGTATCATCGCCATGGTCAGCAACATGGTATTCAACCTGATATTTGCGATTCCATTTGGTTATGTTGGACTTGCTATTGCGACGTCAATGTCAGCGTTGTTAAACGCATTTTTACTGTATCGTGGTTTGCATAAAGCTAATGTATATAAGTTTAATAAAGCGACGCTTATGTTTTTTGTAAAAGCGGCTTTAGCCGCAAGTATAATGGTGTTGGTGTTATTCAAATTTGACCCCACCACAGCTCAATGGCTTGATCTATCCTTTATAGAGCGAAGCTATACGTTAGTTAAATTGATTGTATTTGCAGCAGTCGCGTATTTTATTTGCTTAGTTTTACTAGGAATTCGCCCTTGGAAGATGAAAGCTGCAGTTTGAGTGCTGATTATGAAGGCTAGCTGGTATATAATCCGCCCATTTACTCTCATGTGTCGTGTAAGATAATGGAATTAATCCGCGGTATACATAATATTTTGCCGAAACATCATGGTTGCGTATTAACAATAGGCAACTTTGATGGTGTTCACCGTGGTCATGCGGAAGTGATTAGTCGCTTAGTAGCAAAGGCTGAACATTTAGGTTTGCCTGCGGCAGTGATGACATTTGAACCGCAGCCACAAGAGTTGTTTCAAGGCGAAGATGCGCCAGCAAGATTGAGCTTGCTGCGTGATAAAATCGTTTTACTTGATGAGTTAAAAATAGACCGTTTGTTGTGTGTTAACTTTAATAAGAAGTTTGCCAACTACAGTGCCGAAGAGTTTATCGAGCAATTGCTGGTTAAAGCGTTAGGCGTAAAGTATTTAGTTGTCGGTGATGACTTTTGTTTTGGTAAGCAACGTCAAGGTAACTTCGACATGCTGCGTAAAGCCGGTGAAAAGCATGGTTTTGCAGTAGTCAGCACACAAAGTTTTATTTTGGGCGATAAGCGCGTTAGTTCAACAGAAATTAGGCAGTTGCTAGCAAAAGGTAATTTAGAACAAGCTAGACGTTTGCTTGGTCACCCATTTACCTTAAGTGGCAAGGTTGCTCATGGCGAAAAAATTGGCAGAACAATAGGTTTTCCTACTGCAAATATTGCCTTAAAGCGTAAAGTAACACCTGTTAGAGGTGTGTTTGCGGTGAAGTTGTATTGGGACAATAGTGATATCTATGAAGGTGTTGCTAATGTTGGCTTTAGACCCACTGTTAATGGGCAAGTATGTCAGTTAGAAGTCCATTTGTTTGATTTTGATGGCGACCTATACGGTAAGGCTGTTGAAGTTGAGTTAGTGGCAAAGATTAGAGACGAGCAGCCATTCGGATCGTTAGATGCGCTGAAAAAACAAATTAAAGATGATGCCAATAGAGCGAAAGCACTACTTGGTAGCGATGCAGGCTGAACAGCTTAGCGAACAAAACGGTAAAGGATCAATGAGCGACTATAAATCTACTTTGAATTTGCCGGAAACAGAGTTTCCGATGCGTGGTAATTTGGCTAATCGTGAGCCAGAGATGTTAAAATCTTGGACCGAAAACGGACTGTATCAACAGATCCGTGAAAGCCGTAAAGATGCTAAACCGTTTATTTTGCATGATGGTCCTCCATATGCGAACGGTGACATTCATATTGGCCACTCAGTAAACAAAATTCTTAAAGATATTATTATTAAGTCAAAGACCATGTCTGGTTTTGACGCGCCATACATTCCTGGGTGGGACTGTCATGGTCTGCCTATTGAGCTTAAAGTTGAGCAAAAAGTAGGTAAGCCGGGTCATAAAGTAACGGCTGCTGAGTTCCGTCAAAAGTGTCGTGAGTACGCGGCTAAGCAAGTTGATGGCCAGCGTGATGACTTTATCCGTTTAGGCGTATTTGCTGATTGGCAAAATCCATACCTAACCATGGATTACAGCACTGAAGCTAATATTGTGCGTTCACTGTCTAAAGTGATTGATAGCGGCCATCTGCACAAAGGTGTTAAGCCTGTGCATTGGTGTACAGATTGTGGTTCTGCTCTGGCTGAAGCTGAAGTTGAATATGAAGACAAGATGTCTCCAGCAATCGATGTTGCTTTCTCTGTTGTCGATAAACCTGCTTTGCTAGCAAAGTTTGGTTTAAGCGATTACGCACATAACATTTCAATGGTTATTTGGACTACAACACCTTGGACTCTACCTGCTAACCGTGCGTTGGCTGTAGGTGCTAATGTTGAGTACACCTTAGTTGAAATGGTTAAAGAGGGCCAGGCGCAAGCACTAGTGCTAGCAACTGACCTATATGAGTCATGTGTTGAGCGTTTTGGTGCAGAGTCACACACTGTACTTGGCACTGCCGCAGGTAGCGATTTAGAACTACTGCGTTTTAACCACCCATTCTATGATTTTGATGTACCAGTTATTTTAGGCGATCACGTGACTGTCGATTCTGGTACTGGTGTGGTTCATACCGCTCCTGGTCACGGTCAAGATGATTTCGTGGTTGGTCAAAAGTATGGCCTAGAAGTGGCTAACCCAGTAGGGGACAACGGTGTTTATAAAGCAGATACAGAAATCTTTGCAGGTTTGCATGTATTTAAAGCTAATAAGAATGTTGTTGAGCTATTAGAAGAGAAAGGCGCACTACTTAATCACGTACAGATTAAGCACAGCTACCCACATTGCTGGCGCCACAAGACACCAATTATCTTCCGTGCAACGCCGCAGTGGTTCATCTCTATGGATCAAAAAGGTTTACGTCAGCAAGCACTAGGTGAAATTGAGCAAACTCAATGGATCCCAGATTGGGGTCAAAGCCGCATTGAGAAGATGGTAGAAAACCGTCCTGACTGGTGTATTTCACGTCAACGTACTTGGGGCGTACCTATCACCTTATTTGTACATCGTGAAACAGAAGAGTTACACCCAGACAGCGTGTCTTTGATGGAGCGCGTAGCTGCTCGTATCGAACAACAAGGCATTCAAGCTTGGTGGGATCTAGATGCATCTGAGCTATTAGGTGATGAAGCTGACCAGTACCGTAAAGTGACTGACACATTAGACGTTTGGTATGACTCAGGTTCTACTTTCTCGTCAGTGGTTGCTGCACGTCCAGAATTTAATGGTCACCCAATTGATTTGTACCTAGAAGGCAGCGATCAACACCGTGGTTGGTTTATGTCATCGCTGATGATTTCGACTGCGATGAACGGTAAAGCACCTTACAAGCAAGTATTGACTCACGGTTTCACCGTTGATGGTCAAGGCCGTAAGATGTCTAAATCTGTGGGTAACGTTATTGCTCCGCAACATGTGACTAATAAGTTAGGTGCTGACATTTTACGTCTATGGGTTGCTGCAACAGACTACAGCGGTGAGATGACAGTTTCTGATCAGATCTTAAATCGCAGTGCAGACGCATACCGCCGTATTCGTAATACAGCTCGTTTTTTACTTGCTAACATCAATGGCTTTAACCCAGAAACTGATATGGTTGCAGTTGAAGACATGGTTGCATTGGATCGTTGGGTTGTTCGCCGCGCTGCAGCATTGCAACAAGAGCTATTAGAAGCGTATGACCAGTACAACTTCCACTTAGTGACACAGAAGCTAATGCAGTTCTGCTCTGTAGAACTTGGTAGCTTCTACTTAGATATCATCAAAGATAGACAGTACACAGCAAAAGAAGATAGCAATGCGCGTCGTAGCTGTCAGTCGGCACTGTATCTTATCTCTGAAGCTATGGTGCGTTGGATTGCACCAATCCTAAGCTTTACAGCAGATGAAATCTGGAAGCTTCTTCCTGGTGAGCGCGGTGAATATGTATTTACCGAAACTTGGTATGAAGGACTTAAGTCGGTGACATTAGAGTCAGACCTAAGTGATGAGTACTGGGATCAATTACTTTCCGTTCGTGCAGAAGTGAACAAAGTGATTGAAAACGCACGCCGTGAAAAGCAAGTCGGTGGCTCACTAGAAGCTGAAGTGACACTGTATGCTGACGAAGCTTTGCAAGCAGCACTTGAGAATTTAGGTGATGAATTACGCTTTGTGTTGCTAACGTCTAAGACTGAAGTTGTTGCGCTAGCATCTGCACCATCTGATGCAATCGAGACTGAACTTGCTTCATTGAAGTTAAGTTTGAAGAAGTCTGAAGCTGAGAAGTGTGAGCGTTGCTGGCACCATAGAGAAGATGTTGGCGCAGTTGTCGAGCATCCAACACTATGTACTCGCTGCGTAACAAACATTGAAGGCGATGGCGAAACTCGCCAGTTTGCTTAATCATGCAATAGCAACGGCTCTTTTATAGGGCCGTTGTTTTTTTGTCTGTTAATTCTGTATTGTTTATCAACACCGTTAAATTATGCGAGTAGATGCTATCTATGGAAAAGGAACATTTAATGCCAACTAACTGGAAAGACAGTGGTCTGCGTTGGTATTGGGTCGTTGTGTTGGTATTTCTTGCCGACCAGATATCTAAGCAATGGGTATTATCAAACTTTGAGTTATACGAATCGATTCAGTTATTACCGGTTTTCAACTTTACCTATGTGCGCAACTACGGCGCTGCATTTAGCTTTTTAAGTGATGCAGGTGGCTGGCAACGCTGGTTGTTTACCTTTGTTGCCGTAGGGTTTAGTGTGCTACTTTCGGTTTGGCTACGTCAGCAACCCAGTAAGATGTGGCGATTGAACTTAGCCTACACTTTAGTTATCGGTGGTGCATTAGGTAATCTTATCGACCGTTTACAGCATGGATATGTTGTCGACTTTTTACATTTCTATTGGAATACCAGCCATTTCCCTGCATTTAATATTGCCGACTCTGCTATTTGCGTGGGTGCCGCGCTTATCATTTTAGACTCATTTTTTGCGGGGAAAGATGATAAAAAAGCAAAGGCTGTAAAGGAGTAACTTACGTGTCAGAAATGCATTCAATTTTATGTCATATGAATATCGTGCTAGAAGATGGTTCAACTGCAGAAAGCACACGTTCTAGCGGTAAACCTGCAAGGTTTAATGTGGGCGATGAAAGCTTAAGCCCAGCATTTGAAGCTGAAATTATTAACCTTAAAGAAGGTGATAAACATAGCTTTACATTACAAGCTGCTGATACTTTTGGCGAGTCAAATCCAGATGCTGTACATCATATGGATAAGAGCCGCTTTCCAGCAGATATGACGCTTGAACCTGGTGTTATTGTGAGTTTTGCAGGCCCCGGTGGCAGTGAAATCCCCGGCATGGTAAGAGATGTTGTTGGTGATTCTGTGACAATTGACTTGAATCATCCTTTGGCAGGGCAAGTGCTTACTTTTGAACTTGAAGTGGTACAGGTACTTTAATTATGAATATCCTTCTGGCAAATCCACGTGGTTTTTGTGCTGGCGTTGACCGGGCCATTAGCATTGTGGAACGCGCTTTAGAGCTGTTCTCTCCACCCATTTATGTTCGCCACGAAGTGGTACATAACCGTTACGTGGTGCAAAACTTAAAAGATCGTGGTGCGGTGTTTGTTGAAGAACTTGATCAAGTGCCTGATAACAGTATTGTTATCTTTAGTGCTCACGGTGTATCACAAGCGGTGCGTAAAGAGGCTAAAACCCGTGGGCTTAAAGTATTTGATGCGACATGTCCATTAGTCACTAAAGTTCATCTGCAGGTGACTCGTGCTAGCCGTAAAGGTATTGAATGTATCTTGATAGGTCACGCTGGACATCCAGAAGTTGAAGGCACTATGGGTCAGTACGATAACCCTGAAGCAGGGGTTCACTTGGTTGAATCGCCGGAAGATGTGGCAAACCTTGTGGTTAAAGATCCTGATAACTTGTGTTTTGTTACCCAAACGACTTTGTCTATGGACGATACTGCAGACGTAATCGCCTCTTTACAAAAGAAGTACCCTTCAATTGAAGGCCCTCGTAAAGATGATATCTGCTACGCGACGCAGAACCGTCAAGATGCGGTGCGTAACGTTGCCGAAGATGTCGACTTGTTTATTGTCGTGGGTTCGCAAAATAGCTCTAACTCTAATCGTTTGCGCGAATTGGCGCAGAAGAAAGGCACAAAGTCTTTCTTGGTTGATAATGCCGATGATGTGGATTCAGCTTGGTTTGATGGTGTTCAGCGTGTTGCGGTTACTGCTGGGGCTTCAGCTCCTGAGGTACTGGTTAAACAAGTCGTTGATGCGATAGCTAAGATGGCACCAAGTGTCGTGACTGAAGTTGAAGGACAACTTGAGGATACTGTTTTTGCAGTACCCGCTGAACTTCGATAAAACTACAAATAATTTACGATAAAAAAAGAGGCTTTTGCCTCTTTTTTTTTGCTTAAAATTCAGTTGCTTTCACCAGAAACCACCAAACATCTGCATTACATTTTTCTATCATTAGACTGCTAACGCATTAACATGTATGCTAGGCGTTGCTAGATAAGTACCAGATTTAAAAAGATAAAAGACTATCTATCGCGTCAATAAAGTGACTAAAGTGGAGAGGTTGACAGTATGGGAACTAGGGAAAACGGGTTTTCCTTAATAGAAGTATTAGTCGCACTAGTGATCTTAGTGGTTGGATTAGTTGGAGTATTTAATCTTCACCTTGTATCCAAACGCGGCAGTTTTGAGTCTTTTCAGCAGACTCAAGCTTCTTATTTCGCCCAAGATATTATTAATCGAATGAAGCTTAATCGAACTCAGTTGACAGCATATAGTGGTACTTACAGCGGGTCTTTATTGCAACCGGGAACTTCTTGTGATGTTGCAGCAGGAGTTAATGTTGTTTGCACTGTTAATCAAACGCGTCAGTGGGATCTTTTTCAGTGGGAACAGCATATGGCTGGTAGTGCTGAAGTCAATAGTCACTCCCAGAATGTGGGAGGGATTGATGCCCCTACAGCCTGTATTCGAGCTCAAGCTAGCGGCGAAGTTACAGTGGTTATTACATGGCGTGGGATCCGTAAAATGTCTGATGCTGCAGCAAGCAATACTGATACTTTTGTCAGTGGTTGCGGCACGGCTAGTGATAGGCGTCGTGCATACAGTGTTAATACTGTCATTATCTAAGGTCGTGTAATGAAACAATTACAACTTACCCAAACAGGCTTGTCCTTAGTTGAGTTAATGGTAGCTATGGTTGTAGGGCTATTTTTGACTGCAGGTATTTTTTCTATGTTTGTAATGTCCGCAACAAATGTCACGACGACAAGTCAATTTAATCAGCTACAAGAAAATGGTCGAATTGCGCTGTGGTTGATAGAACGTGATGTCAGCCAATTAGGTTTTATGGGCGATCTAACTGGCACTGATTTTGAAGTTGGTACAAATATCGATATTAATGCTACAGCAATCGCAACTGCGAGTGACTGTATTGGCTCTGGTGTTAATAATGCTTCTTTCCCCTCTGCCGTTCCGGCCCACTTTCGTAGGCTTTGGGGTTATGAAAGTGGTGTTTCTAGCACATCGCTCACTTGCCTAACGGGGGTTAAGTCTGCTACCGATGTCTTACAGATTAAACGCTTAGCAGGGCCTGAGGTTGCCGTCCCAAATGATGCTAATCGTTATTATATTGCGGCTAATTCTCAGCGCGGAGTCTTGTTTAGCGGTGATCAGACTGCCCCTGTCATTACCAATGCCCGGTATTGGGAATATTTACATCACGTTTACTACATTGAAGATGATTCAGGAACGCCTGTTCTTAGGCGCAGAGTGTTACGTAATGGTGGAATGAAAACTTCTGGCAGTTACGAGCAGCTTGTCGAGGGCGTTGAGAATATGCGCGTGCTTTATGGTTTTGATAGTAATGGTGACAATAGCGCTGATAGTTATATGCCTGTACAAAATGTAACGGATTTGATGTGGGATAACAGTTTAGCTCAACGTATTGTATCGCTGAGAATATTTATGCTTATCCGTTCAGTAGAAGCCGATAATAGCTATACCAATAATAACACTTATGAGTTAGGTGACAAAACGATAACAGCGCCAGGTGATCATTTCAGGCGTAAAGTGGTATCAACTACATTAGTGCTTGAAAATCCAATCATAGGGGCTAGTTGAGGACGATATATGCATAAAGAACATGGAATGGTGCTATTTCTGTCATTAATCGTTTTGCTTATTATGACCGTTATTGGCGTTGCACTGGCGGTTAATTCTAATCAATCAATGAAGATGGCTGGAGCAGGGGCAGAGCGTGTAGAAGCTATGACGGCAGCCCAAGGTGCTCAAGATAGAGTTATCTCTGTTAATGGTGGCGCTACACTGATAAACCTGGCTAGTACTATGGTGACAAACGATACACAGTTAGGGGTTACTAACACCTTAGAGCCTATAGCCAGTGGCTGTAAGCGTAGAGAAAAAGCCCATGGTGCTTCGATAGGCTGTAATCGTATTAGTGTATCAAGTACTGCAGTTTTTGGTCGAAATGATCTTGGTCAGCTGACAGTTGTTACCGGGATAGAACAAGAATTTACAACGGGGAAATAATGATGCTGCGGATCAAAAAATTACTGTGTGCTACAGCAGCATGTATCGCTATGTTATCTAGCGTCAGTTTCGCTGATGATACGGAGCTATATGTTTTTGAATCAACAGCTCGATCAGGCTCACGGCCTCAGGTTCTGATTATTTTTGATAATTCAGGCAGTATGGGAACCGACGAGTACACTGATACTTTTTACCCTAGAGGCGATGAAAACCTTGGTGGCTCAACAAAATTGTTTTATAGCAAAGGCGCCGGAGTTCCTGATTTATCAAGCCCTAATTATATAAAAAACAAGTTTAATGGTTGTAAGCGTTCAAAAACCTATCTTAAGGATTATGGCTTTTTTACTGGTTTTATACGTGAATATAGTTTTGTCGGTGAGAATGGTACTTGGTCAGAGTTCCCCGACTCGCTCGCTACTACAGTAACACATACTGACTGTTTTGAAGATTTTGAAGATTCAAGCAGTATTAATTATAAAAATGCTAAAGATATTCCAGAGGGGCTTCCGGTTGATAGTCTCGGATCTTCAGCCTCGCCAGAACCCTATACTCTCGCTTCTTCAAGCTCTAGCACGGTAGATAAAGAGGCTGCTTTAAATAAGGCTTTGTTAACTAATTTTGGTATAGGTAAGTCAGTCACATTTTATACTGAAAAGTACGTAACTTGGTATCACAGCAACAAGTCTAAACAGGATATTTCTAGGCTGGAAATTGCTCAAAGAGTTATGGAAGACACTGTCGTCACTACCCCGAGTGTGGATTTTGGTCTAGCGGTGTTTAACTATAACAATGGTAGTAGTGATGATGGTGGGCGGATAATATCAGGCGTTAAACGTCTTAACACGATAGAAAAAAAATCACTAATTAAAACAATTGGTAATTTAAATGCTGAAACATGGACGCCATTGTGTGAAACCTTGTATGAAGCGTACCGATACTTTGGGGGTGCGGCTCCCCACTTTGCTCTAGAAGCGGGCAGTGCTTCACCTGCACGAGATCAAAGCATAGAGAAAAATGGTAAGTATATTTCGCCATTCGTGGGTAGCCAATGTACCGACAGAGCATATGTAGTTTATATCACCGATGGTGCTCCTAGTCGTGATAGTGCGGCCGATACGGCAGTCAGTAAATTGGCTGGCTATGACAAAGATAATAAAGTCAATGGCAGTTCTTTGCCTGCATTAGCAAGTATTATGAATAATAAGGATGTCAATACTTCTGTTGATGGAGATCAGTTTGTAACGACCTTTACTATTGGGTTTAGTGATGGCGCCGCGAGTGCAGAGCCTATTTTAAAGAAAGCGGCTGAATTGGGTGGTGGTAAGTATTTTGCCGCGAGTAATGCTTCTGCGCTGCAAACTGCACTTTCACAAGTTTTTTCTCAAATATTAGAAACTAACGCTAGCTTTACCTCTCCTTCAATTGCGAGCAATAACTTTGATAGAACGCAGACTTTTGATTCAGCCTATTATGCAATGTTTTTGCCCAACAAAGGCGCACGTTGGATGGGGAATATTAAAAAGTTTAAGGTGACTGGAAGTGGCGATATTGTCGATAAGAATGGTGTTTTAGCTATTGATGATGATGGAAATCTTAAATCGTCTGCTTGCTCCTATTGGACTCCTAATGCTGTTTGTGCGGCCACTTCAGGGGGGGGGGATGGCAATGATGTGCGGACAGGTGGTGCGTCGCTTGCTATTAGAGGAACAGATTCAAGAGTGCTGTATGGTAACTTTGGCTCTGGAGGCGCATTAAAGAGCTTTACTAAAGCTAATGCACAGAGTGCTGCTGGCAGTGAGGCATTGCTTGCAGATTTTATGGGAGTCGATAAAACGCAGTTAGCCAGTATGTTTAGTTGGGCAACTGGTGAAGACTCGGATAATGATGACAATGACTCAAGCACCACAGATAAACGCGACGATATATTTGGCGATCCGCTGCATTCCAAGCCTCTAGCAATTAACTTTGGTAGCCAAGGTTCGCCAGACATTCGTGTGTTAGTCGGTACTAACCACGGCTTTTTACATATGCTAAAAGACAAGGGAGATGATGTAGAAGAGTCGTGGGCATTTATGCCCTATGAATTGCTGTCTAATGTTGCAGAGCTAAGAGCTAACGTTCCTACAGGTGTTCACTCTGTGTACGGCTTAGATTCTTCGCCAGTGGCTTATACCGAAGAGAATGCATCGGGTGGCATAACCAAAGCTTGGCTATTTGTCGGAATGCGTCGTGGAGGTAAGTCATATTATGCACTTGATATTACCGATCCTGACTCACCAAGTTTTATGTGGAAAATTGATCCTGACTCAACAGGTATGTCTGAGCTGGGGCAAACTTGGGCTGAACCTGTTGTGACCAAGGTTCCAGGTTGGCCAGTGGGAAACACTGATTTAGCAAGTGCTAAACCTGTTATTATTTTTGGTGCAGGTTATTCTCCGTCAACAAAAGATTCTGCAGCCGTAGGATTAAACGATGCTCAAGGCAGAGGTGTTTTTGTTGTTGATGCTGAAACCGGAACCTTAGTGCATGCATTTGGGCCTAGCAGTGGGGGGAACTCTACCCAACTACCAGGTATTGTTGACAGTGTGCCTAATGCCGTTGCTGTACTTGATTCTGATGGTGATGGGCTAACTGATAGGATCTACGCATCTGATACTGGCGGAAATGTATGGCGAATGGATTTACCATCAGGCTCACCTTCTGACTCTACTAACCCTTGGACCGCATATAAGTTTGCTGATCTTGGTGGTAATACGTTAGCAAGTGATAGGCGCTTCTTTGCCGAACCTGTGATTGCGCAAACGGTATTTACAAATATTGCTGAGGTTAGCGTTACCGTGGGGGGAAATACGAGTACTACAACGACCTACCAAAACGTGCCATATGATGCGGTAACCTTAGGTACCGGTCATCGCCCACACCCAAGTGACTTGGGTCGGGCAGATATGTTTTATGTATTACAAGATCGTAATGTGATTAGCCGTTCATTTGGGGGGATCGGTAACCCCAAACCAGCTCCCTTGCTGATAAGCGACTTGTATGATGTAACAACTGCTGCGCCCGATTCGAAGAGCGAAAATATTAGCTTTGGTGGTAAGCTAGGTTGGTATTATAACTTTGGCGCAGCTGGTGAAAAAAGTTTATCGGCATCATCGATAATTGAAGGTCGGGTATTTTTCACTTCTTATGTACCAGGAGATAACTCATCAGCCAATCAATGTTTAATATCGGGTATGGGACGCCTATATGGCTTCGACTTACACAAAGGCACTCGTTCTTACCAACAAGAATATTTAGAGATTGGTGAGCGAGTACCTGATACGCCACAGTTAGTTATTCCGCCTAACGGCTCTGATGATTCTTATATGTACCTCATTGGGATCGGCAAAGCGGGATCTGACATGTTGAAAGTTCCGGATCCTGACAATACTGCAGATACCTGTGAGCCAGGCGACGAAAAATGTGTCGGCGGTGGGCCAAGTGTCAATCGTATTTATTATCATATTAATGAGTAGACTATGAAGAATAATAAAGGGTTTAGCTTGATTGAACTGATGATTGCCGTTGCGATTATTGGTATTTTGGCCAGCGTAGCATACCCATCATATGTGCAATATGTCGCTAAAGGCGCTCGTGCCGATGGCCTTGCTGCATTATTGGAAGTTGCTAACTTGCAGGAGCAGTATTATTTAGATAATCGAGTTTACGCAACCGATATGACGCAGCTAGGCTTAGCTAGTGATCCGTATGTTGTTGAAAACGGTTTCTATAGTGTTGATTCAACCGGTACAGGTAGTTTTGTTGCTATCGCTACGGCGCTGGGAGCTCAGGCATCGCGTGATACAAGCTGTACCTCTATTCAAATCACAGATACAGGGGTTCGGACCCCTCAGGAGTGTTGGGAATGATCCGTTTTTTAATAGGGGGCTTGGTACTATTATCATCGACTAGTGAGGCTGCTGATACAGAGCTCAAGGAGTATAAGTGTTATGTTGCGACCAGCTTTAGTGAACAAATAACACTCTATCGTTGGCCTGCAGATAAAATGCATTATAACATGAAGCGACTGCCATTAAAGAAAATACCTAAGTCTGGCCCTGGAGCTAGACCATTAATTAAAGAGGTATTTGAGTGTGTAGAAAGCAGTTCTTCTTTTAAGTCGGCAGTGGCAAATAAGCTGGATGCAAACTTAGCTCGTTAATTGAATCATGAATGTGTAGTGATTAATGACTACACATCCATTGATAAATTATTTTATAACGTAAGAATATAGCTTCTTGTTATGCCTACTAGCATTCAGAAACGAGTATTTTGAGATTATTTTAAGAGCCTGTTAGTTACAATTAATTGTACCTGTAGCAAACTTAACCTTTCCTGATACGCTCAACTGTAAGCCTTTTGAATCAGAACTTGTTTTACTGCCAGGGCAATAGCTTAAGATCCCAGAACTAAAGCTACCACTAACAAAGCCATCGTTGCCGATAGTAATACTATTTTGATCGTAGTCGATAAAGTCACTCGTATTAAAACCGCCTATATTGAGCAGCACTTGATCTGTACCATCTATAGTATGTTGAGTTCCATTATCAACAAATACGCTAAAGCCGTTAATCCAATTACTGTTGCAAGTATTATTATTGAGTGGGCACACAGTTATACGTGTCCCATAACTAAGCGCATGACTGCGGCCAAATTGAATGGCTTGCTGTATGGTACGAATATTACTTTCTGCGCGGTAGCCTTCGTACATAGAGGTGAGTGAAGGTACACCAATCGTCAGTAATATAGCTGCAACGGCAATAGTCACCATCAACTCAACGAGCGTTACCCCTAGTTGTTTAATCTGCATCTGACTATTCCCTGTTTGACTGTCATTCTCTGACTTTTTAAATTTATGTTCTTAGCAGTCAATACTAGCAAAATCAGGGTATTGATTAAACTCTAAGCGAAGAATACTTGGCTGCTATATTTGCAAGAAAATTCGCTTGTGAGTAAATAAGCGTTATTGACAGTCAACGCTCTTGTTAGAGAATCTTACTCGGCCTGATTGATTAACGATAACAGCTCGCGAATACTCGCTATCAAGTAAATCAGGGCAGTAACGTAAAGTGCCATTTGTACCAGAAGCAAGCCCCTCTGGTTGAAATCGAATAGCTGCACGATTGTAGCTGATAGTGTCTCTATCACTGAAAGGTCCTATGCTATAAATGACTTGGTCATTTCCGTCTAGAATATTAGAGTCTCCGGAGTCAGTGAAAACTGTAATATTTTTTTGCCAGTTATCGGTGCACTTTTTCGCTTCTAGTGGGCAAACAGTGACCCTTAATCCGTATGCGACAGCATGGTTTCTCGCTAATTGAACAGATTGTTGTATTTTTCGAATGTTTGAGTCTGATCGTGCGTGAGAATAAAAAGCTTTTAATGAAGGTATGGAGGAAGATATTAAAATTGTGGCAACGGCCATAGTGACCATTAGCTCTATAACAGTAAAGCCAAATAGCTTGGTCTTCATATCCATTTCTTCCTTGAATTACTGAAGTATTTACATCCTGTAAATACTGGGAATATCTCAATACTGGCTAAGTATAGCTTCGAGTTTATAATTTTTTTGTAATTGTTCTATTTTATGAAGAGAGCATTTAGTTTCTTGGTGCTGCATAAATCACTTTGTACTTCAGAGTTTTGTTACTGCATGGTAAGCTACTGCGCAATCAAATTGCGTCTTTCAGCAAGTTCTTAGGGAGTTTTACAATGAAAAAAGTCGAAGCCATTATTAAACCATTTAAGTTAGATGATGTGCGCGAATCACTTGCTGATATCGGTATTACTGGCATGACTGTTTCTGAGGTGAAAGGCTTCGGTCGTCAAAAAGGGCATACAGAGCTGTATCGTGGCGCGGAATATATGGTCGACTTTCTACCTAAAGTGAAAATTGAACTAGTGATCCAGGATGAGCTACTTGAGCAAGCTTTAGAAGTTATCGTTGATACTGCCCGTACAGGTAAAATTGGCGACGGTAAAATTTTCGTGACTGATATTGAGCGTGTAATTCGTATCCGTACCGGTGAAGAAAACGAAGAGGCGGTTTAATTAGTTGCCCACTTTTTCGCATTATCTACGTATTGGATAGGTAATGCGAAAAAGCAGAACTGAAAGGTAATTTAGAGTGTTTAAGTATGTTTTACTCTTTTGGTTGTGCGGTTGAGTCCCTGATCACCGGTTCAGGTACAAAAACCTTTGAAAGTTGTGATGTTTCTTCTCTACGTTTAGCGATTAATAGCTCGGTTGCAATGTGGGCTATCTCTTCATTAGGCTGGTGGACAGTAGTTAGTTTCGGCCATGTTTGGCGTGAGAATGGACTATCCTCAAAACCAACAATTGATATTTCAGCTGGAATATCCACACCTTCTAATCTTGCCGCAAATAATGCTCCAGCTGCAATTTCATCGTTACAAGCAACAATAGCACTGGGTTTTATGCTTTGTTGTAATAGTGACTTAGCCCCTTGAACTCCTGACTCAAAAGAGTATTTACCGTCAATAATAAAGTTGTTATTCACGCTAATTTGATTGCTGGCTAATGCCTGTTTATATCCTGCTAAACGCTCTTTTGTTGATGCGTGCTCATGATCACCACTTA
The DNA here is from genome assembly GCF_041471165.1 of Shewanella sp. 10N.261.52.F9. Taxonomy (NCBI): domain Bacteria; kingdom Pseudomonadati; phylum Pseudomonadota; class Gammaproteobacteria; order Alteromonadales; family Shewanellaceae; genus Shewanella; species Shewanella sp. 10N.261.52.F9. The sequence goes on from NZ_JBFRNX010000012.1 coordinate 175,423, forward strand.
AGAACGCAATATTTTTATGACCAAGATCAATCAGGTGCTGGGTAATAGATATAGCACCAGATCTATCATCGACTAAAACTGCTAGTCCACTAGCAGACTCAAGTTTTTCACCGGCGACGATACGTACATAGCTGGCGTCTATTTTATCGAGAGCAGCCAAAATCACCGGGTCTTCAGAAAGAGGCGGTGTGAGTACGAGGCCTGATAAACGGTTGTGCTTAACCAAAGTCGTTAATTCTTCGCAGATATTATCAGCCCTTGAATTACAAGGGTGAATAAGTAGCTCATAGCCTAAATCTTTACAGGCTGAAAGAATGCCATTTTGCATATCAATGATGTAATAAGCGTTAGGGTTGTCATAAATAAAACCGATTACATAAGACTTTGTTCCAGCGAGGTTTCTTGCAGCCAAGTTCGGCTGATAATTAAGTTCTTTTATCGCATTATTGACTTTATCAATGGTGACCTGCTTTACAGAAGGTTCGTTGTTGGTAACCCGTGACACTGTTTTTATCGATACGCCAGCGTATTTAGCGACATCATTTATGGTGACTTTCATTAAGCGTATTCTCGTTAGTTACTCACTCACTTTTTACGACAAGCGGGGTAACACAAAGTTAACAAATGGCGTTTTTCGAAGGCGTTCTGCCCGAAGAATTAACGGTATAGTGCGAAGTTTTACGTCATTTAGCAATGAGAAGTGGTTAACTTTTTAAGTTTCAACACCAAGTAGAAAAAAAGTCTACTTGTTCGTTACAATTCACCTCTATATTTAACTCACTGTATTTTAATGATAATTAATATTGAAAAAATACACGCCTGTTATTCTTGGTGGGCAAAATTAACCTGTTGGTTATTTTGTTGTGGCGCAGCTGTTAATAATTGTGTAATGTTTGCACTAGACATGACAGCGTTGTCATTCCGATTCTGGAATGGTTATGGATATAAAAAAAGATAATAAGTTATGGAAGGGAAAACGAGATGCGACCATCTACCTTTAAGAAAAGTGTTCTAGCAACAAATATCGCGCTACTAATGAGTGGAGCAGTTTCTGTTTCAGCCATGGCGGCAGACGCTGATACGAAAGTAACAGCAGATGAAAACATTGAAAAAATTGAAGTTCGCGGTATGCGAGCGTCAATGAAAGCTTCAGTTAATGCAAAGAGATTCTCTGACTCAGTTGTTGATGCTGTAACAGCTGAAGATATTGGTAAGTTTCCTGATGGCGACGTGGGTGAGTCACTAGGTCGTATTCCAGGTGTTGCTGTAAACCGCCAGTTTGGTCAAGGCCAGCAGGTTTCGATTCGTGGTGCTTCAAGCCAGCTGACTCGTACTTTACTTAATGGACATGCTGTTGCATCTACAGGTTGGTTTGATCAGCAAGCCATTGACCGTAGTTTTAACTACTCGTTACTTCCGCCTCAGTTAGTAAGTGGCATCGAAGTTTATAAGTCATCACAAGCTGATATCACTGAAGGTGGTATTGGCGGTACGGTTATCGTTAAAACACGTAAGCCGCTAGATCTTGATGCTAATACAGCTTTCGTTAGCGCTAAAGGCGATTACGGTACAATTTCTGAAGAGATAGATCCTGAGCTATCTGGCCTTTATAGCTGGAAAAACGAAGATGAAAACTTCGGTATTTTAGTTTCTGGTGCAGGTTCACAAACTGAATATCAGCGTAATGGTATTGAAACCTTACTCGGTTGGGGAGAAATTGTTCCATCTACTTTCCAACAAGACCGTGAACGTACAGCATTTAACGTTGCTGCTCAGTACCGTCCAACTGACGCGCTAGAGTTTGGTTTAACGTATACAGCACTAGATCTTAAAGCAAACAACGCTAACACTTCTATTTTCTTATTCCCTACACAGCAGGGTGTTAATACTTGTAATCAGACAAATGCAGCTGGTGTTTGTACTGACATTACTCATACTGGCGAAGGCGGATTTGCTTGGGCTCAAACATGGGCTCGTGAAGCAGAAATGACTTCGGATACTATCGATTTTGATTTCAACTTCGAAGCTGAAAACTTTACAGTAGAAGGCCGTGTTGGTAACACTAAATCTGATGGTGGTACTAGCTTAACTTCTAACTATGGTAACTCAATCGGTCAACCTGGTGATTTTGCTGGTCACTATGATGCGACTGGTAAGATTATTGATATCGATATAGCTAAGCAAAACTTTGGTGCTGAAGATTTTAACGGCCAGCTTTCTACTGCAGCTTGGGCACTAAAGAAACAGCCTAATACTGATGAAGAAACATATGCTCAACTAGACTTTACTATTCCGGTCGATTTAGGTGCAATTAGCTCATTTAAAACCGGTATTCGTTATGCTGACCACGATGTAACTCAGCAAACTGATATTGCAACTGTAGGTGATATTGCAGTACGTGATGCTTCACATTACTACAATGGAACTATGTCATCAGGTGCTGGCTTTACCTTACCTAAGCCAGATTTTGATGCAATGATTGCAGACGCAAATGCCGCTATTACAGGTTTCGAGCGCGATAAGTCTGGTTACGGTACATTGAATGAAAAGAACCTTGCACTATATGCAATGGCTAGCTTTGAGTCTGAAGGTATTCGCGGTAACTTTGGTCTGCGTTATATCTCAACCGACGTTGAGTCTGATTACTATGAGCTGAGTGATACAGGTCAGTTCGCTGACAACTTAAGCACAGCTAAGTCAAGCTATAGCGATGTACTTCCTAGTGTGAACGTTGCATTTGACTTAACTTCAGACCTTATTCTACGTACTTCTGCGGCGCAGGTTATTTCTCGTCCTAACTACTCAGAGTTATTCGCGACTTCAACACTTCCAGGTTTGAATGACGGTACTCCAGGTAACGAAAAGCTAAACCGCGGCTCTGTATCACTTGCTCCATTCAAAGCTACTCAAGCTGATGTGAGCTTAGAATGGTACTTTGGTGGTGAAGGTCTTGCAGCAGTAACTTACTTTATTAAAGACGTAAACTCTTTCATCTCTACTCGTCAAAAGCTTAACCAACAGATTGGTATTGATGATAATGACCTTATCGCTCAAGGCGGCAGTGCATGTGGTGTAGGCGTATACGATTGCTGGACTGTAAGTGAAAAGTATAACGCTACTGGCGGTCGTATTGAAGGTGTGGAATTACAGCTTCAAGATTCATTTGAAAATGGTTTAGGTTACTCTGCTAACTATACGTACGCAGATGCTGGCTCACCAGCTGAAAACTACCCAGACCAAGTTGGCGTGTTCTCTGATTCTTCAAAGCACACAGTTAACTTAGTGGGTTACTACGAAATGGAATCATTCTCTGCGCGTCTAGCTTATAACTGGCGCAGTGAGTACATGATGCGTGAACTACCAGGCTTCTACGGTAACCGCCAGCACGAAGATTATGGAACACTTGATCTTAGCGCTACATACAGTGTTACAGAGTGGATGGACCTAACTTTCGAAGCTGTTAACCTAACAGAGGAAGATAGTGTGCAAACTGGTGTTGCCCCGCTTGATGCTGAAGTTATCCCAGAGTTCAAAGCTGACTACCCTGTATGGAGCTTTGAAGGTGAAGCACGTTACAAAGTTGGCGTAGCATTCCGCTTCTAATATAAATAATATAGTTGTAACTAAAGCCCAGCATTTGCTGGGCTTTTTATTAAACATTTAACATCATATTTTTTTCAAACTCGGTCTCTTCGGAGATAACTTATTAGATTAAGACTCTTTTTCAGCATAAATATAAGAGGGCGGCTATGGATATTCAAAGGGTAGCTATTGTTGGCGGAGGCACAGCGGGCTGGTTAGCTGCAAATCATTTAGGCCTAACAGCAATGGCACATAAATCGTTATCTGTCACTTTAATTGAGTCTGCAGATATTCCAACTATAGGAGTGGGGGAGGGTACAGTTCCTGCAATCCGTAAGTCATTAAAACGTTTTGGGATCAGCGAAACAGAGTTTATTAAGCGTTGCGATGCAACCTTTAAACAGTCGATAAAATTTGTGAATTGGTTAGATAAAAGCGCTCATGGCGAGAATAACTTCTATCACCACCTTTTTGATATGCCATCTGCAATGGGAGAGGCGCTGACACAAAAGTGGTTAGCTAAAAAACACGTTGCCTATGCTGGAACTGTGTCACCTCAACATGCTGTCTGTGAGGCTTATAAAGCGCCCAAAAGTATCAGTGATCCTGAGTATGCAGGTGCTTTGGGCTATGCCTATCACCTTAATGCTGCAAAGTTTGCTGAGCTATTAGCTGAAAACGCAAAAGAACGTTTTAGAGTTGAGCATATAACCGCAAATGTGGAAGAGGTGATATTGGCAGAAAGTGGTGAGATTGAGTCGCTTATCACAGATACCAAAGGCAGATTAGATTTTGACTTTTATATTGATTGCAGTGGTTTTGCTTCCTTAATGATAGATAAAGCACTTAAGGTGCCTTTTATTGATAAGGCGGATCAATTATTTGTCGATAAAGCGGTTGTAGTGCAAGTACCTACTTCACCTAATGACGTTATCCCTCCTTTTACGATTTCAACCGCACATCAGGCAGGCTGGATCTGGGATATAGCTCTAAGCAATCGCCGAGGCATTGGCTTTGTCTATAGCTCTAAATACATGGATGATGAAACTGCTGTTAGTAAATTAGATACATATTTAAATGGTAAGTTAGCTGAACATCAGTTCAGAACTATTCCGATGACGGTCGGTTACCGAGAGCGTTCGTGGGAGAAAAACTGCGTTGCGTTGGGACTCGCCCAAGGTTTTTTGGAGCCTTTAGAGGCAACATCGATTTTGTTGACAGATTTTGCTGCAAGTTATTTAGCGAGCCGGTTTCCTAAGTCAGTAGAGGATCTACCGAGTATGAGTCAACGCTACAATCATGTAATGAGTTACGCATGGGAGCGGGTCGTTGATTTTATTAAAATGCATTACTGTCTATCGGACCGCTCTGACTCAAAGTTTTGGATAGACAATCGTGATACTGGCACAATGTCAGATGAACTTTTGCAGCGCTTAGCACTTTGGCAAAACTTTGTACCTAATAAAGAGGACTTCTTTAGTAAGTTTGAAGTTTTTGATTTAGAAAACTACCTCTATGTGCTTTATGGAATGCATTTTCCAACTAAAGCTGAATTTGTATCAAACACTGAGATGCAAATGCCCAATGATTATCAGCATAGACTTGATAATATCTCGGCTCAGTTGGTGGCTAATCTACCACCGCAAAGAGAGTTATTAGAGAAAATAAAACAATATGGGCTCCAAACGATTTAATCGTTCAGCTAGGCTTTTCCCATTTCTGCCCATAAAGGGCTTGTAACTGTTGTTTATGGAGCGGAAAGTGTTGAGTGACAGTATTGAAGTAATGCTTAATGCTCTCGATACTAACGGCCTTTTCATTTGCTAAAGGTTTCATCGCTACTTGATTAAAGCGTCCTTTTCCGGCGAGTAAGCAGTACCAACTTGGAGTCAGGTATGCTGCAAGGCTATTGGTATTGGTTAGTACTTGCTCAAGATCTCCAGTAGGGTGATCCCATACGTCGATAATTTGCTTAAGCTTACTTGAGCAATTGTCGATATTGCGGGCATCAGACCAATACTGGCTATCGGTACGAGTATTTAAAAAGTAGTGTGCTTGAATATAATCTTTAATGGCATCGAGTATGCTATTCACTTTATTGTTGAAGAGGTTTTGCTGACTCTGGTAGTTGCGAGAGTAGCTGTTAATAAATTCCTCTAAAGTAAATTGCACTGACATTAGCGCTGTTGCTTCAAGTGGTTCAATAAAGCCTTGAGAAAGACCCACAGCTAACACATTTTCGTTCCAATGCTTTTCTACTCGGCCTAAACGCATTGATAAATGTTTTGCAGGCATTCCCTCACAACTTACACCGACATGAGCTCTAAGTTCTGCTTCGGCATCTTCAGGACTAATATGTTTAGATGAATAAACATAACCATTCCCGTAGCGACTGCTTAGGGGGATCTTCCAAGCCCAGCCAGCTGTCAACGCGGCAGACTCTGTAAATGGTGGGATTGGTTTAGAACAATCAATAGATGATGGAATTGCGATAGCCGAGTCGTTTAGTAAGCCGTCAGCATAGCTTTTATAAGCTGTGTTTAACGTTTTTCCTATCAATAATGCACTAAAACCTGTGCAGTCGATAAATAACTCAGATTCAAGCTTCCGTCCTGATGCTGTTAATAGCTGTTTTATCTGGTTACAGCTACTCATATTTACTTGGGTCACAGTATCGGATAGATGCCCCACACCCAAATTTTTAGCTCTGTTTTTCAGGTATTCTCCTAATAAAGCTGAGTCAAAATGATAGCCGTATTCCATAACACCATTTAGTTGAATATTCGTTTTCGGAGAGCGATTCTCCTTAGCAAGAAAACTCTGTAGCCAATAATTATCTGGATGTTCATCAACTAAGAAGCCTTGGCGTCTTAAATCTGTATTATGGATAAATGCTTTACCTGTTTTAAGATCAATGTTGGAGTAAAAAGGGTGGAAATAACTATTTTTTGATGAGTTTGATGCCCAATTTGGAAAGCTAATACCGCATTTATATGTGGCATTGCACTTTGGCATCCATTCTGACTCATCAATAGCAAGAGTTTCAAAAAAACGTTTTAATGCCGGAGTTGAGCCTTCACCTACGCCAATTTTAGGGATCTCCACTGAATCCAGTACAGTAATTTTGCAGCCTAAATGACCCCATGCATGCTGAAGTAAACTTGCGCTCATCCAGCCAGCAGTGCCACCACCAACAATGATGATTTCTTTAGGAGGAGTGGTGATCATAGTTAAATCTGCCTTTAGTAGAGAAAAGTAAGCTGCCGTTGATGTTAACTCACACTTATCTTCGGCAGACTTAGATACATAATTAGTGGCTTAAATCATATTGATTTTGCAGCTCTATTAGGCGTGATATTTGCTGCAGTGATACTAGATGGGCGTAGATTAAAGGCAGCAATCCGTTAGCTTTTAATGACAGAAACTCTTCATCGCTTAACTGGTTTAGAGCCTGCTCGTCGATAACATAAACGCCATCGATTTTGATTGGTTGCTCACTCTGGGTAAGCTTGACCGTTAGCTGTTTACTAGTAAATAGGTTTTTAGATGCTAATAACTGACAAACATTATTGGTTTGCTCGTTAAACTCAGCCATTTCAAGTAAAGCTTGAGTTCGTTTTTTAAGATAATCTGTTTGTTCTTTTTGACTATCGAATAAAGGGTGTGAGCCTTCAGTTGTCGTTGTGACTAACGGGCTCGAAGTATCAATACAAACAAGCACGTTATCATTATCTTGGCTGGTTTTGACTAGCGACAATGGGGCATTATTAAAGCCGCGTGGATTGACACTCGCTGGCCAATTTGTATCTTGGCTGTAGAGGTTTAAGCCTTGTTTAACCCCCATCATAGCCACGGGAATAAATTGTCCGGTTTCTGTATTCTTTACAAAAACTAGAGGGAATTCGGAGGCTAGGTGGTGAAACTCATGAAACACTACCGGAATAAGTTGCTCATTGGCAAAACGGCGGTAGTCCTTCGATTCTGTGATACATATATTTTGATGGGAATCTGAGTTAAGTGGAACGATATTAGTCATACTGATTTTTAACCTTTAGTTATTATTTATTAAGTGCTTATCGGTTTACTATTTGTCGGTTACAGATTAAGGCATTTGGCCATTCTTATTACATAACTAACATTGCTGTACCAGAAACAATTATCCAAGCTGCAAAGAATAGCTTGAGTTTATCTATCGGCAGAAACAGCGCGAGTTTCTTAGCTATTAATGCGCCGATGATGGCTCCTGGCCCTGCAAATGTGACAATATTAAAGTTGGTATCGCTATCAGCTGATAAGTGTATTCCTGCCGTTGTCCACACTGTTATAGCTGTGACAATGACCCCCGTTGCTACGGCTAAAGTAGGCTCTACTTTTCTTAACAACAGGTAAATCACTATTAGTTCGCCAACACCGACAGAAAGCCAAGCAGTGATCATCCCACCTAAATAACTGATGCAACCAAGTGCAATAAAATCAGTTAGCTCTACTTGATGACGTATTGGCGTTAATGACTTATTTAACTTGGAATGGCTATAAATTAGCGTAATACCGAGCAGAATTGAAAATAAGCTAAATGAATATTCTAGATTAGCTAACGGCGGGATCATTAATGATTCTATCGTCCATAGGCCCGCAACAGATAAAGGTGTTAACAGCAATAACAATAACGGCAGTTGTGTCCAACTGTGCTTTTTATTTTGTAGGTAGTAACTAAACCAGGCGACAGCACCAGTTGTCATGCCAAAGCACTGTATAGCAAAGGATGTAGAGATACTTTGCTCGTTTGTTAAGTTGAGACTATTGAAAACAGGGATGAAAATAACCCCGCCGCCAGCTCCCGTTGAGTTGGCAAATATAGCGCCAGTTATTCCTAGAAAAATATAGTGAAGATAATCTTGAATAAGTGCAAATGAGTTGGGTGATTGCAATACTAATTTTGACCAAAGGGCCACTAAACCCAAAAAAATAGGGATAGACCATAAGTTGCGAACGATTCTATTTTTTGTCAGCTCATTCATTAGATATCCAGTTTATTCTTTTTATCGCTGCCTATTAATCACGCTAAAAGCTAATGCGATGTTATCAATATTTGACAGCGTTGTCATATTTTTGGTTTCAACTCTTTTATTAAGGAATGACTGATTAACTTAAAAATGCCCTTGGCATAAAAATAACCACATTTAAATGTCAAAAAAATGTAGATATATTGTTCTGGTTTGTGTATGTTCACAAATGACAGCGTTGTCATCTGCTTGTGTGACATGTTGTTTGTAAGGTCTGCATGAAGAGGATGAGGTCTCCTGCTTTATGCCTTTGAGCAAACGAATATGTTTGTTACTCCTATATAGTCTCTCCCCAGAAACTATTGTGGGCCGAGTGTTTGATTACACTCGGCCATTTTTTTAAAGACGAAAAAATTTTAAATTAGGCGCGGTTGTTACCTGATGCAGTAAGTTATTTGATTCAATCTTTAGTCAGGTTTTGAATGGAGTACTTAAAGTGATTAAAACACGTTTTTATCTAGCACTAATGCTTACTTCTACTATCGTGGTAAGCCAATACGTTGTTGCGAAAACGGTCACCACAACTATTCCAGAAAGTTGGCAACTACAGCTAATGAATACCGCGTTAATTCGTGTCAATAGTCAATATCAGTTGCGCCAGCTTTCGACAGATATGAATCAAAAGCGTAAAGTTGAAGAGTCGCTAGCAGGTAATGTCGATGTATTTTGGAGCATGACCTCTTTGCCACTTGAAGAGCAACTCCTACCGATCAGGATCCCTATATTTAAAGGCTTACTAGGCAATCGCTTGCTTATTATCCGCCAGCAATCCCAGCAGCAATTTAATCAGGTAGATTCAAAATCAGATTTTTCGCAGTTTACCGCAGGTCAAAACCACTACTGGCCCGATGTCGATATCATTAAGGCCGCTAACCTTCCTATAGTGACTAGCTATAAGTATAAAAATCTATATCCAATGCTAGAAGGTGGTCGTTTTGATTACCTAGCCTTAGGTGCCCAAGAAATTTGGGAAGAGTTAGATAAACACCCTGATCCCGCATTAAAAATCGATGAGCGTGTGTTATTGCAATATCGTTCGCCTGCTTATTATTTTGTATCACCCGAACAACCACAATTAGCTCAAGACTTACAGCAAGGATTAGAGTCTATGGTGGCAGATGGTAGCTTCGACTCTATGTACAATCAGTATTTTAAAATTGATGAATTATACGCCAAGGCTAAGTTTGACCAACGGGTCATTATTAGACTCGATACTCCGGGGTTACATCACCTAACACCTGTTAATCGACCTGAATTATGGTTGGATTTATTTGATATTGAGGGAGTCAATTAAATGAAGTCTTTATCATTAAAGGTCCAGATCTGTTTAGCTTGCGCGCTGTTTGTAGTGGTCAGTATTTTATTCAGCGGAGCGTATTGGTTAGAGAAAAGTCGCCTACAACAGCAGTTTGTTGATTATCAGACTAATTCTCTAGCAAACCTGGAAGTCACCTTGGCCCAACCTATATTCAATTATGATTTCGAGCAAATAGATGCGGTACTATCGACTTTGCTTAAATCGCCACAAATTTATTCTATTGGGCTGCAAGATCATCGTGGGCAAGATATAGGTTCTGCTGGCCAGAGCGAAAAGATTGCTGAATCAGATCTCACTAAGCATCAATTGAGCTTTAGTCATAATGGGCAAGCAACTGGACAAATGAATATTGCTTATTCGCAGCAACCTATCCAATCAGCGTTAACTGACTTATTGATTACGTATTTGCTTATGGCTGCAATGATTTTGTTACTTAGTATTGGTGCAATTTACGTGATCTTAAAAGTACTTGTGACAACACCATTAACGCATATTGTTCACGCTATGGATGAGATTGCCTGTGGCGATGGAGACTTAAGTCATAAATTGCCGGTTGAAAGCCAAGATGAAGTTGGCCGACTGGCGGCTTCTTTTAATCAATTTGTCAGTCAAATTCATCTAAGCATTAGCAAAGTGAGTGAAACATCTCAGCAAATACTTATTGATGCAGAAGCGTTAGGGACATTATCCAGTGTTAACAATCAACGTGTGCAGTCACAATTAATCGATGCTGAAGCAGCAGTAACAGCAATGACTCAGCTTAACAGTCGCGCTAATGATGTTGCTGCATATGCTGGAGCAACGGCTGATGCCGCGACGGATGCGGATAGAAAGGTTGAACATAGTTATAGTGAATTTGACTCCGGACTTGCCTTGAGTGAAAGTCTTGCTCAAGAGTTAACCCTATCAGCAAAATCAGTTGAACAATTACAACAAGAAACCCAGAAAATTGATGAAGTTGTGGTGGTGATCAATGCTATTGCTGAGCAAACTAATCTGTTAGCGCTTAATGCGGCCATTGAGGCTGCTCGCGCTGGTGAGCAAGGGCGAGGCTTTGCTGTTGTTGCCGATGAAGTGAGAACGTTAGCTAGCCGAACCCAGCAGGCAACTGGCGAGATCCAAAAGATGATTCAAATGGTGCAGCGCAGTGTAAAAGAGACTGTAAATGCTATGCATTCTAGCAAAAGTTTATCAGACGATGCAGTAACGCATTCAACCGAAATCAAGTGCTTATTAACTAAAGTTTCTGAAATTGTGTCAAACATAAGTAATATGAACCTAGACGTTTCAGCTGCTGCTAAAGAGCAAACAGAAGTGACTTCAAGCATATCGATGACTCTTAATCAGTTAGTTACTTCATCAGGTTCAGCATCTACAGATAGTGAAAGACTAGCTCAATCGAGTGATCGTTTATTTCTACAGGGGGAGAAGTTACGAGATCTTGTTAAATCGTTCCGCTTATAAATAAGAATATAGAATAAGGAAAGTCATGAAGATTAAATTGATAGTAGCAGCGGTAGCGGTTGCAATGGCAACCACAGCTTGTTCAAAACAGGCTGCAGATGAACAAATATCCCCTGTAACTGTGAGCTCTCAAGCTGCCAGCGCAACCACTCAACTCACGCAGTCAGTTCTCGATAAAATAGGTCATACATTAGAGATCCGCTATCGCGTGGTGACAAATGTGCCTGATGAGAACTGTGATAAAGAAGTGGGCAATGGCCGCTGCTTCTTAGCTGAAATAGATTTAACTTCTGCAATTGATATCAATAATAAAGACTGGTCGATTTATTATTCGCAAATGCGTCCAATACAGAGCATCGTCGGTGACGAGTTTGATATAACTCGTGTGCAAGGTGACTTGCATAAAATCACTCCTGCTGCAGGCTTTAAAGGGCTTAAAAAAGGCGAGAAAACGACTATTCAGTTCCGCGGTGAGCTTTGGCAATTATCTGAAATCGACGGAATGCCAAATTATTATATTGCGGCTGAAGGTCTAGAGCCTGTCATTATTAGTAGCACGCAACTAGCGGTTGATGCTGAAACGGGTATGGAAGTGCGTCCTTATGTGGATGCGTATACCAATAGTGAAACGCAGTATAAACGCCGTGAGACAGATAAGCTTGAGTGGGCTACAAGCTCGGTGCTTTATAACAATAATCTAAATACACCTGTTGATGCAGTCCTTGCTGAAAATAGCATTTTACCGACACCGGCTAAGGTTAAGCTGAAAGCCGGAGAGCTGCCTGTATCACTAGATGCAGGTTTAAATGTTGAGCTTAATGATGTGGGGGCTACCGCTGTCAGCGCGGCATTGCAAAGACTCGCTCGCATTGGTGTTAAGCAAAGTGCTAAAGGAGTGAAAACCGAGTTATTACCATTAACGACTAGCACCTCAGCTGGTCAGTATCATCTTGATATTTCAGCAGAGGGGATCCAAATTTTTGCAGCTGATGATGCCGGCTTCTCTTATGGTCTTGCGTCTATTGCTTCGTTAGTAAATACAGAAACATTAGCGGTTAATCCTATTTTTATCGATGATGAGCCACGTTATGATTTTCGCGGCATGCATGTGGACGTATCACGTAACTTTCATAGCAAACAGTTAATTTTAGACCTGTTAGATCAGATGGCAGCATATAAGCTGAATAAATTGCATCTGCATATGGCTGACGACGAAGGCTGGCGCTTAGAAATTAATGGCTTACCTGAATTAACAGACATTGGCAGTAAGCGTTGTCATGACTTAAGCGAAGATACCTGTTTATTACCTCAGTTAGGTAGTGGTCCATTTAGCGATGCTAAGGTCAATGGCTACTATAGCAAAGCAGATTATATTGAAATTCTGCAATATGCTAACGCCAGACAAATACAAGTTATTCCATCAATGGATATGCCTGGGCATTCAAGAGCGGCAATTAAATCAATGGAAGCGAGATACCGCACCTTAATGGCGGCAGATAAAACTGAAGAAGCAAAGCAATATCTATTATCTGATAGTGATGATAAAACGGTTTACTCATCGATTCAGTACTATAACGACAATACATTGAACGTATGTATGGAGTCGACTTTTACCTTTATCGATAAGGTGATTGATGAAATCGCAGCACTACACAAACAAGCTGGAGTGCCATTAGATCTTTACCATATTGGCGCCGATGAAACTGCCGGTGCATGGATTGAATCTCCTGTCTGTAAAGCCTTTATTGCCAATAATGACAAAGACGTAAAGAGCATGGATGAGCTCGGTGCTTACTTTATCGAAAGAACCTCCCAGCTATTGGCAAACAAAGGTATTGAAGCTGCTGGGTGGAGTGATGGCATGAGTCATACTCGTCCAGAAAACATGCCAAAGAAAGTGCAGTCAAACATTTGGGATGTTGTAGCACATGGCGGCCATAAACGCGCTCACCAGCAAGCAAACCTAGGCTGGGAGGCCGTACTTGGTCAGCCTGAAGTCTTGTACTTTGACTTCCCTTATGAGGCCGACCCGAAAGAGCATGGCTATTACTGGGCTAGTCGAAACACTAACTCGCAAAAAATCCACAGTTTTATGCCAGGTAACTTGCCGGCTAATGCAGAGCAGTGGACCGATATTGAAAACTTACCTTTTGAAGCTGACGATACAGTAATAAAAGATGAAGCTGGTAACGTGGTCAGCGGCCCGCTAAAAGCAACAGAGAAGTTTGCCGGTATTCAAGGTCAGCTCTGGAGTGAAACGGTGCGTAGCGATGATGTTGCTGAATACATGATGTTTCCTAGAGTGATGATGCTTGCTGAGCGCGCTTGGCATAAGCCTAATTGGGAAGTGCCCTATCAATACCAAGGTGCGGTTTATAATCAGCAAAGTGGTTTCTTTACTGAAGAGATGCGTGCCGCGCAGGCCAACGACTGGTATCGTATAGCCAATACTCTTGGCGCTAAAGAACTATTAAAGCTTGATAAGGCTAATATTGCTTACCGAGTACCAACACCAGGCGCTGTTATAAAAGACGGTAAACTGTTTGCTAATGTGATCTTCCCTGGGCTTGATATTGAATATCGGTCAGCTGGTGGGCAATGGCAAGCGTATGCTGAGGGCGTAACTGTTACAGCGCCTGTTGAAGTTCGAGTGATAGCTGCAGACGGTAATCGTAAAGGCCGCACATTAGTTGTTAAGTAACAATTGGCTAACAGTTGTTATCTACAAAATATGTAAGTAATAACTAAGCTTGAATGTAGCAGTACCAAAGGTGTTGCTACGTTTTTTTATGTTTTATAAAGCTAGTTTAAAAAACGAATGACAACGCTGTCATTATTGTTGTAACATGAAGTTAACTTGGTGGGCTTTTACACATAAAGTCTAGATCCATTCTGTATATAAAAGAATGAGAACGATAAAGAGGTCTGTCATGGGCATGAGCCAGACGAAAGAAGAGTCGCTATACATAGGAATTGACGGTGGTGGTAGTAAGTGCCGTGCAACAATTTACACTAGTGACTATCGTATTTTAGGCACAGGGGTAGCGGGACGTGCTAACCCACTTCATGGCCTAGCTCAAACGTTTCAATCAATTGAAGAGTCAACGCAGCTAGCATTAGCTGACGCAGGATTGGCGCCGAGCGACGCCAAGCGTTTAGTTGCTGGGTTAGGTTTAGCAGGGGTTAATGTCCCAAGACTTTACCAAGATATTGCGACTTGGCAGCATCCATTTGCCAGTATGTACTTGACGACTGATCTGCATACCGCGTGTATTGGCGCACATCAAGGCCAAGAAGGCGCCGTTATTATTACAGGCACAGGCTCTTGTGGTTATGCACAAGTTGCAGATACAGAACTATTTCTCGGTGGCCATGGCTTTGCTCTGGGCGATAAAGGCAGTGGAGCTTGGCTTGGTTTAAAAGCTGGCGAGTGTGCACTATTAGACTTAGATGGCTTTGGTGACAAAACGGTATTGAGCCAGCGACTATTTGATTATTTTGGTGTCGATAGTGCATTAGGGATCGTTGAAAACCTTGCAGGTCAATCATCTAGTACCTACGCAAAGCTTGCTAGAATCGTGTTTGAAAGTGCTGCAAAGAAAGATAGCGTTGCGCTCGATATTGTCCGTGAAGGCGCGGGGTATATCAGTGAACTCGCACGTAAGTTATTTGAAGTTAATCCCCCGCGATTTTCAATGATAGGTGGACTTGCTGAGCCACTCGCACCTTGGCTTGATGAGGATGTAGTAGCAAAAATGTCTCCTACCTTACAGCCACCAGAGTGGGGCGCAGCATTTTTCGCTCAGCAACAACATGCTAAGGCTTAATTGGCCTAAGACTCTAAAGCAAATATGTCGATACGATAGCGGTACATTTAAGTAAGTGAGAACAAAATGAAGCAAACGATAATTGCAGATCGCGTGTTTGATGGAGATGAACTCCATACTGGCTTGCCTATCACGTTTGAAGATGGGCACATCTTGGCATTTGATACCATGCAAGGTGCCAAAGAGTCACGTTTAAGTAGTTTAGTCACTCCTGGCTTTATTGACGTACAAGTTAATGGCGGAGGAGGCGTACTATTTAACTCATCTCCTAATGTCAAAGGGATTGCAGCCATTGGTAAAGCCCATGCTAAATATGGCACCACGGCATTTCTACCGACATTAATTACAGATGATCTGAATGTCATGCATCAGGCTGCTGATGCGGTTGCAGCAGCATTAGAACAAAAAGTTGCGGGTGTAGTCGGTGTACATTTTGAAGGACCACACTTAAGCGTACCTAAAAAAGGCGTGCATCCTCAGCCATTTATTCGTCGTATTTCAGATGCAGAGCTGGAGATTTTTAGCCGCCAAGACCTTGGTATTAAAGTTGTTACTCTTGCACCTGAGAATGTGTCGACAGAAGTTATCGAAGCGCTGGTAAAATCAGGTGTTAAGGTGTGTTTAGGTCACTCTAATGCTGATTACGATACAGTGAAAGCTGCACTCGATGCTGGCGCAAACGGTTTTACTCATCTTTATAACGCCATGTCAGCGCTGGACTCTAGAAAACCAGGTATGGTTGGCGCAGCGCTTGAAAGCACTGAAGCTTGGTGTGGCTTAATTGTTGACGGTCATCACGTGCACCCTGCATCTGCTCGAGTCGCAATTAATGCTAAGCCTAAAGGCAAGGTGATGTTAGTGACTGATGCGATGCCACCTGTCGGCTTAGATGAAGAAGTTAGTTTTGAATTGTTTGGGACTCAGGTATTAAGAGTTGGCGACAGGCTAAATGCAGTGACGGGCGAGCTTGCTGGTTGCGTACTCGATATGGCTGGCGCCGTTGCTAACACTGTTAATATGCTAGGGCTTGCACCTGAGGAGGCTATTCGTATGGCATCTCTTTACCCTGCTGAATATTTAGGGTTAAGTCATCAAATGGGTAGGCTGCAAGTGGGTGGACGTGCCGATATGGTGGCTCTTGATGATAACTACCAAGTGGGGCGGACCTATATTGGAGGAGAGCTAGCGTTTACTCGCTAGTTGTTGACAGTTGATGAGCTGCACAGGGTTTATCCCTTAAACTTGAACTATTAAATGGAGCCTCAGTAGTGAATACTACGGAGGCTTTGTTTTAATCAAACCCTTTATAAAGCCAATAAAACTAAAATAAAAGGCTCTTTAGATGACGACAATAACTAATACTACTGCTGAAAAAGCTAACTCAGCGGAAAATCCCTCGGGGCAACAAACCATTAAACCAGTAAAGAAATTAAGGCTTAAATCTCTTGATGCTTTACGTGGTTTTGATATGTTTTGGATTTTAGGTGGTGAAGCGTTATTTGCTGCTTTACTCGTATTAACTGGTTGGGCAGGGTTTAAATGGTTTGATGCACAAATGCATCACAGTGCTTGGCATGGTTTTACGTTTTACGACCTGATTTTTCCGCTGTTTATTTTTCTATCTGGTGTCGCATTAGGCTTATCGCCAAAACGCTTAGATAAACTGCCTTTACCGCAACGAACACCTCTATATAAACATGCTATAAAGCGATTACTGTTACTACTATTGTTCGGTGTTATTTATAACCATGGTTGGGGCACTGGTGCACCGGTTGCCATAGGCGAGGTGCGCTATGCCAGTGTATTAGGTCGTATTGCTTTCGCTTGGTTTTTCTGTGCGTTATTAGTGTGGCATACGAGCTTACGTACGCAAATCATTACCGCTGTTAGCGTATTAGTTGGTTATGCATTATTGCAAACATTTCCTTTTATTACCCTTAATGGTAGCGGCGCATTCAGTGCTACTGGTTCGATAAATGCAGCGGTAGATACTTTGTTACTACCGGGGGGCACTTATCAAAATGCAGCGGTAGATCCAGAAGGGATATTATCTACTATACCGGCTGTGGTTAATGCATTATTTGGTGTGTTTGTCGGTCACTTTATCGTTAAGCCTCATATAAAAGGTGAGTGGTTTAAAGTGGGGGTATTAACGGCTTCGGGGATCACGCTAATTGTGTTGGGCTGGCTTATCTCACCACTGATACCTGTTAATAAAACTCTATGGACCAGCAGTTTTACTTTGGTTACAGCGGGGTGGAGCATTCTGTTGCTGGCTTTGTTTTACGCCATCATTGATGTAGTTAAAGTGCAGAGGTGGGCGTTTTTCTTTACCGTCATAGGCTGTAATTCGATTGTGATTTATATCGCTAGCAGTATCGTTAATTGGAAATACACTGCACAAAGTTTATTTGGTGGTGTGATAGCGAGCTTGCCTAATAATGTACAGGCTTTAGCCGGTGTTATTGCTTTACTCTTGGTGCAATGGTTAGTGCTTTATTGGATGTACAAGCGCGGAATTTTCGTTAAAGTTTAACCTTTGATGTGGCAACGCTAGGCTGAAGACCGCTGTCGGATCTTATCTTTTTATTCGCTAAGCGTTTCGGCTTAGCATGCGCCGTCAATAGTTTTGTCATTATTGGTTCTAAATGCGGCGTAGACCGCATGCTCATTGGAGATAGGATCCATATGATATATCCGAAAACACAAATAAAATAAAAATGACAGCGTTGTCTTTTTGGCTGCAATGTTTTAACATCAGTGAAACAATAGGCGGGCTAAGACATCAATAACAACGTTAATGATGGCCAGATAGAACTGTTAGTTTCGTTGAATTTAGGCTCTTGTGAACTGCACTTGCCAAATAATAAGCAGCTAGAAGTCTGCAACAACAAAGTAGCGACAATGAAGGATGGGATAACAGATTAATCTGGTATCATAAAATCAATTACTATAAGAAACAGGTTTAATATGACAGCAACGACTCAGGCTCAAGCTAGCCCAAAGAGCAGTTTACTGCCTATGACTATTATAGGTGTGCTCTTTTTTATCTTCGGATTCGTGACTTGGCTTAATGGCTCACTGATCCCATTCCTTAAAATCATCTGTGAGTTAAATGAGTTTCAAGCGTTGTTCGTAACGTTTGCTTTCTACATTGCTTATACCGTGATGGCGTTACCTATGTCATCCATACTTAAAAAAACAGGCTATAAAAATGGTATGGCAATAGGCTTGGCGATTATGGTCGTCGGCTCATTACTGTTTATACCTGCAGCACAAAGTGCCAATTATATGCTGTTTCTTGGTGCTCTATTTGTGCTGGGTACAGGCTTAACTATTTTACAGACTGCATCAAACCCTTATGTTGTACATATTGGCCCTAAAGAAAGCGCTGCAATGCGTATTAGTATCATGGGGCTAATTAACAAAGGTGCTGGCGTTATTGTACCTATTTTGTTTACAGCGCTAGTGTTATCTGGATTTGAAAACTTTACCGCAGAGCACTTAGCTGCGTTAACTGAAACTGAGCGCCAAGCACAGATCAATGAGCTATCTTCTAGACTTGTTATGCCATATATCTACATGGCTATCGCACTGACATTTTTGATTGGTCTTGTTAAGTTTTCTTCGTTACCAGAGCTTGAGTTTGAAGGCGCTGATGATCACCAAGAAAAGGGCAGTATTACTCATTTCCCACAAGTTGTATTAGGTGCCTTAGCTCTATTTGCTTATGTTGGTGTTGAAGTGATTGCCGGTGATACCATCGGTCTTTATGGTGAAAGCTTAGGTGTGAATAATTTCGCCTCACTCACTTCGTATACCATGGTGTTTATGGTATTTGGTTACATCATTGGTGTGACTTGTATCCCTAAGTTTATTAGTCAAGAAAAGGCATTGTTAGGTTCAGCTATTGCGGGGATCTTATGTGTTATCGGTGCGTCTTTAGGTTCTCGTGAAAGTACTATGATTGCGGATATTTTATGGGGCTGGAGCGGTATTCCAGTTATTCCAGATACAGTGACTTTTGTGGCACTCATGGGGCTTGCTCATGCGCTTGTTTGGCCTTCAATTTGGCCGCTAGCATTAGAAGGTTTGGGTAAGTATACCGCTCAAGGTTCTGCACTATTGATTATGGGGATTTCTGGCGGCGCTATTTTACCGCTAGTATTTGGTAAGGTTGCACACTTTGCTGATAATACTCAGGTAGCCTATTGGGTTGCATTACCATGCTATTTATTCATCTTATTCTACGCCTTAAAAGGTCACAAGATGCGCAGCTGGTAATCAAGTCTACTGTGTTATAAAGGAGCCTTTTAGGCTCCTTTTTTATTTTCAGTTTGGCATAATTTCGTAGTGCTAGTTAGGTGCCGTATCAATTATGCTTTGGTTGAAAGTAAGCGGAGGTATTTCTGGTGATGCTACACAACAGTTAGCTATAGCAGTAACCTTACTATACGAGGTACACAAGCTATTTTAAGCTTGATATATGATAGGACCACTTAGAATCATAGTAATGAGTACAAGAGCTTTATGACTGGCTCTATGAGTGTCTTAATTATTAATGAGGGCATCTGCTGGTTATGTTACAAAAGAGATTGGTTATGACTTAAAGCCTTATCCCCGACATAGGTTTTATGAATTTTGGCTAGAGTGGAGGGGGAGCGAGCTATTAACGGAAGTGCTAAATGGTGAATTTAATACTATCAAGGTTATTGAACTTGAAGCTATAAATAGCAGATACAAAAAAGCCACTCATTGAGTGGCTTTTTTGTTTTTATGGTGCCGGCACCAAGAGTCGAACTCGGGACCTACTGATTACAAGTCAGTTGCTCTACCAACTGAGCTATGCCGGCTTATTTGCTTAACAAGTTACTAAGTAAATAGTGAAACTCATTAATNNTTCGGGCAACTAAGTATTACGTTAAGTAAAATCTTAGATTTGCTACTGCAAACTAACTGACTTCAAAGCCTGTGCCGTTTGGAGTGCGCGTATAATATAGCGATGTTTTATAGCGTGCAAGTGCTTTTTAGAATGTTTTGCTAAGTTTTCTTAAATTGACCGCTCAATCGACGCATGATTGAGCATTGCGAATGAAATCTATACGAGAATGGTTGTTGTAGCTGTCATTGTTAAGGGCCTTTTATGAAAGCTAATAATTGCCAATCAGTGAGATGTGTAAAATACAATCAGCCAAACGAGAGTATATTTATTTTTTAGTAGGCCATTACTCAGTTGCTACTGATTGATTTTTATTCATTGCTGACTAAAGTGATTTTGCGATAATTTGGTCTCTAGGCAAAATTACATTTGTTTTAGGTTTTGCTTTGGCTATATCTCTGGTGTGTATGTTTAAGTTGTTTATCTGCAAATTAGAACCCGCCGTGAATAGTTTGAATTTGGATTCATAAGATCCAGAACAGGCAAATCGCCAAACATAAACCAAATCTCAGTTTTGGGTTGAGTTAATACCAATTAGTATAAAGATTTGGTCGCTCAGCGAGAATTTAGCGGCACAGAGACAAGGTCATTAAGTGCTCCTGCTTTAATGACATTCACCACATCCATGTGGTTTGCAACGAGTGAAGAGCATAGTGATTCTACGTTCAAGCTTGTTAACGCAGTATCAGAGCCGCTAAAACTCGCCATTCTGGAGCGCTTTTGGCTGCCTACTTCTGCGTTGAATAACTTCACAAGGGAATAACCATTCTTTCAGTTATTCGCCTTGAATTAGTTTGCCAAAATAGCTCTGAGAAGATCAACTTCTTATACTCATTGGTATAAAACTCCAATTAGAGTGAGGATCGTTCGCTAACTTTTAAGTTAATGTGTAATGAAATCATTTGGTACATAGCAATAACTAGTGAATAGGTGAAAAGCGGAATAGTTAGCGATATCTAATTGGTTCATTTAATCGAAATTTAGACACAAAAAAGCCACTCGATTGAGTGGCTTTTTTGTTTTTATGGTGCCGGCACCAAGAGTCGAACTCGGGACCTACTGATTACAAGTCAGTTGCTCTACCAACTGAGCTATGCCGGCTTATTTGCTTAACAAGTTACTAAGTAAATAGTGAAACTCATTAATAAATGTTGGTGCCCGAACCCGGAATCGAACCAGGGACACGAGGATTTTCAATCCTCTGCTCTACCGACTGAGCTATTCGGGCAACTAAGTATTACTTAAGTAAACCTTAGATTTGCTACTACAAACTAGCTGACTTAAAAGCCTGTCTCGTTTGGAGTGCGCGTATAATATAGCGATGTTTTTTGTGGTGCAAGTGCTTAGTGGTTTGATTGCGCAACAAATAGACTTTATTGCTAATTTAGCCATGTTTTAGTTATTTTTTGCGCTTTATCGGGCTTGAAATGACTTGGCTTGAGCGAATAGCAGTATATGTTGTGGTTGTTTTTTAGCTAACAGTTGGCCATTTTATCGATGAGTAAGATAAAAGTAATATGCGTTGGGTAGCATAAAAGCCATTTTGAAGTAATAAGCCGCTCACTATTCGTACAGCGATTTTCTGATGAAGTAAATTTTAGAGTTAGCGGCCAGGTTTGCGCGGTGGATCTTTGAGCGCTTAGGTTGTTGATACCAGGAAAGCTGGGAGAATTTGAACGGTTAGGGGAGGTTAAGTTCTTCTCTAAATCAGCCACCTTATAAAGCTTGAATAATGGTCATTAAGCCCTAGTCATTTGCAGTGCCGGAACTGACGAGGTTAAAAATAGAAAGCACTATATACAACCCACTAAATACAGCCCAAGATAAGTGTTTATTTGGATAAACGGATCTTAAAGGTTACCCACTCTAGTTTAGAAACTGGAATTAAGAAATCTATTTAAACCGGTTCAAAAATAGGATACAAAAAAGCCACTTCATTGAGTGGCTTTTTTGTTTTTATGGTGCCGGCACCAAGAGTCGAACTCGGGACCTACTGATTACAAGTCAGTTGCTCTACCAACTGAGCTATGCCGGCTTATTTGCTTAACAAGTTACTAAGTAAATAGTGAAACTCATTAATAGATGTTGGTGCCCGAACCCGGAATCGAACCAGGGACACGAGGATTTTCAATCCTCTGCTCTACCGACTGAGCTATTCGGGCAACTAAGTATTACGTTAAGTAAATCTTAGATTTGCTACTGCAAACTTCTTGGCTTTAAAGCCTGTCACGTTTGGAGTGCGCGTATCTTATAGCGACTCAAAAAATCCTGCAAGTGCTTTTTTACTTCATTTTGATTGTTCGGCTAGTTTGTGTTCAGCACGCTTTCAAATAACAATCAATTTCCCCTCGTGTATCTACACTCTATTTGAAAAAGCTTCATTTACAGCAGATCCATACCCCCTAATCGTTTTGTTACTACTGCTAAACCCAAAATAATCATGGTTTGACGAGGCTTAGTTGTAAGCCTTTCTAAAAAGTCGAATAAATGTGTCTATATTTGCTGATTTTATATCCAAAAAGTTGTTTGTATGATGAATGCATTAAATAGATGCAAGGAAAGATATGTTACGCAATACAGAAAGGTCTTATGGGCTGCTAGCTATTTTTATGCATTGGGGCTCAGCTGCCGCCGTTATTGGTTTGTTTGCGGTAGGTTTTTGGATGGTCGATTTAACCTATTACAGCAGTTGGTATAGAACAGCGCCTCATCTTCATAAAAGTATCGGCCTAATTCTCTTATTGCTAACCGTATTCAGGTTTGCTTGGCGTTTTTATTCAACAAAACCTTTTGAATTAGCAACCCATAAAAGCTGGGAAAAACGAGCAGGACGCTTAGCTCACAATATGCTGTATTTGCTTATGTTGCTGATTATGTCGAGTGGTTACTTTATTTCAACGGCTGATGGCAGAGGCATTTGGGTATTTGATTGGTTTGAGATCCCGGGTTTTGGCGAGTTAATTAGCAATCAAGCGGATATCGCTGGTGCAATTCATCAATATTTTGCATACGGGCTTATTGCTTTGGTTGTTATTCACGCCCTTGGCGCATTAAAGCATCACTTTATCGATAAAGATCAAACCTTGAGCAGAATGCTCAAGGTTAGGCGCTAATTTGATTTAACTACTCATTATCAGCAATTTATTCAAACACTTATTAAAAATAATTATTTAAGCACTCATTTGAAAATTAAAATGAAATCATCAACAAAGGATAGAACATGAACACAAAATTTATGGCTGTTGCATTCGCTGCTTCACTTACCACTTCTCTGAGTATGACTAATATAGTGCAAGCTGCGGACTATAAAATAGATACAGAAGGTGCACATGCATCAATTGAATTTAAAGTCAGCCATTTAGGTTATAGCTTTGTTGTCGGACGCTTTAATCAATTTCAAGGCGACTTTAGTTTTGATGCAAATAATATTGCAGACTCAAAAGTGAATGTGACGATTGATACCGCGAGCGTAGATTCTAATCATGCCGAACGTGATAAGCATTTACGCAGCAGTGACTTTTTAAATACTGGACAATTCCCTAAGGCAAGCTTTGTTTCTACTTCGGCAGTAGATAAAGGTGACGGAAATTTTGTTATTAATGGTGAGTTTACCTTTAATGGGGTGACCAAACCGCTAGCCATTGATGCACAAATGATAGGAGAGGGACAAGATCCTTGGGGCGGTTACCGTTCTGGTTTTGCCGGAAGCACTGAGTTTGCGTTAAAGGATTATGATGTGAAAGTCGATTTAGGACCTGCATCTGCAAATGTAATGTTAGATCTGGTCATAGAAGGGATCCGACAATAGTCCAAGCGAAATACTATTTATAGTAATAAGGCGCCGCTTAAAAGTTTAAGCGGCGCCTTATGTATTGTGCAGTGAATAGAGCCTTTAGGTGTTACTCATCATCTTTTTGCGGTACGTAGCCTTCGATTTCTACGTCTTTACCTTCAAACAAAAAGTTGATCATTTGCTCTTCAAGAAACTTGCGATCATCAACATTCATCATGTTCAATTTCTTTTCATTGATCAGCATGGTCTGCTTAGATTGCCAAAGGGCCCAAGCTTCTTTACTCACATTGTCAAAAATACGCTTCCCCAAGTCCCCTGGGTACAGCTGAAAACCTAGGCCTTCAGCCTCTTTATTCAAATACACGCAATTTACTGTGCGAGCCATGATTACTCCTTATTTAATACTGAACCTAAGTCGGCTAAAATTCGCTCGGTAGCTGAGGCTAAACCAACTTTAGGTGGATGAGTTAAGTTATACCAGACAGTGGAAGCTTGTTCCATGATCTGGTTATCGCAATATCCACTTACTCGTATCAGTATTGGCTGGATATCGAGGTGAAAGTGACTAAATGTATGTCTAAAACCTAAAAGCTCTTGCTGTGAAGTCAGTTTTAACTGCTTATCTGAAATATAAGAGTCTAATTCTACTCGGCTGCTAAATTGTGGAAAACACCAGAGCCCTCCCCAAATACCAGCTGAAGGACGTTTCTCTAATTGAACTTGCAGTTCATTTTCTATGACCAGTAACCAAGCAGACTTCTCTGGAATCGTTTTCTTTGGTTTTTTGCCAGGAAATTCACTTTGGCGCCCACTTAATTGGGCTTTGCAGTCAATAGCAACGGGGCAGAGTGGGCAGTTGGGTTTGGAACGGGTACAAACTGTTGCACCAATATCCATCATAGCCTGATTATACTTTTGAATATCTTTTGCCGGAGTAAAAGCTTCGGTTAGATGCCAAAGTTGCTGTTCAACAGGCTTTTTACCTGGCCAACCTTCAATAGCACCATGACGGGCTAAGACTCGCTTTACATTGCCATCTAAAATTGGAAAGTTAAGCCCAAGCGATAAAGACAACACCGCACCAGCGGTTGAGCGCCCAATCCCTGGTAGAGCTAATACATGGTCAAAGTCAGTTGGGAATTTACCGTCAAACTCTGACTGCATGATTTGCGCTGCTTTATGTAAGTTACGTGCACGGGCATAGTAACCTAGTCCTGTCCAATAATGCAGGACTTCATCTTGATCTGCTTTGGCCAAGGTTTCGATATCAGGAAAGCGGGCAATAAACTTTTCAAAATAGGGGATAACAGTCGCTACTTGCGTTTGTTGTAGCATGATCTCTGAAATCCATACTTTATATGGGGTTTTGTTTTGTTGCCAAGGGAGTTGTTTACGACCAAAGTTGTCGTACCATTCGATAATTCGAGTTGAAAAAGCTGCGGTAGTTTTCATCGGCGCAGTGTAACTTTAGGCAAAGCTTTAAACAAGGCACTGACCTAGGTTTATCCGTGACAAAGTCAATTAAAGATAGGCACAATTCTATTGATTTAATGGCAAACTAAAGCCACTGTTCGCACAAACTGAGATTCTTGGTATAATTTTGCCACAATAAGGCTTGCACTGAAGGTTTAACTTTGGATAATGCCTTTCTTTTTTAAATAATAGCTGTCTAATGCTAGCGCAGCCTTAAGTGAGGGCGAAAATGAGCGACGTAACAACCGCTGAATTCAATGAAGAAGGTAAATACCTTCGCAAAGTCAGAAGCTTTGTGTTGAGAGAGGGCCGCCTAACTAAAGGTCAAGCTCAAGCAATGGAGCAGCAGTGGCCGCTAATTGGTCTTGACTACACTCCAGAAGCTATCGACCTAGTTGAAGTATTTGGCCGTGAAGCTGATACCGTTTTAGAAATTGGTTTTGGTATGGGCGCGTCATTAGTTGAAATGGCAAAAGCCTCTCCAGAGCTTAACTTCATTGGTATTGAAGTGCATAAACCTGGTGTTGGTGCGTGTTTAGCTGAAGCTGCAGAAGCTGGTGTAACGAACTTACGTGTTTATCACCATGATGCAATTGAAGTGCTAGAGAACAGCATTGCCGAAGGTAGCTTGTCTCGTGTGCAACTTTTCTTCCCAGATCCTTGGCATAAAAAGCGTCATCATAAGCGTCGCATCGTTCAAGCGCCTTTTGCTGAACTGATCCGCAGTAAACTTAAGGTTGGCGGTGTATTCCATTTGGCAACTGATTGGGAAAACTACAGTGAACATATGCTGGAAGTGATGACTGCAGCACCTGGTTATAAAAACCAGTCTGCTACAGGTGACGTTGTTGAGCGTCCAGATCATCGTCCACTAACTAAATTCGAAGCGCGTGGCCACCGTTTAGGTCATGGTGTTTGGGATCTTATGTTTGAGCGCGTTTAATCGCCCCAAAAAACATATACTTTAAAAATAAGTTATCTAGGAGAACAACCATGGCAGCAAACCGTAGCCGTCGCTTACGTAAAAAATTACGCGTAGATGAGTTCCAAGAGTTTGGATTTGACGTTAACTGGACATTTAATGAATCAGTAACAGAAGAGCAAATTGATGCAATCGTTGATCAGTTTATCGACGAAGTGATTGAACCTGCAGACCTTGGTTACCACGGCGGTGGTCATAAAGAGTGGGAAGGTATTATTGCTACTCAAGGTATTGGTAAGTGTACTGAAGAAAACCGCGCTGCCGTTAAAGCATTCTTTGACGCACAACCAGTATCGGATCTCGAGATTGGCGAGCTTTATGATATTTGGTGGGGTTAATGCCTGAATTGGCATTACTCGAAGAGGTCGTCGAAAAAGTTCGACCTCTTTTAGGCCAAGGTAAAGTGGCGGATTATATTCCTGCACTTGCCGAGGTTGATGCTAATAAACTGGGTATTGCAGTGACAACCGCTGATGGTGTCACTATAGGGGCTGGAGATTATCTCGAGCCCTTTTCTATTCAGAGTATCTCTAAGGTTTTTAGCCTTACTTTAGCGCTAATGTTGTATGAAGAAGATGAAATTTGGTCACGTGTGGGTAAAGAACCCTCGGGTCACTCATTTAATTCTCTGGTGCAGGTTGAGCTAGAAAAAGGTTTACCGCGAAATCCATTTATTAATGCGGGTGCTTTAGTCATTGCAGATTTACTGCAAAGTCGGCTTGGCGCGCCTAAACACCGTATGCTCGAAATTGTGCGGGGTTTAAGTGAAAATCATCGGGTCGGTTACGACAAAGTTGTAGCGGCATCTGAATATCAACACAGTGCACGTAACGCGGCTATTGCTTATTTGATGAAGTCATTTGGCAACTTTAATAATGATGTCGATACTGTACTGCATAGCTATTTTCACTACTGCTCATTACGTATGAGTTGCGCAGATCTATCTCGTGCCATGTTTTACCTTGCTAATTCAGGTAAGAGCCTTGCTGGAAAACAGTTGGTTAGTCCGGTGCAAAATAGGCAATTAAATGCTTTATTGGCTACCTCGGGTCTATACGATGGCGCTGGTGAGTTTGCTTATCGTGTTGGTATGCCAGGTAAAAGTGGTGTTGGTGGCGGCATAATTGCTGTAATCCCCGGTGATATGTCGGTTTGCGTATGGTCTCCAGAGTTAGATGCAAACGGTAACTCCTTAGCTGGTACTGCAATGCTCGAAGCATTGAGCCAGACTTTAGGTCGGTCAATATTTTAAATCGAGTGTCAGCTCGATATAGAAAAACCGCAATATCAGTAAGTTTTGATATTTAGCCAATTGTTAGTTTAATTGGCTAAATATATCATCCATTCGATTATTCAAAATCAACAACCTCAAGTTGCAATATCTATCAATGCATTTAAAAACATAGCTTTAGCTATTTTGGCATGCTCTGTGCTTTATCCTAGTCAAGATTGAATAAATCATTTAGATACTAAGCGATAAGGGATTAATGCAATGAAAAAACTACTTACCTCAGTCGGGATCACTGCCGTATTGTTATCAGCGTCTAGCTTACAGACTGTGGCAGCTCACAGTGAGCATGACGTCAATAATGAATGCGAAGTCATGCTTAATTACGATATAACTGTTGAGCCTAAAAAGCTGGTTGTTAGCGAAACTGGTGATGAAAAATATCGTATCGAAATGGACAAACTATTTGTTAATGGCAAGCAGGTTGCACTTAGTAGCCAGCAACAAGCTTTAGTCGAACAATATTCGCATGAGGTTTCTTCGCAAGTACCAGAAGTTATTACGTTAGTGAATGATGCGGTGTCAATAGCTTCAACAGCGGTAAGTCTAGCGCTTACTCCGCTTCTTGGTGATAGTGCTGGGGCGCAAATTGATGAGATGATGGCTGGTCTTGAGGAGCGCATTGAAGAGGTTGCTTATCAGCAAGGAGATACTTTTTATCTAGGTGCGACAGAGTCTTCTTTAGAAGATGCTTTTGGGGAAGAGTTTGAACAAGAGATGGAACAGCTAGTTCAAAACTCTTTGGGAAGCATGATGATGTCTCTAGGCGCGCAAATGATGTCTGGCGACGGCGACTCATTTGAGCAAAAAATGCAGTCTTTCTCAGTAAAAATGGATTCTATTGGCGAAGAAATAGAGCTGCAGATCGAGCAGCAAGCTGATGATATTGAAGCGCGTAGTGAAAAGCTATGTCAAAACTTTAAGTCTTTAGTGGTATTGGAAAAGCAGCTTCGTACAGCTATCCCTGAATTGGCAAGCTATCCCTTGGTGGAGCAAACGAACGGGACTTTACTAGAGTAAACCGTACTTAAGTAAATCTTACTGGACTAACCTGTTGCCTTTGACAGCCTTGCAACACCCCCTGCATCCTTCCTTTGTGCAGGGGCTTTTCTATTTTAAAACCTTTTGAATTTCAACACTGAAACATCGTCTTGTAATAACCCCAAAATGACATATTTGATGAGTTATGGGGAATTTTTGGTATACTTCTAAAAATAAAAGCAAAAACCAATAATTGGTTTCATAATAAAAATCCTACTCTAGCGTACATATATTCACTTAAGATATTGTTTTTATAAATGAAACTTCATGTCTTAGCGATGGAAGTACTATTACTGTCGTAAACACCTTAAGGCGATTTACATGTTAGAACTTTTAGAACCAATCGCAATTTTCACCCATGTGGCACGAGCAGGCAGTTTTAGCTCTGCAGCGAGAAAGTTAGGCATATCTAAGTCTAAAGTTAGTACTCAAGTTGCCGACTTGGAACACAAACTGGGTGTTCAGTTAATACAGCGTACCACCAGAAGTCTAAGTTTGACCGAAGCCGGTCAGCTGTTATATGCCCAAGGTGAAGAGCTATTAAGAGATGCTGACCAAGCTGTTGCTAGTGTTCATAATCTTAATGATGCAACTCGTGGTGTATTGAAAGTGGGTATTTCTCAATCTTTCGGTACCATGCATATAATACCTGCCTTGCCTGAATTTATGGCAAAACACCCTGAACTTGAATTACAAGTTAGCCTTCTTGACCATAAAGTTGATGTCGTCAGCGAAGGTTTAGACTTGCTATTGACTATGTCTGAGCAGCTACCGCTTGGTATGGTGGCACGGCCATTAATGAAGTGCCAATTCCTACTGGCAGCATCACCTTCTTATGTTGAAAAACATGGTGTACCCAATCGTCCTGAACAGTTAGTTGATCATAATTGTTTGGTATATCAAGGCGAATGGCATGAGCACAGTATTTGGCAGTTTAAACAAGGTGATGATTACTGTGAAATTGGTGTAACAGGTAATTTTAGAGTCGATAATGCACCAGCATTAAAGTCTGCAGCGGTAAGTGGTTTAGGTGTGGTTTATCTTGCTAGTTACTTACTTGAAGATGAGCTTGAAAAAGGTACCTTAGTCCCTATTCTAGAAGACTGGCAGTTAACGCATCACTTACCGTTACAAGCTGTTTATCCAAGACGTAAACATTTAGCGCCAAAGGTAAGCGCTTTTATTGATTTTATTAAGGATCATATCGGCACGCCTCCATATTGGGACACACCGCTTAAAGAATTGTATGCAAAACGTAAGTAAATTGGGGAAACATTGTTCTAATTAATGAACAGTGTGAACCACCTCTAATGTAGAGGTTGCTTATTATCTTTTATTTCAGTGTTTTATGCGTGTTGTGTGGCTTGTTTAGTTAAGCTGAATTTAGGCTTGGCTAAACAAGTTGAAATCATTTTGGTTGAAGTTTGTTCTCATTTTAATACAATTGCAGTCAGTTGATTCAAAAGCTCTGAGCCCTATACTGCAGTTGAGAATGACCCCTCTTTGTTGTGATATACAGAGCAGCTAAAAGCAGTTTTGTTTCAATGTTGACAGAAGTTTACGAACTAAAACAATGTCAGCCTTAAAACCATCATCCTAATTTTGGTTTACCCCGGCTTTAACCGGGGTATTTTTCTTTCTAGGCTTTATTAAAACTCTAGCTTTCCTTTCTATTTCTGTTACTTCAAATAGTTTCATAATTTCTTATCGTAAAAGAAAGATAGCGAGTGACGAGCTACTTGCATCATAAAGCACTTGAAAGTGTTGGCTTTATAGCTTTAAGCTGCTTACTTATCTTCAGCAATAGTGACATGTATGGCGTAAAGTCATTTATTTTATGAGACGAGTATTACATTGAATAAATTTATTAAGACATTTTTCCCTCGTATTTTAGGCTCTGTAACTAAAAGCTCTGATGTTGAAACTGAACTTTTAGATATTGAGCTTATAGAAAATAAAGATACTGCTTCTACAGAGACGCTTAGCACTTGTTTAGCCTCTAACGAATATTCGTTTCAGCACCACGGTTTGTTTTATGATGGGCTTATACAGTTACAAGTAATTAAGCGTACCGGTTTTAATACTGACGTTATTAGTCAGTTTGAACTGCTTGAAACTCAAAACTGTGAGCTATTGATTGCCGAGTGGCTTGATAACCAGCAGTTTATCGCTGTTGACTCAACAGGGCGGATTTTTAGCTCGAGATTTAATGCTGCGGAACCGAGTAAACAGAGTCTCTCTGCCATCGCATCACTCGGTCTATATCCAACCAAGGATGCCTGTATCAGCAATGGTAAATTATGGATAGCGGGGGCGCCTAAAGGTGGACGACGCAGTGCAAGCTCTTTGTATTGTGTTGATATAACAGCTAATGCACTGAGTAATGGTAGCCACCTTCAGTTGAATGAAACGAATATATGCAGCTATGACATACCATTTAAGTTTACTGCTGGCAGTATGGTGTGCGTCCAAGGTACAGAGTTTGTGTTCTATCAGCGTGAAAAGCGTAGAACGCATCAACTCGTCAGTTTTAATCCAATCATAGCTGAGACTCAGATATATCACCTTCAAGGTAAGCCTGCACCGGAAGATATCTCTGTGCGTAATACCTTTTTTATGGATAAAAAGCGCGGTGTTGCATTACTTGCTAACACCGAAACACTCAGTGTCTTAGAGTCTAGTGATGAGAACTTCCGCTTTAACTTTGAACTGCAGTTTATCGATTTTAAGCAAAAAAAAGTACTGTGGAGCCATAAAGTCAGAGCGCTTGAGGCTGCACAGATTTGTGCAGAATATCAGGCTGAAGACCATATTGAATCATTGAGGGCGATTGTGGCTGGCGATACTAGCTCAGAACATCATGACGAGCTGCAAACCTTTATTGAATGCCTTACATCAGCGACGATTTCTGCTGATGGCAATAGCATTTGGTTAGGTTGGCAAGATGGAGTGGTACAACAGCTGTCGTTAGCTGGCGACTCAATATCGCCATTATACAAGTTGATGAAAGACAACGGCGATGGCAAACAGCGCTCAGTACAAGTATTTACCCATGATCCTGTTGTCATTAAAGACCAAATTGATAATCAATTGATCGTGGCTGTTGGTGAAGATGAAGATGCGGTCATTTGGCAAGTGGAGCTAGCTGATAAACAAGCAGAGAGTAAAGATAGTGCACTTAGTGAATGCCTGAAAAAAGCTGGAAGTGAGAATGAAAGTCCAACCAACAGCGTTGTGCCAATAGTATGCCTGCCTCTAGAGTTAAGCTTGACTATGCCGGCTAGGTTGGCACAAGCGCCGTCAGCTAATGGGCAGGTCGATATAAGTCTGCAAAATGTCAATGATACTGCTGCTAAGATAGCGTCGCTTACAGAGCTTAACGCGCTTATGCCAAAACTCGAATCCCATTATCTTAAGAGTGGCCAGACATCGCTATTTTTTGGGTTTGTGGCGCAACAAGTCGACAGTTGTGCCGTGCTAAGTGAGTACGATTTGTTTGCTACAGCAGCTTACGATGAAAAGGGCGCAGAGTTATTGGCAAGCATTATTAGGCAGTTTGCGAGTTGGCGCTGTGCCGCGGATTTATCGGGGTTGAAAGGTGCGCCAGTAATGGCTGATGCGGTGCTAGGCTTAGCCGATAAAAGGCAGTATTTAGCGACGCTAGCCGAATATTTTATTGCCATTGGTGGGCAAGAGCCAATTCATCAATTTCATGTAAACAGAACCATGATTGTGATCCGTGAACAACATGCTGATACGCCTGAACTGGCGGCGTTTATGGCAA
Organism: Shewanella sp. 10N.261.52.F9; assembly: GCF_041471165.1. Lineage (NCBI taxonomy): Bacteria > Pseudomonadati > Pseudomonadota > Gammaproteobacteria > Alteromonadales > Shewanellaceae > Shewanella > Shewanella sp. 10N.261.52.F9. The sequence goes on from NZ_JBFRNX010000012.1 coordinate 207,977, forward strand.
AAGTGCCATGGCCTTGGAATGATGCAAGCTTTAGCGTGCCGAATGTCGGTGATTATGACTAATAGCAATTAGTATAAAGATTTGATCGCTTAGCGAGAATTTAGCGACACTGAGACAATGCAACGAGTGAAGAGCATAGTTGTTCTACGTTCAAGCTTGTTAAAGCAGTATCAGAGCCGCTAAAACTCGCCATTCTGGAGTGTTTTTGGCTGCCTACTTCTGCGTTGAATAACTTCACAAGAGAGCTACCATTCTTTCAGTTATTCGCCTTGAATTAGTTTGCCAAAAACGCTCTAAGTAGATCAACTTCTTATACTAAGTGGTATAATACTTAACAGCTCTAGATAAAAAAGCCTCGTCAGCAATAATTTGCTGACGAGGCTTTTTCGTTTAATGCTATTAACTAGCTGCTTTGTTCAATCCATAAGTTGATTTCACTTTCTAGTACGTCCAATGGTACAGGGCCATTTTTGAGTACAATGGTGTGGAAATCACGGATATCAAATTTATCACCAAGAGCTTGTTGCGCTTTGTCTCTAAGGGCTAATAGTTTAAGCATACCGACTTTATAAGCGGTTGCTTGTGACGGCATGACTACATGACGTTCAACCATTTTCACTGCATCAGACTTGGCGTTTGGTGTATTAGATACGTAGTACTCAATAGACTCTTCTCGAGTCCACTTTTTAGCGTGAATACCGGTATCAACAACCAAACGGCAGGCGCGCCATAGTTCCATTGCGAGACGACCGAAATCTGAGTATGGGTCAGAATACATGCCCATCTCTTTCGGGAAGTACTCGCTATAAAGACCCCAACCTTCTATGTAGGCTGTATAACCACCGAACTTACGGAACTTAGGCACTCCTTCAAGCTCTTGTGCAATCGCTATCTGCATATGGTGACCCGGCGTGCCTTCATGATATGCCAGTGCTTCCATTTGATATTTTGGCATTGCCTTCATGTCATAAAGGTTTGCGTAGTAAGTACCTGGGCGGCTACCATCTGGTGATGGATTGTTATAAAACGCTTTGCCGGCTGACTTTTCTCTAAAGGCTTCAACTTGCTTCACAATCATCGGTGCTTTAGGTTTGACCTTAAACACTTCATCAAGACGGCTGCTCATGGTATCAATTAATGCCGTCGCTTCCGTTAGGTAAGCTTGGCGACCTTTGTCATCATTGCTGTAATAAAACTGCTCATCTTCACGCATAAACTTAAAGAATTCAGTCAATGAACCTTCAAAGTTAACCTTCTTCATAATGGCGCGCATTTCACTATGAATACGTGCCACTTCCGCTAAACCTAGTTCATGGATCTCGTTAGCGGTCATATCCGTTGTTGTCGTACGTGCAAGGGCATTGTTGTAGTAGGTTTCACCTTCTGGAAACTTCCAAGCACCATCGCGGGTATCGGCTTTGGCTTCAAGCTTAGTCATATAGGCAATAAGCTTGTCGTAGGCAGGTTTTACATCTTCAACAAGAGCAAGTTTTGCCTGACGTAATAGGTTTTCTTTGTCGCTATCACTTATTTCAAGCTTTGATACTTTACGTTTAAAGTCGCTCCATAGTGCGCTGTCTTCTTTGTTTGAACTAGGGTTGAATGGCGCACCGTTAATAATATTCTTACTGTCATTTATCACGTATGGGAATACAAACTTCGGCGCAATAATGCCTTTGCCTTCACGGACCTCTAGTGCAGTTTGTAGCTGTGATAAACGCTTAGGTACACCTTGTAAGCGGCTAATATAAGCCTTGGCATCTTCGACACTGCCAATTTGATGTTGGTTAATTAGGAAAGAAGCTATTTGCGAGTGGCCGCCATACATCTGGTTAACCGGGTAGTTATGGTAGCGCCATTTATCATCTTTAATACTTTGCTCAAGTTTCTGTGTCAGCAGTTGGTAACTCAGTAATGTTTGTCGGTCGAGTTTTCTGGTGTTGATTTGCTTTAGCTGAGCCAAGTGTTTTTTGTCGCGAGCAAGAGCGGCATCATCAGCAGCGTCACCCATTTCATCCCATTTATCATAATCGGTTTTGATACCTAGGTGAGTTTGTGAAATTGGACTAGCCATAACATTTTCCATGAAAATGCTTTCGAATAAAGCGTTGGCTTTTTCTGATTCACTATGTGCCTTATGAGCAACACTCTCACTTGGACTTAATTGTGCTATCGAGGTAGGGGCTGCAATCGCAGTGGCACTAAATGCCAAAGAGAGCGAAAGGGCAATAAAGCTAATATTTGTTTTTATAGGCATTTTTTGGGCTTCCTTAGAATTATGATTATTATCCTAAAGAAGCCGCTGGTTAATTTTTTGATCTAAGTGTTAGCAAATGTGTCTGTATTCGCTGAGTGGTGATTATTAACCATTTAATTCAATGGCTTATTTTATTTTTTGCGTATTAGTATGAATTAATGCACATTACAAAAATTGTGACAGCAGCTCATTGACGAATAAGTGACCTTTGCTAGTGAGCTGCCAATGTTCTTCTGAGTCAGTCATTAAGCCTTTTGCGCAGGCTTGCTTAATCCCTTCGCTAATCGTCGCTCTTGCAAGACCTGTTCGCTGTTCGAACTCAATCTTTGGAATTGGACTCATTAAACGAAGGCGGTTCATTAGGTACTCCAAAGGCCTATCTTCTTGCTCGACTTCAGTTGTTTCGTAGCAGTAGTCATTTGCGGTCAAGTAGCCTTTCGGGTGCTTAATTTTCACAGTGCGCACAATCTTGCTGTCATTAACATTAGTGTTGTTAATCTGGGTGATTTTGCCGTGAGCACCACAGCCGATCCCTAAGTAATCACCAAATTGCCAGTAGTTGAGGTTATGTCTGCATTGGTAGCCTTCTTTGGCATAGGCAGAGATTTCATACTGCTGGTAGCCAAGCGCCGCTAACCGTTTTTGACCTTGTTCATAGATCTGCCATAGATTCTCATCATCTGGTAGTTGCGGGGGCTTAGAGTGAAACAGGGTATTTGGCTCAATCGTTAACTGATACCAAGACAGATGTGGCGGTGCTAAACCTGCCGCGGTTTCAATATCGGCTAATGCTTCGTCAAAACTCTGATCAGGCAAGCCGTGCATCAAGTCTAAGTTGAAGCTTTGGTAACCAGAAACTTTTGCTTTTTGTGCGGCAACCTGTGCTTCATTTTTATCATGAATACGGCCGAGTAAATTGAGCTTATCGCTTGAGAAACTTTGTACCCCTATAGAAAGACGAGTGACACCGGCTTTATTGTAAGCTGCAAAATCATCATGCTCTAACGTACCTGGGTTGGCCTCCATGGTGATCTCAATATTGTCGCTAAAGGGGATAAGTGCATCAACCTCTGTCAGTAAGCGGCCAATATGTCCTGCGTCAAATAAGGATGGAGTTCCGCCACCGATAAAAATGGTGTGAAGCTGTCTGCCTTGCACATAATGTAGGTCTTGTTTGAGATCATTAATCAGTGCATCAACATATTCTGTTTGTGGTAACTCGCCATGTTGACCATGTGAGTTAAAGTCGCAATAAGGGCATTTTTGTACGCACCAAGGAATATGAATATATAGGCTTAACGGTGGCAGGGTTAGCATTAGTTAAAAATACCTTGTTGCTTCATGGCTTCAATTAACAACACAAGTGCTTTACCACGATGGCTAAGCTTATTTTTTTCTTCACTACTTAGATCTGCTGCTGCGCAATCGTGCTCCGCAGGGATAAAAATGGGGTCGTAGCCGTGGCCATTTTCGCCTTGTGGAGCAAAACCTATTGTACCTTCCCAAGAAGCTTGGCAGATAATTGGAGTTGGATCTTTAGCGTGACGCATGTAAACCAATACACACTGAAAGCGTGCATTACGTTGTGTTTGACCATCAAGTGCATTAAGCAATTTTGTATAGTTTTGCTCATCGTTAGCGCCTTCTCCCGCATAGCGCGCAGAGTAAATGCCTGGTGCGCCTTGTAAGAAATCGACCTCTAGACCAGAGTCATCGGCAATCGCTGCATGGCCGGTCACCTCAGCTGCGTTTCTTGCTTTGATAATGGCATTTTCAACAAAGGTGGTACCGGTTTCTGGTACTTCAGCTACGTTTAACTCGCTTTGAGCCAAGATTTCAACGCCGTAATCTGCCATTAATTCTGAAAATTCTTTTAGTTTACCTTTATTGCCACTAGCAAGGACGATTTGATTCATTGGGAGCCCGTAGATGAGTCATAAAATAATGGCGGCAATAATAGCGGAGATACGGTTTTTTCGATAGTAGAAAGGCAATAAAAAACAGGGGCGCTTGGCCCCTGTTTTTAGTGATTTGGCAATTATTCTACGTAAAATTTTTGCTTGAAGGTTAGCGTAGTGTTGAGCTTTTTATCGTACTTAACCGCAATTTTAAAGTTAATTTCTTGGTCGTCACGGTAAGGGACTTCAGCAATATAATAAATGGAATCACCTTCACGAATTTCTCTAAATTTCAGATCAATCCGAGCATCGAGTAAGTTATTGGCAACCCCCGAAATTTCTACCGGAACCGCAGGATTGCCTTCTACACTGGTATCGAGCACTGCGATATTAATAATACCTGTGTAACTACTGCGTTTTATCCCGTATGACTTAGCAATACTGGGAGTTAAAAAGGTACTGCTGAGAGCGACATAGTGGATATCGAAATTACCCACTTTTTCTTTTTGTTCGGCGAATGCGGTACTGCTTAGACAAAAGCAGAGCACTAGCATAGTGGTTAATAAGCGGATCATATTAGCTTTCCTTAAATGATATCTTGATAACAGTATAGAACTTAACCGGCCTCAATGCCCCATAGTAATGGTAAGTACAAGGTTACAATAGGTTTTGTACTTCCTCAGGGATAAGTTTCGGGTCGATAATCCTAACTTGCTTGTGGCGACCCATTTGACCTTTAACGATTTCAATATCCCCTTTAGGTACTTTAAAGGCTTTAGAGAGGTACTTAGTGAGGTGAGCGTTAGCTTTTCCATCAACGGGGGGAGCGGTAATGGCTATTTTGATTTCTTCGCCATGAAGACCAACAATCTGATCGCGACTCGCTTTAGGCTGGATATAAAGTTGTAGCAGCAGGTTTCCCTGCTGCATCTGTGCTGGAGTCACTATACGCTAGCCCAAAATGGAACGTATTGTGCGAGCAAAATGTTTAAAAAGTTTAGGATAATCATCATCACTAACAGTGATAAATCTAAACCACCCATGGGTGGTAATATGCGGCGAATTGGTGCAAGTAATGGCTCTGTTAATTGACCCATGACCATTTCAATTGGATTACCCCCTTGGCTTACCCAGCTCAAGATCGCACGTAGAATTAACATCCAGAAAAGTAATACACCAGCTTCTTTAATCACTGACACAAGTGAGATGAGCAGTAACGTTGGCACGTTAATCGCTGCGCCAGCCATCAAGCTTAAGATCACAAACTTGAGTACGACTACCGTAATCGCAAGTACAAACGATGCTGTATCAAAGCTACCAAATGAGGGCAATACGCGGCGCATCGGGCCGACAATTGGGTGTGTCGCTTTAACAATAAATTGGCTAAATGGATTATAGAAATCGGCTCTAGCGAGTTGTAGCCAAATACGCAGTACCACGACCATCAGGTATAAGTCGAATACTGTGCTGATTAGAAAACTAAATGCATTCATCTATTTACTCTACTTGTTTAAATTAAATTAGTACTGCTTTGCCATTTCTTCAGCGCGGGCAATGCAATTGCTCATTGCGCTGTCGACTAGGCCTCGTAAATCACCTTTTTCAAAGGTCTCGACTGCTTGTGCTGTAGTGCCGCCTTTAGACGTAACGTTAGCTCTAAGTTGCGCCAAGCTTACATCTGGGTTTTGTTTAACCATTAACGCCGCACCCAGTGCTGCTTGTTGTGCCATTTCTCTAGCGGCTACTTCTGACATACCACCTTTGACCGCACTTTCCACCATAGATTCTAAAAATAGGAAGAAATAAGCAGGAGAGCTACCAGCAAGGGCGATAACTTGGTTTAAGTCTGCTTCTTTTTCAACCCAAACTACTTCACCACCGGTTGCCATCAAGGTTTCGCAAATTACTTTTTGCTCGGCAGATATATCGTCGCCAGCATAAAGTCCTGTTAAGCCTACACCTATTTGCGTCGGGGTATTAGGCATAGTGCGTATTAGTTTGATCTCTTGCTTAAAAAAATCACTGTAACGTTTAGCGGTTACGCCTGCGGCGATGGTGATAATCAGTTTGTTAGATAGATCTAAGCCGCTAAGTTCTTCACCGACAACTTCCATAAAGTGTGGTTTTACGCCTAGCACAATCACATCTGCATTTTGAGCAGCAGAAACGTTGTCATTAGACACATTAATACCAAAGTCACTGACCATGGCATCTAGCTTAGGTTGGCTTGGGTTTGTGGCTTCGATAAGGGCTGGGTTGTAACCACTTTTCACAAGACCGCTAACGATACTGCGGGTCATATTACCTGCGCCAATAAAGCATACTTTTTGTTGTGTCATGAAGATCTCTTTTTGTTTTAGTTGGTATATAGCTACTTTAGTTATTAATGTTTGGGCTGAATCGTTAAATACAAGCAGCAGCGTTAAAAATAGCTAACGCCGCGGTTTATGTTAATACGACTTTAATCCATTTTATATTGCTGTTTTTACTCCGTGTATAAATTACACGGTATAATTTCGTTCGCCAAAAATGGCACTACCAATACGCACCATAGTTGAGCCATGGTCTACAGCAAGTTCTAAGTCATTGCTCATACCGACAGATAGCGTGTCGACAGTGTCAAAGCGCTGTGCAAGTTGCAAATATAAGTTGTGCAGTGCCGCTAATTCCTGGCTGGCTGTTTGCTCATCAACATCGGCTGATGGAATTGCCATTAAGCCGCGTAATACCAAATTAGGTAGCACTGCTAAGCTATTAGCCATTGCTAACACTTCAGTTGCTGCAACGCCTGACTTACTCGGTTCATTACTAATATTGACTTGAATACAGATATTCAGCGGCGGCATATTGTCAGGGCGTTGTTCACTTAAGCGCTTAGCCACTTTTTCACGGTCAACTGTATGCATCCAATCAAAGAGGCTAGCGACCACTTTGGTCTTATTTGATTGTAAAGGACCGATAAAATGCCATTCAATATCTGGGTACTCTTGGCTAAGTGAATTAATCTTCATTTCGCCTTCTTGTACATAGTTTTCACCGAAGCGGCGTTGACCCGCTTGATAGGCTTCAATGATGTATTCATTAGGCTTGGTTTTGCTAACCGCTAAAAGTTGTATATCTTCTGCCCGACGAGAGGCATTTTGCGCTGCTAGGCTGATTCGATGCTGGGCGATTGCGAGTCTGTCTGTTATTGTTGTCATCTTGTAAGTTTTTGGTTGAATGGATATCCCAAACTATGGAAATCACAGAGTTACTTGCCTTTAGTGTAAAACACAATGCGTCAGATCTACACCTTTCTGCAGGTGTTTCTCCCATGATCCGTGTTGATGGTGAAGTGAGAAAGATAAATCTACCAGCTTTAGATCATCAAGGTGTACATAGTCTCGTCTATGACATCATGAATGATAAGCAACGTAAGGACTATGAAGAACATTTAGAAATAGATTTTTCTTTTGAAGTACCGGGTTTAGCGCGTTTTCGTGTTAATGCTTTTAATCAGTCTCGCGGTGCTGCAGCTGTATTTCGTACCATCCCGAGCGATATTTTAAGTTTGGAGCAATTAGGCGCGCCTGAAATCTTCAAAAAGATCTCTAGTTTCCCGCGCGGTTTAGTATTAGTTACTGGCCCAACCGGTTCAGGTAAAAGTACCACTTTGGCGGCGATGATTGATTACGTGAACGAAAACCGCCATGACCACATTCTTACGATTGAAGATCCGATAGAATTTGTACATCAAAACAAGCAATGCTTGATTAACCAGCGTGAAGTACATCGCCATACTCATAGTTTTAATGCAGCACTTCGTAGTGCACTTCGTGAAGATCCGGATGTCATCTTAGTTGGTGAGATGCGAGATCTTGAAACCATTCGCTTAGCAATGACGGCGGCTGAAACTGGTCACTTAGTGTTTGGTACTTTGCACACCACCTCAGCAGCTAAAACTATTGACCGTGTGGTCGATGTTTTCCCTGAAGGTGAAAAAGGCATGGTGCGTACTATGTTGTCAGAATCTTTACAGGCAGTCATTTCACAAACACTGATCAAAAAAGTCGGTGGTGGTCGAGTTGCCGCCCATGAAATTATGATGGGTACACCAGCTATTCGTAACCTTATTCGTGAAGATAAAGTGGCGCAGATGTACTCTGCGATTCAAACGGGTATGGCTCACGGTATGCAGACGCTCGATCAATGTTTACAAAACTTGGTTAATCGAGGCCAAATTACTCGTGAAGATGCCTTAGCAAAAAGCTCTAATAAACAAGCTAACTTTTAATAGGGATAGTTAATCTATGGATGTTCGTCCTTTTCTAAAAGTGATGATTGAGCGTAAAGCTTCAGATTTGTTCATTACTGCGGGATTTCCACCGAGCGCTAAAATCGATGGTGAATTACGTCAATTGGGTGAAAGCCCGTTTACACCGGCGCAGTCTCTAGACTTTGTAGAGTCATTAATGACTGATGTGCAAAAGCAGGAGTTTCACGAGTCGCGAGAATGTAACTTTGCCTTCTCTGCGAAAGATTTTGGTCGTTTTCGTGTCAGTGCATTTTGGCAGCGTGAATCACCCGGCTGTGTAATGCGCCGAATTGAAACCCAAATCCCCGATGTTGATGACTTAATGTTGCCACCAATTTTGAAAGATTTGGTAATGAGCAAACGTGGTTTGGTGATCATGGTAGGTGGCACAGGTACAGGTAAGTCAACGTCACTCGCTGCACTAGTGGGTTACCGTAATAACCATGCCCGCGGACACATTTTGACTATTGAAGATCCTGTGGAATTTGTGCATGACCATAGGCAGAGCATTATCACCCAGCGCGAAGTTGGCATTGATACTGAGTCATTCGATGCAGCGCTTAAGAGCTCTTTGCGTCAAGCGCCAGATGTGATTTTGATTGGTGAAATTCGTAGCCAAGAGACCATGGAGTTTGCACTGTCTTTTGCTGAGACGGGTCACCTCTGTATGGCAACATTACATGCCAATAATGCCAACCAAGCGCTCGACCGTATTATGCACTTAGTGCCAGAAAGTAAGCATCATCAGTTGTTGTTTGATTTATCGTTAAACTTGCGCGGTATTGTGGCTCAGCAACTGGTGCCTAAAAGTGATGGTACTGGCAGACGCGCGGCAATTGAGGTACTAATTAACACTCCACGCGTGGCGAGCTTGATAGCTAAGAATGAGCTGCACTCATTGAAAGAGACGATGTCTAAATCTAATGAACAAGGCATGCAGACTTTTGACCAAGCATTATTAAAGCTTTATACCGATGGAGAAATTAGTTACGCCGATGCGCTGCACCATGCTGACTCGCCAAACGATTTACGTTTGATGATCAAGTTGCAGAGCTCAGATCCAACAAGTAGCAGCTCGATGGATGGTGTAACACTTAATTTAGATTAATACGCTTGAGTGATTGGTTTGATTATTCAGAGTTAAATTAAGCACAAACTGGCAATATTTTATTGCCAGTTTTTTGTTGCTGTTGATCTTTAAGTTATTTTCAACGTATCAGCACATAACATTTTTAAGTTTAGGGAGTTACCTTGGCTAAGTATTCTGGGTTGACCAAAGAGGTCGGACATAAAAAGCGTGGCAAAACCGGTGTGCTACTGATGAATTTAGGCACGCCAGATGAACCTACAGCGTCATCGGTTAGGCGGTATTTAGCGGAGTTTTTGGCCGATCCCCGTGTGGTTGAGATCCCGAAGCTAGTGTGGATGTGTATTTTGCACGGGATTATTTTGCGTGTGCGCCCAGCAAAGTCTGCGGCGCTCTATAAGCAAGTGTGGACCGAGCAAGGCTCGCCACTTATGGATATTACCCGTCGGCAGACACAAAAGTTAGCAAGCTATTTTGAGCAAGTTGGTGAAGACGTATCAGTAGAGTTTTGTATGCGCTACGGTGAGCCATCTGTGGCATCAACGCTTAAAAGAATGCATCAGCAAGGCGTTGATAAAATGGTGGTACTCCCGTTATATCCACAATATGCTGCGCCGACAACGGCATCGGCATTTGATGCGATAGCAAAAGAGTTGACTAGTTGGCGCTATCTGCCAGCGCTGCACTTTATTAATACCTATCATGATCACCCTGACTTTATCGATGCATTAGCCGCTTCGATTGCTAAAGACTTTGAGACCAATGGCAAGCCGCAAAAACTGGTATTGTCCTACCACGGTATGCCTGAGCGTAATTTGCATTTGGGCGATCCTTATTATTGTTTCTGTATGAAAACTACAAAGTTGGTGGTTGCAAAGCTGGGATTGGCTGACGATGACTACATCACAACTTTCCAGTCGCGTTTTGGTAAAGCCAAATGGTTAACGCCATACACAGATGCAACGATGGAGTCATTACCTGGGCAAGGGGTTAAAGATATTGCGGTTGTCTGCCCGGCATTTAGTGCAGATTGCCTAGAAACGCTGGAAGAGATTGCCGGTGAAAACCGTGAGATTTTTGAACAGGCGGGCGGTGAAAACTATCGTTATATTGCCGCACTGAACGATGATGATGCACACATTAAGATGATGGCCAATATTGTTAAGCCGCACATTTAAGTTTTTTATCTCCATAGATAAAAGTAAAAGGGAGGCTAAGCCTCCCTTTTTTATATTGAGCCAATCTTTTTACTGCTAGCTTTTACTCGCCGTATTGATTCTCAAAATAACTTTCAACAATTAATACTGCTGACATAGCATCAACTTGGCCTTTGGTTAGCGCTTTATAACCGCCCATTTCAAACAGTCGTGCTTTGGCATCTGCAGTGGTTAGACGTTCATCTTGGGTAGCAACCTTTACGCCAAAGCGACCACTTAAGCGGTTGGCAAACTTGCGCGCTCTTTGGGTCATCTCTTGCTCAGTGCCATCCATATTGAGTGGTAAGCCTACAACAACGAGATCTGGTTTCCACTCTTCAATCAATGCGCCAATCTCTTCCCATTTAGGGATCCCATCTACAGCTTTAATTGATAATAGTGGTCTTGCGCTAGCAGTGAGCTCTTGTCCAATCGCAATACCAATACTTTTAGTACCGTAATCAAATCCTAAGACGCTTTTATCGCCCATTTAAGTTTGTTCCTATCTAATAATCTATCTTGAATTGGCGTTATTACGCATGCCCTGCAAGGTTGGAGAGCTGCCAGATATCAAAGCCTAATGATTCAGTGGCTTGTTGCCAGCGTTGCTCATGTTCTACATCGAACAATAACTCTGGAGTGGCGGGGATTGATAGCCAAGTATTTTCAATAATTTCTTGCTCAAGCTGACCACGTGTCCAACCTGCGTACCCTAAGGCAATAAGAAACTTTTCAGGGGCTTTATTCGAGCCTAAACAGGTCAATACATCTTGCGATGTCGTCAGCATGATCCCATTGGTAATCTCGTCGCTATTATTCCAACCGTCTTGGCTTGTATGTAGCACAAAACCTCGCTCAGGATTTACTGGGCCACCAAGGAGTACTTCACCTTCGATGCCAGTTACTGGCGTTGGCTCTTCATTTAGCTCCATTTGATCGAGAAGTTCATCGACGATGATACCGCTCGGCTTATTGACGACAATTCCCATGGCACCTTTTTCGTCATGCTCACAGATGTAGATCAGTGAACGTTCAAAATAGGTGTCCTGCAAAGAGGGCATCGCAATTAAAAAGTGGTTCTGTAAACTGTCCATAGACTTTTCCATATCAGCTTGCTGTTAACCACCGGCTAATTTAACGGTGTAATTGAGCTTTTCTAGCAAAGTCTTGATTTGCTCTCTATTGTCAGTTTGTACTTCAATGTTGAACTCTTTAACTGTACCGCCACAACCACATTGTTTCTTTAGTTTCTGGGCTAATGCTTTTAACTCTTTTTCAGGAAGCGCCAAGCCTTTAATGACAGAAACACCCTTGCCTTTGCGACCCTTACTGTCTTTATGAATTCTTACAATACCGTCGCCTTCAGGTGCCGATTGGGTTTGTTTTTCAGGCGCAATTCTGCCGCCATCGGTGCTATAGACTAAAGATACGTTTGGATCGGATTTCATATATATGGTCGTTGATGAACTGATAGCGCCAGTTTAGCAAAGTTACTTGGCTTTCGGGAGAGGTTTAGGCTTGGAGGAACTGATTCTGATGATATTAACGCTGCTAGGATGTCGAGCCACCTAACAGCGTTTGAGTTTTAAAGGTATAGCGCAAGTTCAATCAGTAACGATGCAAAAGTCAGTGTTGCCAACAAAGCGATGTATTTGTGGGTACTTGGTAAGGCGATGGCACATGAGGTTAAAACAAAACCAATTGCGGTGCCGGCAAAATGAGTCACTGGTGCACTGGCAATAGCGATAACCAGCCAGCTAAGCACAAGTATTGGTAAGATAACTAAAGAGTGTTTTGTAAGTTTATCGACTGAAGAAGGCTGGGTGTCAGAATGGCTAGACACTTTTTCCGGCGTGATAATAAAGACGACACTGGCGATAGCAAACGCTGCGATAAACCAAAACATAATGATATACTCAACAAGGTAATTGATAATCATTATCATTAAGTGGCGTTCTTAAGTCAAGCTTAACAAGTGGGTGAATTACTAAAATTGAGTTGTAGATTAAGACATTGCTCTGTAAGCTAATTATTAAGCGGTTAATATCTGTAAGATTATTGTTGGAGAAAACATGAAAAAGTTATTGGTCATTATTACTGCGCTAGCCCTAAGTGCATGTAGTTCACTTAAAACAAGCTCAGATTATGATCCAGGGGTAAACTTTAAAGAAGTGAAAACCTACGCTTGGGTCGAAAAGAAAACTGCAGATGCAACGTATCATCTAGATGGATTAATGGATCAACGCGTGCGCAAAGCCGTTGATGATCAGCTACAGCTTAAAGGCTTAACGCCAAGCGACGCCGAAACTGCTGATGTATTAGTTAACTACTTAACTAAAGTCGACAAGAAAATTAATGTTGATACCTTCAACACAAATTACGGTTATAACCCTTATTACGGTCCAGGTTGGGGCTGGGGTGGCGGTGTAGGTCATACACAAACCACTGTACGTGAATATGAAGTGGGTACCTTAATTCTTGACTTAGTTAATGCTGAAACCGGTAAGTTAATCTGGAGAGGTTCTGTTGCAGACACTATGCGTGACAAGGATACACCAGAAGAGCGCGTTGAAGTGGTTAACGAAGCGATTGGCGCGTTACTGTTAAATTATCCGCCAAAACCTGAAGCTAAGTAGCTTTTAAGTGTTTGAATAAAAACGGCCAAAAGGCCGTTTTTTTTGTCTCGAATGTTGGTCTCGAATCTCCGACTACTAGGCTAAATGAGCCAGTGACTCTGGTACGCTGGTTAATTGTAAATTCCTAAGACCTAGAGACTGTAACGCGGTTAAGTTTTCTATTTCATTAGGCAGCTCAGTTAGCAAGGAATAGCTTAAATCTAGCTTTACTAGGTTAGTGAGTTTGCCGATCTCTTTAGGTAATATCTCAATCTCACTGCAATATAGATTAAGCTCTTTTAGTTGCGCTAAATTGCCAATTTCTGCGGGTAAATTGTTTAGGCAGACATTATCAGATAAATCTAACTTTTCTAGTGATGTGAGCTTGCCTATCTCTTTAGGTAGCGCCACTAAACAACAACCATTTAGGATTAATTCTTTTAAATGGATTAAATTACCTATCTCTGCAGATAACTCTTCGATATCGTCACATACGCTAGAGAGATCTAACTTTTCAAGTGATGTAATCCCCCAAATCTGCTCTGGTAAAGCATCCTTTTCGCAACAGATAAAATCTAATTCTTTTAAATTAGGCAAATCAGTAATTTGACTTGGTAGTGTCGTCATTGCTGGATATGCGATTTTAAGCGCTTCTAAAGAGACTAGGTTGCCGATCTCTGCTGGTAGTCGCTCAGTCCCTGACATGTCTAATTCCAGTTCTTTTAGCTTTGTTAACTGGCCTAGCTCTTTAGGTAACTCAATGACCTCTGTGCCGGATAAATGCAATATTTCCAGTGAGGTTAGCTGAGCGATTTCTGGGGGCAAGAGCTTAATTTCTCGGCCTGTTAATTTAAGCTCGATTAGCGTTTTACATTGCTGCTCATTGGTGAGCAGTGCCGCTAAGGCTTCGGCTGTATTTATTTCCATTGGCTTCCTTTATGGTGCTTTATTAAATAAACAACATGGTGCAGCAAGGTTTTGCTAGTTAAGTAAGCCACGCATTAAAGCTCTAACTTGTTTATTAAACTCATTTTCTGATCGGCTTTTATGTTGAATAACATCGACGTTAGCTTGCCAACCTAACTGTTCAAAATCAATCTTAAGTTTGCAAAGTTGTTGAGCCGCTATGGCTTCTTCACAAAGGTGTTGTGGTAATAAGGCCCAGCCAAAGCCTGCTTTGGTTAGCTCCAGCAACATATAGTAGTTGTCGGCATGCCACACATCTGGTGAGTGCGGGGTGCTAAACCAGCCTTTGCGGTCCTCTTTAGCGCCGATTAAGAGCTGACGATGCAACTTAAGCACATCAATATGCGATGAGTTTTCTTGAGCAAGAGGATGGCTTGGGCTAACTAATAGCTCAAACTGGACGGCGCCTAAAGATTCAAAGTCTATTGCTTCTGGGTAGGTTAACTCACTAAATACAATGCCAAGGTTAGCGCGCTTACTATCCACTAAGTGAATAATATCTAGGCTAGATGCGCAAAGGAGTTCGAGCTCACATAGAGGGTAGAGCTTTGAAAGGTTTTTAAGTAAAGCGGTAAATTTATCATAGGGGATCCCCTCATCGACGGCCAGTGTCAGTTTCAAATCGTCTTGTTTATCTAGCGCCTGAACTTGCAAGTTAAGCCGTTGGTGTTGGGCGATGACGGCTTTTGCTTGCGGTAGCAATTGCTTTCCAGCTTTAGTGAGAGTGGGGTAACGGCTGCTTCTATCAAACAAAGTTTGATTAGTATCGACCTCTAGATTGATTATGTTCTGGCTTATGGCCGATTGCACTTTTCCGAGTTTTCTCGCTGCTGCAGAAAACGAGCCTGTTTCAACGGTAGTGACGAATGAATAAAGTTGTTCAATAGATAACATATCAGTAAAGGTGATGGTATGTAATTTTTACCTATCGTAATTAAAGATGATAATGACTGCAACTTAACTGTAGAGCACCTTGTTATGACATTTAAAGATAGAGTTATTCACGCCGTTCTTTTTGAAGCGATAGCATTAGCGATCATCGTTCCAGCAGCGGCATTGTTTTCTGGTAAGGACGCTAGCTCGATGCTAGCTGTAGGGGTAGGCCTTAGCCTTTACACCGTGGTGTGGAATTACTTTTATAACATCTGGTTTGATAAGCAGTTTGGTGCTGATCGAGTAAGCCGTAGTTTAATGACTCGAATTGGTCATACCTTAGGTTTTGAGGGCGGGATTATCTTTATTACAGTGCCAGTCGTGGCATGGTTTTTAGGGATTACTCTGTTGCAGTCTTTAGCGTTAGAAGCTGCGTTTTTAATATTCTTCTTTTTTTATGCCGTGGCATTTAATTGGTGCTACGACAACGTGCGCATCAAGTTGAAGCTAAAACAAGCTGAAAAAACAGCGCCTCTATGATTTATAGCAATAGATACTATTTCATCTGCTAACCCTTTACCGTCAACTTTTTAAGTTGGCGGTTTTTTTGTGTGACTCTTCTGGTTGTTAATCATTCAACGACTAAACCTTCATGGAAATTCAAATTACGTTTCAGTCCACATCTCATTGCAGGATTTACTGACTCAGTGCCAAGGCTCTTTTAGGCTGTGGATTAAATATCGAAAAATACCAGATATTAACTATGCTTGTAATGCATAAGTTAATTATTTGACTGTGTTTTTGTGTTTATTGGGGGTAAAATGTTATCGGCTGACATTTGGCTGCTGAATTGGATTTTAGCTGCTTAGGTCGTCTTGAGTGTTGAGCATAGCGCCTTGGTTAAATAAATCCTGGTATTGACGGCTTAATAGGTGAGGGCGATGAAAGCAATATTGTTTATTTGGATTGCAGCATTTTTGTTTACCAGCAACTTATCGGCAAGGCAGTGGCAAGATGAAGATCTTGATGGAGTGCCAGATCTTAAAGATGCCTGTGCCAGCACTGTCGCTTTGCAACGTGTCGATGCCAGAGGTTGCAGTGTTTTACAAGCGAATACGCAGCAAATACAACAGCTAAATATAATGCCTACATTGTGCTTTATCACCGATGTAGGGCAATTATATCCAAGCTCATGTAATCAGGCGTCATCTATTGCAGTTAGGTTTGAATTTGCTAAGTCACAAGTTTCGATGTCGCAACAAGGTGCTTTTCAAAACTTAAGCCGCTGGTTGAGCGCAACCCGAGTGCCGTTAGCTTTGGTTGGTCATACCGACTCGGTGGGCAAAGATAGTGTTAACCAGCCGTTATCGCTGGCAAGAGCAGAGCAAGTCAAAAATATATTAGTGGAGCAATTTGGCTTCGCAGAAAACCGATTTCAGATTAAAGGCATGGGAAGTCATCACCCAATTGCCAGTAATCAAACCGACTATGGGCGTAAATTAAATCGCCGAGTTGAGTTTATTGTTATTGTTCAATAGCTATATTTTTATAATTTAAGGGAGTATATACATGGATAACTTGCAAGGTTTAATGGACCAAGCGCCAGAGTTGATTGTTACTTATGGCATGAAGATCCTATTTGCCATTGTTATTTTTATCATCGGTAAATTCTTATCGAATGTCGCTAAAAACCTCACTACTAAGTTGCTGAAAAAGCGTAAAGTCGACAACACTGTTGTATCGTTTGTTGCCAATATGGCTTGGGCATTGGTGTTTGTGTTCACGATTGTCGCCACTCTAGGGCAAATCGGTGTACAGACAGCGTCGTTAGTTGCTGTGATTGGTGCCGCCGGTTTAGCGGTAGGCCTAGCGCTTCAAGGGTCGCTATCAAACTTTGCTGCGGGTGTATTAATGGTGCTATTTAGACCATGCCGTGTTGGTGATTACGTTGAAGCGGCAGGCATTGCCGGTACAGTAGATGAAATCACTATCTTCTCTACTAAGCTGCTTACTCCTGATAATAAAGTGATTATTGCACCAAACTCAGCAATGATGGATGGCACGATTATTAATTACTCTGCGATGGAAACACGTCGTTTAGATCTTGTTATTGGTGTGTCTTATGATGCGAACTTGGCTGAAACCAAAAAGGTGTTAACTAGCATTCTTGAAAACAGCCAGTATGTATTGAAAGATCCTGCATATACCGTTGCTGTTGCTGAGCTTGCTGATTCATCAGTTAACTTTGTGGTTCGTCCTTGGGTAAAAGGCTCTGACTACTGGCCAGCACATTTTGAAATTCTAGAGCAGATTAAAGTTGCATTAGATGAAGCGGGTATTGGCATTCCATATCCACAAATGGATCTGTATGTAAAAGAAACGCCAGCGGCTTAATTGATTAAAGTGATGGCTACAAAAAAGGTCGGCGTAAGCCGACCTTTTTATTGTGTGTAGATATTCTCTATCTTAATGCGCGTTGTCTGATTGATACTGATAATCAAACTTTGGCATTGACCATTTATAATGGATAGCCAGCATTCTGAAGCTAAAGCCAAATACCAGAGATATTGATAAGTTAATCCACTCAGGTACCCCATATAGCTTCATTGCGACATAGGCGCCAGCAGTTAATAGCGCCACTAATGCGTAAAGCTCTTTTTTGAAAATTAGCGGTACTTGGTTACACAGAATATCTCTGATCACCCCACCAAAAACCCCGGTAACGACTCCCATTACAATAGCTATTTCAGGGCTAAAGCCGAGCAATAAGGTTTTCTGCGCGCCGATAATTGAAAAAACAGCTAATCCGACAGCATCGATGGCTAAAAACAATTTCGATAAATGACGCATCAAAGGTGCAATCATTACCGTGAGTAATGAGGCAGCAGCGATAGCAATCAGATAGTGGACGTTTTCGATCCAGATTAATGGGTAATTGCCGAGTAAAATGTCGCGCAAGGTGCCGCCGCCAATAGCAGTAACACAACCAATGATGACGACACCGAAAAGGTCCATCTGTTTTTTACCTGCAGCCAGTGCGCCAGTCATTGCTTCAGCAAGAATACCGACGAGCCATAAAAAGCTGATAACTTTAACTTCTAACATTTTTTGCACTAGCTAAATAAAAGGGAGACGATTTTGCCTCTTTTTACGGCTTAAATACAATGATAAAAGCTGTATTCTTGCATTATATTTTCTAATGCTTTTATTGTTGAGTGTGACTTGGGTCTACATATTTAAAGGGCTTTGTTAATAATTTGATTAGATTTATGATTTCTTTATATCTAACTTATAGTAATTTGCTTTGAATTTGAAAGATATACTGCAAACTAGGCATTTGTTGCGGTTTGTAAACTTTGGTTTTTTGCTGGCGATTGCCTGCACCTAGCAGTAGTATTAGGCTGTTTATTTACATTCTAGATCAAGATACTTTGAGGTTAACAATGATTGATTTTCGCAGTGATACGGTCACTAAGCCTACGGCTGCTATGCGCACCGCAATTGGTCAGGCTGAAGTTGGGGATGATGTTTATGGCGATGATCCAAGTGTTAACTACCTTGAAGATATGGCCGCAGAGATGTTTGGCTATGATAATGCGCTATTCACCTCATCAGGTACGCAGGCAAACTTACTGGCATTAATGGGCCATTGTGAACGTGGCGATGAGTACATATGTGGTCAGCAATCTCATAACTATAAGTTTGAAGGCGGCGGAGCGGCTGTATTAGGCAGCATTCAACCACAGCCTTTAACTAACCAAGCTGACGGTAGTATTTTACTTAGTGATATTGAAGCCGCGATAAAGCCTGACGATATTCATTTTGCGCGTACTCGTTTATTAAGCTTAGAGAACACTATCGGCGGTAAAATTGTGCCGCAAGAATATTTAGCCCAAGCACAAGCTTTAGCGTTTGAGCGCGGATTGAAAATTCATCTAGATGGTGCCCGCGTTGCAAACGCAGCCGTTGCACAAAACATTGCGATGACTGAGATTACTCAGTATTTTGATTCAGTGTCGATTTGCCTTTCAAAAGGTTTATGTGCACCAGTAGGTTCTATTTTATTGGGCGACGAACGCTTAATTACTAAGGCGCGTCGTTGGCGTAAAGTGCTTGGTGGCGGTATGCGTCAAGCGGGCATTCTAGCCTCTGCTGCAACATTAGCATTAACTGAGCAAGTAGAGCGCCTAGCAGAAGATCATGACAACGCAGCTTATTTAGCTCGTGAACTTGCAACGATTGACGGTTTTACGGTTGATATGTCACAAGTGCAAACCAATATGGTATTTGCAGAGGTCAATGACGAAATTAATGTTAAAGCGCTAGCCGTTGATCTAAAAGTCAAAGGTATTCTAATTAGTCCTGGCAAGAAGATCCGCTTGGTTACCCACGCAGATATTTCACGAGCTGACGTCGAACGCTTTATTGTTGAATTAAAAGGGTTGTTGCATCGCGCTTAATTTGCCTGCAGCTATCGCGTAACAATAAAACCTAGGCATTGCCTAGGTTTTTTGTTTTTAGCACTAAAATTAGCACTTACATTTTGAACCGGTCCTCAGTGCTGGTGGCCTTGGCTGCTGCTCGATAATTGATTACCTTGGCTATCGTAAAAACCTGAGCTGCCATGCTGAATAAAGCCTTGATGGATCATCTCGGCAATAAAAGGGTCGGACTCATTGTCACCCACATCGGCGAAGTCTAAGTCGCGGTAATTCGCCGTGAGTGCAGAAAATGCTTTATCTGAAAGTGTTTTTATCGCCACTAATTGGTACTGTTGCTGCATGCCATCTTGATGGATATGCATGTTTGCTGGCAGTGCTAAATGTTCTACCCAATTAACCTCGAACTGACTATGACCTAACTGACCTTGGTAGCGTTCGTTAGCTGGGCAAACATCATTTATCGCGTTATTCGCGGTTGGCTTAACTTGAGTTAGCGATTGCAGTGCACTTGGCGGGATCAGATGGTTCAACTGCTCATAATCAAAATGCATATTTAACGAGAGTAAGTCACCTTTGCGGTAAGAGATAGAACGTTGCTGAGCAGGAAAGTAACGCACATATTCGCCATTACTATCCCAAAGCTCAAAGCTTTCTGGGCTGCGCTGATAAATTAATTGGTCATTATTTCTTAGTAAGGTGATGGTTTTTTGCTGACCTGCGTTATTGGTGACAGTGTAAGTTGCACTGACATGTGCAGGATCGATTTGCTCACATGACGCTAATGCAATTTTGCTGGCGATTGCTGTGCTAGGGATAACTACCAACATGGCTGCGAACAAGCCGCAGTAGATAACGCTACTAAAAACGGCAGCTTTGTTGAACAACACCTGTGGCTTACCGGCGTTAGCTTTAAAGCATGTTGATAACGAAAAGTATGGAAGTAGCATGTTGTCTCCTAAGAGGATTAAGGTTTTAATTTAACGCTAAGATAAAGCCACCGAGTTAGCTCGGTGGCAATAATAGGCTTACTTAGTCAGTGTCAATACAGTGAGTTTTGCTTTCGCGATTGTTATAGCGATAGCAATTTTAAAGCTTGCCATGACTATTGAGCGGCCTCAGCTTTACTGACCAGATTGCCGGCATGGTTCATCACATGGAATAAATGATTTTGCTCAACCGTACCTTGGATTAAATGCGCGCCAGGACCACTTGCAAAAATCCCCACATCTTCACCTGCATGGGTTTCGCTGCTTAGTGGCACCAAAGCTTCTTGATGAAAGCCAGCGCTCTGAGTATCGACATAGTTGAGGTCGAAACGCCCTGGAGCTTCGGCGTAGCCATAGCGCTCATCGCCACCGGTTTCAAGATTGGCGTAGCCGCGACCATTGGTGTAACCCACTGTTGTGTATGGCAGGCCATTGGCATCGGTTGCATTAGTCACCGCAGGTTGACCGTCTGAGCCATTACCTTTAACTAGACCAAGAATTGGGTTACCACGTGTTGGGTAACCCGCAATGGTAAACACATGGCTATGGTCGGCAGTGACCATGAGTAAGGTATCCTTTGACGAGGTTTTTTCCATCGCAACACGCACAGCTTCAGACAGGGCAATGGTATCGTGTAAGGCGCGTGCTGCGTTACCAGCGTGGTGCGCATGGTCGATACGTCCAGCTTCAACAATCAGTACAAAGCCTTTATCGTTTTTCTGTAAGATATCGATGGATTTAGCGGTCATTTCAGCCAGCGATGGCTCGCCGGTTACGCCAGCTGTGGTGCGGTCGAGTTCATATTCCATATGCGACGAATTAAACAAGCCTAATGCGTGATCAGTGGTTGCAGGATCAAGCGCTAAAAACGCGTCACGGTCAGCAACATAAGCAGCGTTGGTATATTTACTGAGCCACTCAGTGGTTAAGTCGCGGTTATCTTCACGACGACCAGACTTACCCTCGGGGTCGGTAACTGTGGTTGGGATGAACGAGCGACGACCGCCACCCATCACTACGTTTAGACCGCTACCGTAATCAAAATCAAGCAACTGTGCAGCAATGTCGCTACAGCCATTGGCAACGGCTTCATCAGGTAGGTCAGCATCATTTTCCCAGTTACGCTCAGGGGCATGGGCGTAGGTTGCTGCTGGTGTAGCATGCGTAATACGTGCAGTTGATACCACACCCGTTGATAGTCCAGCCATCGCGGCAAGCTCTAATGAGGTCACTAAGTCTTGGCCTTCGGTTGAGGCGCAGTTACCGCGAATTACGCCCTCGGCCTGGCCAATAACACCGACATCAGTTTTAACGCCTGTGACCATAGCTGTCATGGTGCCGGCAGAATCTGGCGTTTGTCCATCTACGTTATAGGTCTTAGCGAGTCCAACATAAGGTAAGGTTTCAAATGATAGCGAGTTTTCCTCACCGGTTTGACCTTGTAATTGGCCTTCTAGAATACGCGCCGCAGTAACAGTTGAGATCCCCATGCCATCACCCACAAAAAGAATGATGTTCTTCGCTGCGCCAGCTTCATTATTCACTGTTAACTCTTGAGCTTGGGTGACACGAGATTGCCCATCAACATACCATTGGTTAACGGTTGTCCAATCTTGGCCATTATTGCCATTCTCACCTTGGTCACCTTTGTCACCATCATCGCTACAAGCTGCCAGACCTAAGATTGCAGACATGCTTAATACCAGTAATTTTTTATTCATTTTAAACTCCATAAATGGGCACTTTTTCTGGCTTTGAGCCAGTTAAAATCAGTAGTGGTTCGATATTGCTAAAGATTTAGTACTCATCTTTTTAGTATTTGGTTCCACCAAGCTCTTGGGCTTGATTGATGATGTGGTAGATAACATTTTGCTCCATAACGCCTTGAACAAGGTCGGAGCCAGGACCCATTGCATGCAGGGTAATATCTTCACCTGCGTGGGTTTCACTGCTGGTTGGCACTAATGCTTGTTGCTTGAACTCTTTATCTTGGGTATCGACAGAGCTCAAGTCATCACGGTTCCCTACAACTGCACCTGGGCCGTTGGTGTAGCCAACAGTAGTGTATGGTTTGCCGTCTTTAGCGATGGTGACGTTGCCATCAACACCATGCACTAAACCTAGAATTGGGTTACCGCGTTTTGGGTAACCTGCAATGGTAAATACATGGCTGTGGTCGGCAGTGACCATGATTAAGGTTTCTTCTGGATTGGTGTTTTCAACAGCCGCGCGAACGGCGTTTGATAGCTCGACGGTATCCATCATGGCGCGATAAGCATTACCGGCATGGTGAGCATGATCGATACGACCTGACTCAACCACTAGCAGGTAGCCATCTTCATTCTTGTTGAGTAATTCAATGGATTTAGTAGTCATCTCTGTTAGCGATGGTTCACCAGCAACGTCGTCTAAACGGTCTGCTTCATACTGCATATGCGATGAGTTAAATAGACCTAACAGGTGATCGGTTGCGCTAACATCAATGTCATCAAAACCGGCTTTATCCCAAACATAAGCTGAGTTGCTTAAGTTGTCGGTCCAAGCCTGAGTCAGGTCAATACCATCGGCGCGGCGGCCTGTTTTACCTTCGCCATCGGTTGTATCCTGTGGAATAAAGTTACGGCGTCCGCCGCCAAGTGCAACCGTTAGCGCATCGGCTTCATCTCGCATAACCAGTTGATAAGCGATGTCTTTACACTCGTTGGTTATCGCTTCATCGGGTAAGTTTGAGTCAGCTTCCCAGTTACGCTCTGGTGAATTGGCATAAGTTGCAGCAGGGGTTGCGTGAGTAATGCGCGCAGTACTTACTACACCGGTAGATAAGCCCTTAGCGTTTGCTAAGTCGACTAAGGTGATTAGCTCATTGCCTTTTGAAGACAGGCAATTGGCTCGCAGGCTGGTATCAGATACTGACAGCACGCCGGCTTTTGACTTTACGCCCGTCGCCATTGCCGTCATGGTGCCTGCTGAATCTGGGGTTTGTTGGTTGGTGTTATAGGTTTTCACTAACGCTGTTTTAGGGAATTGCTCAAAGCTTAAGAAGTTTTCTTCGCCGCCTTGGTTACCAGCTTGTTGTTGGCCCTCAAAAATGCGCGCTGCAGTTAAGGTTGATACCCCCATACCGTCACCCACAAATAAGATCACGTTTTTAGCTTTAGTTGGTGTGCTCTGTTGGGTTTTGTCACTAACAAGCTTGGCGCTGTCTTTATACCATTGGCTGTTAGTTTGGTTATCGGGTAATACAGCAGCGTTAGCTGCGATAGGTGCGAGACTACAAGAGATAATCACAGCTATTTTTTTGATATTATTCACTATTGTCACCGTAAATTAGTAAGGTTTATATAAGATTTCCTTGTGGCGCTGTGATTGTCAGTGACAAGCATGACGTTATTGAGTCGAATTTATGTCGTTTTTGTTGCTAAGCTAAAATTGACTCAAACAAACTGAAGATAGAGGTTTAATAAACCGAGCCGTAATGAAACGCTGTAATAAAAAGCACGCAACGACTAAGCAGTCTTTATCAATATCACGGTTGGTATATTGCTTAGGCATAAGCCCTACTTTGGCGCAATAAAGCGCTAAAACAGGGCAGTATATTTAACTGAGGTGAATCTAGGGTTATATAAGCTGCTGATTTATAAGGCTTAGAAAACTTGGCTGTATATTTGCTACTCCTTATTGGGTATTTAACAGGAGTAAGGAATTTAATATGAAATACTATAGCCGCCGTTTTATAAAGCCGGAACATCTTAATCCAGCAAACTTTCTCTTTGGTGGCCAACTGTTAAGTTGGATTGACGAAGAGGCTGCAATTTATGCTGGCTGCCAAATGAAAAGTCAGCGTCACGTTACCAAGATTATGAATGAAATTAATTTTATTGCGCCCGCAAGGCAAGGGGATGTGATTGAATTTGGTCTGGAGCTGATCAGTGCCGGCGCGACCTCGATAACCATTAGCTGTAAGGTGCGTAATAAGCTGACTCATTTACCTATTGCCAGTATCGACAAAATTGTCTTTGTGCATGTTAATGAGCAAGGTTTACCCACGCCCCACGGTATGCGCGCCAATGCCGCCTAGTGTGTAACTGATAAGTTAACAAGTGAATAAAAACAAAGGCTCAATAATGAGCCTTTGTTTTTATATTTTGTCTTATATTTTGTGTTAGTAAAGTCTGCTCAACAGCTAGTCTTCGCTAAGATCTTGTTTTACCGATTTAACCGCATCTCTAGAAGCGTGGCCGATTGCGCGAGTGGTATCTCGAGTCGCATGGCCAATATCTGTGGTGACTTCTTTAGTGGTACTGCCAATTTGACGACCGGCTTCTTTTAAATCGGCGCAACCGCTAATGGCTAAGCTGCACAATAGTGCACTAATTAAAGCTAACTGTTTCACTGAATGATATTCCATTTCTTATTAGATACGGGCATATTGCCAGCAATTTATAAGCTGCGCTAGGGCAGTGTGTCACGTTATTAGACTAGCCTTGGAATGAAGGCTGATTACATTTTTGTTTGTGTTCGATGTTATATGGAAGTGAGCGTTGCGTTTTAGCTTCATGGTTATTAATCGCCTGCAACGGGGGGGAGTAGCCTTGGAATGAAGGCTGGTTACATTTTATTTTTACTCGTTGCTACATGGAAGCGTGTTTTGCGTTTTAGCTTTATGGTTATCAATCGCTTGCAGCGGGCGCATGTGCAGATACTGCTGAAGCTCGCCGCAAGTACGTCCGTGTAGGCTCAACGAAAACATCCATGTTTTCGACGGCTTCAGCCGTATCTGCACTAGGTTAGACAAGCATAATTCTGGTGATTCGGAGTTATGGCTATAAGGCTAGTTTATTATCTGTCGCTAATTCGCTCCGCTCCCTTTGTGTTCTAAGGTTGGTGATTGAATGTCTAGCACGGCAGTGCTCCAAAATATGTTAGTTGTTAAGCAACTTAGTGGCTAGACGATGACTACTTGATATTTATTAATAAGTTACCACCTTTCTGTGGTATAGAATGCGTATTAAATATAAGATACTCGGTTAATGTGGCTAGATGTTGAGATATAAAATGGAAATTTTTGCTACCCCACTTTTTGTAGCTATCGCTTGGCTCTGTACCGTCGTCGGTTGCATATATGCTTTTGTTCAAAAAAGCAATGTGACTAAAATCACGAAAAAATTCGATAAGTTGAGCATTACTAATAACAAACTAAAGATTGAAAACAATACGCTTCAACAAAAATTTGAATCTTTAGAAATTTCATACGACTCATTGCAAGTTCAAAACACTTCTTTAGAGCAAAAGATCGTAGAAATCGAAAAGAACGATATCCACGATAACTATCAAGAAGTGCATCAAAACGGCCAGACCAACTTTAACCAAGGTGTAATCAAAGGCGACTTTGTTTACAACAAATAAGAGTCCTAGGCTTGTCTATGTGTGAAACAAGATTTGACATTGAAAACATCGAAGGAGATTTCTACAACATAGAGTCTCCAGAAAGTAACGTTGATTCCATTATCAACTTGATCATTGGTGATATCGCATCAGCTAAAGTGAAAATTGACCGTTCTGATCGGTCTTTTCCCGCAGATGTTAAAACAAAGATTGACCACAACAAGCTCAAGACTAAGCGTCGTATAGTCTTGCAGTACAAATCATATTCTTCCCATATCGAGAAAGCCTATAACCGCGCAGAACAGAACATAATCAATGGAAAACAAACAGCACTGGAATTGCTTAATGAAATGTATTGCAATTCATTAGATAAGTACGATATTGATTCTTTTGAACCCGACATAGAGCAAGTACAACAGCACGCTGACGACATCATAATTGATGTAATCAAACAACTCAGAAAGTTTGTGTATAGCTCAGCCAATGTGACTAAATACAAAGAACAAGTAGAAATTGGTCTAAACGTTGTTGTAGCACATGGGTTTGTTGAATGCTGTGTACTGGAGAATCCTAACAATGCTGCCAACTAAAGGCTCTCACCCAGAGATGAATGTGCTCTATATTGGTGGCTTTATCTTGAAAAGGCTTCATGAACGCAAAAGAAAACGTATGACGATCACTCAGCTAATGAAGGTAGGCACTAAAGAACTTTCTGTATCTGTAGACCATATAATTCTAGCGCTGGATTGGCTGTATATTATTTCTGCTATTGGTTACGATAGCAAAGAGGTTTTTATCAATGAAGCTACTTAGATTTCTCTTAGAGATCGACGGTGTAGAAACACGAGAGATACCGTTTTTAGACAACTTAAACATCATTACAAGTAAAAAGAAGTCTGACGCATCTGGTAACAGTGTTGGTAAGTCAACTTTAGGACGAATCCTTGACTACTTGTTTGATGGCTCAATGAGTCCAATCTACATCGATGATGAGTTTCAAACACCAAAGCAAGAGATTGAGCAGCTTTTCACAAACAGTGAAGTATATGCGACTCTCGAATATCTTGGCCTAAACAATCAGTACAGTATTATTAAGCGCAGGCTATCTACAGATACTGACCTACAAAGCTACTTTTTGGATGGACGAGAAGTAACCAGTAAAGAATATGTTGCTCACATTATGGGAAGTGTTTTCAACGTCCACTCTGTTAAACCAACGATTAGAAAACTTGCACCAAAGTTCTTTAGAACCACACAACACCGCATGACTAAGACTGTTAACTTTGACAGCGGTAGGAACGTTTCTAAGTCCGATATCAACACAGTTTTTCTGTATCTGTTCAACTTTGATGATACTGAGATACTCAGCAAAGTTCATAAGTTAAAGACCGCTATCAGAGGTTACGATAGAAATTCAAGAGCGTTCAATAGTGTCATTTCTAAAGATAAGATTGTTGGCTCAGTCTCTAAAATAAAGAAAGAAATAACCAAGTTAGAAAAGTCTTTATTATCGTCTGAAAAAGGTATCGATAAACTAGAAATTGTATCTAAAATCAACACAATTGATGACGAACAAAACTCATTATCTGACCAGATTCTTTCACTAGATCTAAAAATAAAAAATGTCATCAAAACCAACGAAATACTAAAGACTAATGAGCAATATCATCTACTTGATGAGCTGCGGACAATCTATGAATATGCGTCTGTAAAGATAGAATCTACTCTTGAAGATTATCAGCAAGCACTCACCTTCCATGAACATTTGTTGAGCACCAAACGAGAGTTTGTGTCGCATGGACTAGATAAACTACAAGAGCAGCATCAAAAGGCTACTATTAAGTTTGGCGAGCTCAAAATCCAGAAGCATAGCCTTTTCGATGAACTTAAGTCGAAAAAGAAAATGGAAGAGATATCTGACACGATGAAGGAAATTGGTCGACTTGATAAAGAGTTAGCCAAACTAACAGCCATAATCGACAAAAAGGATGATATCGACTCAAAGCTAATACTTGAGCAACAAAGCTTAACTGAATTAGCTGGTGAACTTGAAACTGAGCTGAACAGCGTAACCTCTTTTGAAGAAAAATATATCGAAAACTTCAAAAACTACACTCGCGATTTCTACGGAGTTGAGTACAACTTCAGTCTTCATTTAGACCAAGAAAAAGGTGAATGCTCTCCGCACGTGGACGATGTAGAGTCTAACAATGAAGGCGGATTAAAAAGGCTTGAAGTTATAACTTTTGATCTAGCATACATCAAAACTGTTTGTGATAGACAAGCATTAAGACCTAACTTTGTTCTGCATGACTCTATCGACGAAATTGACATCCAACACATTCGTAAAATGTTTGATGAATCTATCAACCTTTCAGGCCAACAGATTGTCTCAATGCTGGCCGATAAACTTGTTGAACAAGACTACAGAAAGTACAAAGAGTACATTATTCTAGAACTCGCTCAAGACAACAAATTCTTCAAGATATGATCAAAGGTGGGTATGTGGCGTCAGAGTAAACTTTAAGTGACCCTCATACATTTCCTAATCCTACGACTGATTTTTGAAATGCACAGGTGGTGCAGTTATAACTTAGTGTAGATACGGCCGTGACCGTCCATAGTAGCAAAGGGGTCGGAGCGAATTAACTGGAGAGATGATGATTCAGATGTCGCTGCAGCTGTGGGCTTAGGTTTCAGGGTGAGGTATTTCAAAGAGATACTCTTCGAACGAGAGGCATGGATGCCGAACTGTCTGTTTAACAGGGATGTTATTGGAAACCACAGAGCGACCATGGGTGGCTTTATAGCGTCCCACAGAAGTAGTGGCATGTGAGTGACTAAAAACTCAAGTTTATTTTCTTGGTAATAATGAACTTAGGTAAACTCAGCAAGCCAAGTCAGCTTTGCAAAAAATGTTGCTGGTGCTAAACCAGCAACATTCATAAAGCTAATTAGTGCAACTTCAAGTGTGGGTGTACGATGCGGCTAATGCCTTTAGCAAACATCAATAATGTGCCTTTAATTGGGCCGTGTAGCTCAATTAAGTGTCTGCGGTATAGTGAGGTGTAAACAAAACGCGCAATCTTGCCTTCAACCATGACGCCACCACCAATGAACGACATTAAGTTACCTACAGTGTGGAACTTGGATAGATTAACCAAGGCGCCTAAGTCTTTATAAACATAGTTATTTGACGCCGGTTTACCTGCTAACAATAACTTAATGTTATCAGCAGTCATCAGTGCCATTTGGCGTGCAGACTGACCACGTGGTGGCACCCAACTGCCATCTTCTTGCGGGCAAGCCGCGCAGTCACCAATCGAAAAAATTGCCGGATCGCGGGTGGTCTGCATATTTTGATTAACCATGACTTGGTTAATGTGATTGCTCTCTAGGCCGCCAATCTCTTTAAGAAAATCTGGCGCTTTAACACCGGTTGACCAAATCACCATATCAGATGGGATAAATTCGCCTTCAGAGGTATGCAAGCCTTCTTCTGTCACTTGATTGATGCGGGTGCTAGTCATCACCTTTACACCAATTGCGGTAAGCTCTTTGGCGACAGAAGCTGAGATCTCTTCTTTTTCTACCTTAGGTAGAATGCGCTCATCGGCTTCAATAAGGGTGATTTCAAGCAGGCTGCTATCGATTTTGTAGCCAAAGCCGCGCAGCTGATCAACCGCGTGATGCATCTCTGCTGACATTTCGACACCTGTAGCACCAGCGCCAACAACGGCAATTTTGATTTTATCATCAAGTTGGTGGTGGCTTGCATAACGCATGAATTTGTTAAGCAGCATGGTACGAATTTCCATGGCTTGCTCAGTGCTGTCTAAGAATACACAGTGGTCACGTACACCAGTAATATTAAAATCATTGGCGATACTGCCAATAGCAATCACTAGGTAGTCATAATCAATGCGGCGTGCAGGTAAAAGCTCGTTGCCTTTTTCATCATTAATCGGCGCAAGGATCACTTGCTTGGCTTCACGGTCAAGGTCGGTCATTGCACCTTGTTGAAAGTGATAACCATGATGGGCAGCGTGGCCACGATAGCTAATTGCATCAATACCGATATCTAAGGCGCCTGTAGCGACCTCATGCAGAAGGGGCTTCCAAACATGGCTTTCTGCGCAATCAATCAATGTAACTCTGGCTTTGCCTTTTCGGCCAAGTTGGTGACCAAGTTTTGTTGCGATTTCCATACCACCAGCGCCGCCACCAACGATGACAATATTAGCCATTTCATGCATGAGTTTTAAAATCCTTAATTAGATAAAACCGTAAATTAAATATGGGTTTAACTTGCCTATTCACGAGTTGACTATGCAGTTTTGAGGCAGTTTTTAGTTGCTCAATGCTTGTACTGCAAGTGAAAAGTAGACAGGTAAGTTTGCTTAAAAAAGTGTAGCAGTAGATGTGAAAAACGGCAATTAAGCCCTTGAATTGGCTCAAGGTGGTTTTTTAATTAACTATTTAACTTTAATTAATTGAATTTTAACGGTTTAAAATTTTACCACGTTAACTTTTTACATGTTTTTTGTGGCTAGGTGGTCATAAAGGAAGGAGATAAACTTTGACTAGAATGTTAGAAGTGTGATCTGACTCGGTGTAACAACAAGAGCTAAAATGCGGCATGCTTTAAGGAGATAAAACATGCCGGCAATTATTAGAGTTTGCTTAAGCGAGACTTATAGTCTTCGATAACATGTTCCATGATTTCTTGTACTGAAGTGTCTTTGGTCTTGTTATCCATAAACACCTTGAATGTCACCAAAGCATGTTTGTCATCTTTGAGGCGGTCATTCTGCATGGCGAAGTAGGCTTGTTCCTGTTCGCACTCTCTGACGACAAAGCCTTCATGTTCAAATAGTCGGTTGCCAGAATGGCCGTGCCACTTAGTAATTCTGTCTAGTGCGATTTCACAAGAGCGATTGAGCTCAACATGGTTACGCCAGCTTGTTGGGTGTGCGGGATCCTTAACGTGCGGGCATCGGACTGTGTAGTTGTATACATGAGAGATTGCTGTCATAAATTACCTACCTGTTCGCTGTGACTAATGCCATCTTAGGCATCGTTTTTTATCTTGGTCAACCACTTGCGTAGTTTGAGCGTACTTTCTGTGTAGTTCGAGCAAGTTGAGCTAACTGAATATCGATTATTTCTACCGCGCACAAACATAACGCTTAGTTAACACTCTAGTTGCTGTACCTATTGTTTACCATGACATTTAACTGAATAACCTTGTTCCAGCTCTCACTTTTACTTATGAAGGTAAATAAGTAGCGGCTTTGACTAATAAAGCATCAGTTTAAGTGCGTTTGGGGTTCTGAGTCGATAATTTACGTCAATATAAAAACAGAGCTTAGTTTAGATGTCTAATGTTAATAAGTTTGCGATTTCATTACAAAAAGGTTTCTTTTGCTTGATGAGGCAGCCTATAATTTCAGGACAAAAATAAAGCACATATCCTACCCCTCTGGAGGCTAAAATGGCCGGTTCATCAGTTTCAAACCTTAAATTATGGATGTTAGCAGCAACGACTGTCGCTTTGTCGGCTTGTGGTGATGCACCAGCACCGCAACAAGCTATGCTACCCAGCGTGATTGTTAATACTGCTCATACTGAAATGATCACGCCTAAATCTGAAATTGTTGGACGTACGCGCGCTTCAGAGGACGTAGTGATTAAATCGCAAATTCAGGGACAATTACTGCAGCGTGCCTTTGTTGAGGGGGATGACGTTACTGCAGGCGATTTATTATTTGAAATCGATCCCGCGACCTATAAAGCTGAGCTGGCGCAGCAACATGCGGTGTTAAAGCAAGCGGTAGCTTCACGAGATGTTGCGGTGATGAACTGGGAGCGTGGTCGTCGATTATTGCCTGATGGCATGATTAGCGCGCAGGATATGGATGAGTTAACCAGTCGTAAACTCACCACTGCAGCAGGTGTTGTGCAGGCAGAAGCTGCGGTACAAGCAGCCGAGCTGCAGTTGAGCTATACCAAGGTCTATGCGCCGATTTCAGGGCGTATTAGCCACTCTAAAGTCAGTACCGGTGACATTATTACCCCTCAGTCAGAGATGGCTAATTTGGTGCAACTTCAACCTATGTGGGTTAATTTCCAAGTGCCAGAAAAGGGGCTTATTACAGCGCAGCAAAATTTTTCTAAGGCAGAACAACGCGAAGTTAAAATCACCGATATTGTCATGCGTTTGCGTCTTCCTAACGGCACCATGTTTGATGAGATTGGTCATATCGACTTTGTCGGTAACCGTGTTGACGCCGCAACAGGTACTTTGCCTGTACGCGCCACCTTTAAAAATGACGACAAACTCATGTTACCCGGCTTGTTTGTTACCTTAGTGATTGAATCACCTATTACAGAGAGCGCTTTACTTATCCCGCAAGCTGCTGTGCAGGAAGATCAGCAAGGGCGCTTTGTGATGGTGCTTAATGAGCAAGATGAAGTGCAAAAGCGTATCGTCAAACTGGGTGACCGCTTTGGTGTTGAATGGCGAGTGTTAGGTGGTTTAGAAGACGGTGAACGTATTGTGGTAGAAGGATTGCAAAAAATCCGTCCCGGGATAAAAGTCAAACCTGTTGAGCAAGAAGTTATCCCTTTTAAAGAAGACGAAACTAAATAGGAGTTGTCTTGATGAACATATCTTGTTTTGTCTACTTAAGCGGCGCAGATGCCTATCGCTTTGAGTGCGTTTTAACGCCGACAGGGGAATTCCATGATTAGTGATTTTTTTATTAACAGGCCCAAATTTGCCTTTGTTATCTCAACTGTACTGACCTTAGTCGGTTTAATCGCAATTCCTGTGTTATCGGTTTCAGAGTTTCCTGAAATCGCGCCGCCACAGGTGAGCGTTTCAACCAGTTATTCTGGTGCGAGTGCCGATATTGTAAAAGATACTATTGCCCAGCCGTTAGAGGCCGAAGTTAACGGCGTTGAAGGCATGCTCTATATGGAGTCTAAAAGTGCTAACGACGGCAGCTATTCGCTAAATGTAACGTTTGAAGTGGGCACTGATGCCGACATGGCACAGGTAAAAGTGCAAAACCGTGTACAGCAGGCAATGCCGCGATTGCCGGAAGAGGTGAAACGTCAGGGGGTAAAAGTTGAAAAACAAAGCCCTAATATGCTGATGGTGGTTAACCTTGTCTCACCTGACGAGACCTTTGACTCGCTGTTTATTACTAACTATGCCGGCTTAAATGTTAAGGATGCGCTAGCGCGTCAATACGGCGTGTCTAAAGTACAAGTGATTGGTGCGTTAGATTATGCCATGCGTATTTGGCTCGACCCTGACAAAATGGCAAGTTTTGGCGTAACCGCAACTGATGTGATTGGTGCGCTGCAAGAGCAAAACATTCAAGTTGCAGCGGGGCGTATTGGCGCCGCACCGGTGGATCCTGAGCAGCAGTTTCAGTACACGTTACAGACTAAAGGACGACTTAAAGATCCAAAGGAGTTTTACGATGTGATGATCAGAGCCAATAATGATGGCTCTAAAGTGGTGGTTGGCGATGTGGCTCGTGTAGAACTTGGCTCACAAACCTATGATGCTCAAGGTAAGTTAAACAATAAGCCGTCGGCGATTATTGCTATTTATCAATCTCCGGATGCGAATGCACTTGAAGTCGGTAAGGCGATTAAAGCGGAAATGGCAAAGCTGTCAGAGCGTTTTCCTAATGATCTTGAATATGAAGTCTTATATGACACCACTGAGTTTGTTGAAACCTCGATTAAGGAAGTGGTACAAACCCTGTTTATTTCTATAGCGCTGGTGGTTTTTGTGGTGTTTATCTTCTTGCAAGATGTACGCTCAACGCTGGTGCCTGCAATCGCAATTCCTGTCTCTTTAATTGGTACCTTTGCCTTTTTACTTGCCTTTGGCATGAGTATTAACACGGTGTCGCTATTCGCGCTTATTTTAGCGATTGGTATCGTGGTCGATGATGCCATTGTGGTGGTCGAAAACGTCACTCGTCTAATGCAAGATGAGGGACTATCACCGAAAGAAGCCACCTCAAAAGCTATGAAAGAGGTAACAGGGCCGATTATTGCAACCACTTTAGTATTACTCGCGGTGTTTGCTCCGACAGCGGTTATGCCGGGGATCACCGGTCAAATGTATGCACAGTTTTCGGTGACTATCTGTATTTCGGTGCTTATCTCTTCAGTCAATGCACTGACCTTAAGCCCGGCGCTGTGCGCCTCATTATTGCGTCCGCCTAAGACACATACTAAAGGGTTCCATGCGGCGTTTAATAAGCATTTTGAGCGCTTTACCGGTAAGTACATGAAGCTAGTATCATCACTTACTCGCAAGTTGGCATTAGTGGGCATAGTGTATGTTGGCTTGATTCTGCTAACCGGTGGTATCGCGAAAATCTTACCGTCAGGCTTTGTGCCAATGGAAGATAAAAAAGCCTTTATGGTAGATATCCAGCTACCCGATGGCGCTTCGCTTAACCGTACTGAAGAGGTGATGCGTGATTTAGTTGAGCTAACGCGCGATGAACCGGGTGTTGAAAACGTGATTCATGCCAGTGGCTTTAGTATTTTGACCGGCTCTGTGTCTTCAAACGGTGGTTTGATGATTGTCACCCTGTCGACTTGGAGCGAGCGTGAATCAGCCGATATGGCAGAGTCTGCCATTGTTGCCAAACTTCAAGCTAAATACGCGGCCAACCCTGCAGTAAAGGCCATGGCATTCTCACTGCCGCCAATTCCAGGTGTGGGTAGTGTCGGTGGCTTTGAGTTTGTGCTGCAAGACACGCAAGGACGTACGCCTCAAGAGCTCGCTTCTGTGATGCGAGCCTTGATTATGAAAGCCAATGAGCAACCTGAAATAGCGATGGCCTTTAGTAACTTCCGCGCCGATGTGCCGCAGATGTTTGTCGATGTTGATAGGGATAAAGCCAAGGCGTTAGGTATTTCACTTAATGAGATCTTCTCAACCATGCAAACCATGCTCGGCTCTATGTACGTTAATGACTTTAACCGCTATGGCAAAGTCTTTAGAGTTATCTTGCAGGCTGAGACTGAGTATCGTGATTCAGACAAAGACATCTCGCGCTTTTATGTGCGCTCTAATACTGGCGAAATGGTGCCGTTAAGTACCTTAGTGACTGTGACGCCGATTTTAGGCCCTGACGTGATGAACAACTACAACATGTTCAGCTCGACGACCATTAACGGTTTCCCGGCGCCGGGCTTTAGCTCGGGTGATGCGATTACTGCCATGGAGCGCGCCGCTAATGAATCGCTGCCAACCGGCTATACGTTTGAGTGGACAGGGCAAACTTACCAAGAGATTAAGGCGGGTAATTTAGCGCCATTGATTTTCTCGTTAGCGTTAGTGTTTACTTACTTATTCCTGGTGGCGCAATACGAGAGCTGGACCATTCCGTTTGCGGTTATTTTAGCAGTGCCTATTGCGGTGTTAGGTGCATTCTTAAATATCCTCTTGGTGGGTTCAGACTTAAACCTTTATGCGCAGATTGGTCTGGTACTGCTGATTGGCCTCGCCTGTAAGAACGCGATTTTGATTGTCGAGTTTGCTAAGCAGTTACGAGAAGAAGGCAAAAGCATATTAGAAGCGGGTGAAACCGCGGCAAGATTGCGTTTTCGTGCGGTATTGATGACGGCATTCTCCTTCCTGTTAGGGGTATTGCCTTTAGTTATCGCCTCTGGTGCTGGTGCCGGTAGTCGCCGCGCATTAGGCTACTCTGTGTTTGGTGGTATGTTAGCGGCCACTATCGTTGGTACCTTATTAGTGCCCGTATTTTACGTGATGATGCAAAAGATGCGCGAAAAGGCTAAAGGCTTACCTAGTGATGTTGAGCCGGCTGCAACTAAAGAGCCAAGCTAAGAGCGTAAACTAACTGAGGTTATGAATTAAGTACTTAAAATTAATGCATAAATCTAGTTCATAAACATAGAGCTGCTAATGAGTAAAACAAAAGGTCTGTTGTAATAGCAGGCCTTTTTAATGCTTGAAAAAGCAACCAATACCTAGGGCGTTATCTTTGATAGCGATACCGATAAAATGTATGGCTTTGTTTAGATATAGATAACAGTTTAAGGAGTAATACCAAGATGTTTATCATAACGCAGAAAGGGAAAAGCCCACTCCGTAGAGTGGGCTTTAAAGCTTGCTTTAACTTTTGCAGGGAAAAAGCGAACTAGTCGATTATATCAACTATGTAACCTTTTGTATCGCTTAAACCCAATTAAATTGGACTGTAGGTATTAATAGGGTGGTTTAGAGGCAAAAAAGTTCACAAAGATGCTGATTAGAATAATAATCGCTTAGTAAGCTTTTTGACTGGTGACTAGGATATTTTTGATTAGTGACTAAGTTACTTTTGTTTATGAAACAGTATGCCTATTTGGTGAAGCCGGTTTGGTAAAATCTGTTTGCTAAAGCGTGTTGTAATGAAATGACGCTGATAGCTAAGAATAAAAAACGATTGACCGATATACCAGTCAATCGTTTTAGGCTAATCAATTTGAATAAGTTACTTTAGATAAGTCGCTTACCCATTACAGCTAATGCCTACGCACTTGCAGAATTTAAAGTGCGTTAGTGAAGATCTGGCAGATCTCTTCATGAGTTGCTTGTTTAGGATTAGTGAAACCACAAGCATCTTTAAGTGCATTATCTGCAAGCGTTGGAATATCTTCAGCTTTAACACCTAGCTTAGTGAGATTCTCTGGAATATTCACTGCAACAGATAGTTGCTTAATGGCTGTTAACGCGGCTTCTGCGCCTTGCTCATCAGTCATTGCTGCTACATCAACGCCCATAGCTTTAGCGACATCTTTTAGGCGTCCAGGCACAACTTGGGCGTTGTAAGCTTGAACATGCGGTAGTAACAGTGCGTTACATACACCATGCGGTAGGTCATAGAAGCCACCCAACTGGTGAGCCATTGCATGAACATAACCAAGGCTTGCGTTGTTAAATGCCATACCGGCAAGGAACTGGGCATAGGCCATTTGGTCGCGTGCTTCGATGCTTTGGCCATTCTCAACCGCTTCAACTAAGTTGCCTTGAATAAGCTCAATGGCTTTAATTGCACAGGCATCAGTGATTGGGTTAGCCGCAATTGATACATATGCCTCAATGGCGTGAGTGAGCGCGTCCATACCGGTTGCAGCGGTTAGCCCTGCTGGCTTAAGTAGCATAAGTTCTGGGTCGTTCACTGATAAAATTGGCGTGGTGTTCTTATCTACAATCGCCATTTTTATGTGACGCTGTTCGTCGGTAATAATACAAAAACGTGTCATCTCACTTGCAGTACCGGCTGTGGTGTTTATGGCTACAAGTGGTAGTTGTGGCTTAGTTGATACATCTAAGCCTTCGTAATCTTTGATGCTGCCGCCATTTGTTGCAACCAGTGCAATACCTTTAGCGCAATCATGTGGAGAGCCACCACCTAAAGAAATGACAAAGTCACATTTGTTGGCAGTTAATATTTCAAGTCCGGCTTCAACGTTGCCTACAGTCGGGTTTGGTTGCACGCCATCGAAGACGACTGAACGGATATCATTGCTGGCAAGCTTATCGGTAACTTGGCCAACAAGACCAATATCAACCAGCGGCTTATCTGTAACAATTAATGCATTTTTAAAGCCTAGAGACTTAATGTCGCCAATTGCTTCGGTAACAGCATCTTGCCCTAAGATATTGACAGATGGGATAAAAAATTTAGCAGCCATAAGAATCACCTATTACGCTTAATGTTAAAAGTTGTTATCTTTTCTGGTAATTAAAGTACCAATACTACCGCAATAAAGGTGTGATCAATCTCTAATAAAACACCGGATTAAACAAAATCAGCCCGAAAATCGGATCTGCCTTACTAATTTTGTAATTTTATGACACAAACAAAGGTTTTAATGACTTTAAGCTCACTAAAACTCGGTAAATAGTGAAATAAACTCCTAAATTAACTTATAACTAGCGTAAAATAATACTTTCGACGTAGCCGTTTTAAGACCATAGCCGAGCTTATAAGCTGATTTGTACTAATACCAATCAGTATAAGAAGTTGATCTACTCAGAGCGGTTTTTGGCAAGCTAATTCAAGGCGAATCGCGGAAGTAATGGCTATTCCCTTGCGAGGCTATTCAACGCAGAAGTAGGCAGCCAAAAACGCTCCAGAATGGCGAGTTTTAGCGATTCTGAAGCTGTGACTCTTAATAAATAAAAAGGGAGCTTGAACCTCGTTCAGCTATGCTCTTCACTCGCTGCAAACCACATGGATGTGGTGAATGTCATTAATGCAGGAGCATTTAATGACCTTGCCTCAGAAGCGCTAAATTCTCGCTGAGCGACCAAATCTTTATACTGATTGGAATTAAGCTACCGCTCGAAGGTAGAAGTGATGAGGGTTGGCTGATTTGGCTAAATAGTGGCTATTTAAAATAGTCTTAGCAAGGCGTCTATGCTGCAGATAGGCGCCTTAATTGTTGCAAACCTATATTCATGTGTAAGCTTAAAGCAAAAGGCTATTATCTATTTCGTGGAACTGGCTGACGGAATCAATCAGTGATTTGGCTGTTAGCGTTGGTACGCCGTAGACTTGTGTTTCAACGCCATATTTTTGTTGGATTCTGTGCATGAGTAAGTCAAAGTCACCATCGCCAGAAAGTAAAATAATACAGTCGACTTCACTAGCGGCTTCCATAATGTCGATGGTGATCCCCACATCCCAATCACCTTTAGCTGAGCCATCACTGCGCTGAATAAAGGGCTTTAACTTCACGTCAAAACCAATGTGTTTTAAGGCGTCTTGGAATTTGAGTTGGCCGTCATCCCCGCGGTGTATTGCGTAAGCGGTTGCTTGCACAATATCTCCCTCATAGCCTAAGTGTTGCCACAATTTTCGATAATTAAATTGCTTGCCATAAGCTTGGCGGCAGGTGTAATAAATATTTTGGACATCAACGAATAGGGCTATTTTTTTCACTTATGGCTCATTTGGCATGTAGCTAGAGAAAATATCGTTATCTTGGCTTAATCTAGCTAACTGAATAACAAACGTTACTATCTCACAGTTCTATGGTTTACGCACTCATGTCTTATATTTGTGACTGTGTCTGCCGGGTATTTAAGGCAAGCATTTTAGTCTGCATTGTGGAATATGATCTTGGTGAATAGTGAACGGTTCGAGTTTAGATATTGGGCTAGCGGCTAGGTTAAAGCTTTAACCCAGTATCTAAAACTAAATGGTTAAACAAAGGGCATTAGCTAGATATAGATATCGACTTCAGCAAAGTGGGAGTATGTTGATTGGCGACGGTCATAAGCGCGCAGTTTTGCATTGCTTCGGCTGTCACCGTTTTGACGGCGCTCCACTATAAATTGGCCATTTACATTAATGGTTTCATAAACATCTGTGGTTGTGCGTTGTTCTGTTAAATCTTGTTCTTCTTTTGAGCAAAAGTCAGTTTCATCCATAAGCGTGACCTCTAATTAGCAAATTGACTAGCAGTTAACAACGCTAGTGGCTTAACTATGAGTATAGAAAAGACTCAAGCAATTGCCGTTTTATATTAGTTACACGCTTATATACAGCAAACCTAGACCTACAAAAAAGGAGCGGCTTATATTAATAAGGCCGCTCCTTTTTGTGCTCAGTTCGAATATTACCGCTATTCAACAGTCTAATTGAGGCACTAGCTTTGCTTGTTCGCCGGTTGTTGATGCTCAACAATTGCAAGCTCTAGCTGCGACTCTACATAGCCTGGGGACTTCGTTGCTACCGAAATCAAGCGATACATGGCTGGGATAACCAGTAAGGTTACAAAAGTAGCAAAGGCCATACCAAAGAACACCACTGTACCGACGGAAATGCGGCTTTCTGCGCCTGCTCCTGTAGATAGGATTAGCGGTATTGCGCCAATAAGGGTGGTGAACGCAGTCATCAAGATAGGGCGTAAACGTCGAGTCGATGCGTCGATAATCGCTTGCTCAATCTCAAGACCTTTATCCCGCAGTTGGTTAGCAAATTCTACAATCAAAATGCCGTTCTTAGTCACCATACCAATCAGCATGATCATACCAATTTGGCTGTAGATATTCAGTCCTTGGCCAGTTAGATATAAACCTAAGAAACCACCAAACACGCCCATAGGTACGGTAAACATCACTACTAATGGGTTAATAAAGCTCTCAAACTGCGCTGCTAACACTAAGTAAGCCACCAGTAGCGCTAAGCCAAATACAATAAAGATACTGCTTTGGTTTTCTTTAAAGTCTTTAGACTCGCCAGTGTAAGCAACACTAATGTCACTAGGCAGCATCTCAATCGCTTTTTGATCTAAGAAGTCGAGTGCTTCGCCTAAGGTGTAACCTTCGCCTAAGTTCGCTTTTAAGGTGATCGATTTTTGCTTGTTGTTGTGACTCAGTTTTAGCGCCGAGGCCACCTCTTCAATATGGGTAATGGTATCTAAGGTGATTAGATCACCTTTGCTCGAACGCATATAGATTTGACTAAGATCGGCCACGTTACTAAAACTACTTTCATCACCGCGCAGGTAAACATCGTACTCTTCACCACGCTCAACAAAGGTGGTTTCGCTGCGACCGCCGAGCATGATCTCTAAGGTTTCAGACACTTCGGCAACACTTATTCCAAGCTCGGCTGCACGCTCTTTATCAACGGTGACTACCAGCTCAGGTGAAGTCTCTTTATAGTCGATTTCAGGGCTTTCAAATATCGGGCTATATAGCGCTTCTTCCTCAAGCATTGTTGCCCATTTAAATAGCTCTTGGTAATCAGAGCCGCCTAAAACGAATTGCACAGGCTCACTTGAGCCACCTCTAAAGCCAGGTAGTAGCGGCCTTACCATAACATCAGGAATGCCTTTTAATGCATTTGAAATCACGCCTAGGGCTTGCTGGGCGTTAATGGTTCTTTCGTTCCAGTCTTCTAGCTGAATAATCACAAAACCGGTTTGATCGCCAGCGCGGCCACCAAAAGCAGGCGCTTGAATACTAAAAGATTTGACTACGCCTTGCCCTAAAAGCGGCATGAGTTTGTCTTCGGCTATTTCCATATTGGCAGCCATACGGTTATAGCTGGTACCTTCAGCGCCTTTAATAAAGGCAAAAATCACCCCGCGATCTTCTTGTGGCGCAAGCTGAGCTGGTACCTGTTGCATTAGCCAGCCACTGCCCAAGATACAGGCAATAATCACTAATGGCGCTGCTAAGCGCAGTGATACAGCTTTGGTTACCATTTTACGATAACCGTCTTCTAGACGTCTAAAAGCGCTATCAACGATCAAGTTAAAGCGATTCGGTTTAACGTTTGCTTTAAGAATCTTGCTGCCAAGTACTGGGGTCAAGGTTAGTGCTATTAGCGACGAGAACAGCACTGAAACTGCTAGCATAACCGAGAATTCAGTAAACAGTAGGCCAACCATGCCTTCCATAAATGAAATCGGCAAGAAGACCATCACCAGTACCGCGGTGGTTGCCATTACGGCAAAGCCAACTTCACGGGTACCATTGTAGGCAGCTAAAATAGGCGGCTCGCCTTTCTCGATATGGTGGAAGATGTTTTCTACCACCACGATGGCATCATCAACCACGAGGCCAATTGATAAAATCAATGCCATTAGGGTTAAAAGGTTAATCGAGTAGCCAAACATGTTAGCGGCGATAAAGGCGGAAATTAGTGATACGGGTACCGTTACCGCAGGGATCAGCGTCGCCCTTGCTTGGCCGATAAAGATGTACAGCACTAAAATAACCAATAGGGCGGTAACGGCTAGTGTGCTGAAGACTTCATCAATCGAGCGGTCGATAAATACCGTGGAGTCATAGTCAACAATCAGCTTAGTACCGTCCGGCAAAAACTTTTGGATGAGATCAACTTCTTTATGCACATCTTGCGCAACTTCCAGCGGATTAGCGTCAGATTGCGCAACAATACCTAGTGAGATGTTAACAACGCCATCACTTTTAAAGGTTGAGTTCTCGTTTTCTGCACCAATAAATACCTTAGCGACATCTTTTAGATAGATAGGCGAACCATCACCTGCTGTGCGGATAACCAGATATTCAAAGTCTTCAGGGCTTTGGTATAAACGCGCGGTACGAACAGCCATAACGGTGGTGTCGTTACGTACTTCACCGCCGGGTGTTTCAACGTTTTCTTTATTGAGTACTTTCACGATATCGGCGGCAGTAACATTACGACCAGCCATTAACTCTGGACTAA
Organism: Shewanella sp. 10N.261.52.F9; assembly: GCF_041471165.1. Taxonomy (NCBI): domain Bacteria; kingdom Pseudomonadati; phylum Pseudomonadota; class Gammaproteobacteria; order Alteromonadales; family Shewanellaceae; genus Shewanella; species Shewanella sp. 10N.261.52.F9. The sequence continues at coordinate 250,235 of NZ_JBFRNX010000012.1, forward strand.
GCTGTACGTACATGACCTTGTACAAGCCACCAGAGATATCCACACTACTCACGCCTGATATTAGGCTGAACCTGTCTTCAAGTACCCGCTGCGCGTAGTCCGTTAGCTGTGTTCTGTCCATTACAGACGAGCTTAAATTGACATATACCGATGGCTCACCAGTACCGTTGTCTTTAGACACAATAGGATCGTTTGCTTCATCGGGCAGACGGCGCTGTGCGCGGGCAACTGCGTCGCGTACATCACTGACACCTTCAGTTAGGTTCCAACCTAATAGAAAAGTGACCGTAATTCGTGACATGCCGTTACGGGTAACAGACTGAATCTGGTCAACACCACTAATACCGGTTAGCTCACTTTCCAATGCGGTGGTGATTTGGCTTTCCATGATGGTGGCAGAGGCACCTTCATAGGTGGTCATTACGGTAACCACAGGGCTCTCAACGTCCGGCATTTCACGAACAGCAAGTTTAGTGAAAGAGACTGCGCCAAAAACGCAGAGTAATAAACTAAGTACTATGGCAACAACCGGGCGTTTTACTGAAACATCAGACAACCACATTTAGATGCTTCCTCTTGCTTGTTGTTCTTCTTTCGCTTCATTGGCTGGTTTTTTAACGAGGGCTGATTCGGCTAAATCATCCACACGCAGACCATCACGCATATTCACTAAACCTTGAACCACCACTTTATCGCCAATGCTAAGTCCTTCTGTTATCAGTACTTCATTATCAATACGTGCGCCCAAAGTAACTTTAGTGCGCTTAGCAATACCATCAGTGCCAATAACATAAACAAAGCGGTTAGTCCCTGAGTATTCTAGCGCTTGTACTGGGATCACAGGTTCAGAAACGCTCGGGAATAACATGGTTGCAGACATCATCATGCCTGGCTTTAATTGATGTAGAGGGTTATCAAACTGCACTCTGACTTTGAGGTTTAGGGTGTCTTGGTTGACGCGAGAATCGATGGCGATGACTTTACCGATAAAGGCTTGATCTGGCCAAGCACGACTCTTAGCACTAACGGCCATGCCAACACTTAACTGTGACAGGTAGTTTTCAGGCACTTGTAAATCAAGTCGCATGCTTGACAGATCATCAAGTGATAATAGCTCTGTACCCGCAGTGACCATTTTGCCTTGGCTAAAATCTATAAGGCCTGCAGTACCTGAAAATGGTGCGCTTAAGTAATGGTAATCAAGGTCGGCTTGCGCCGCTGCAAGGCGAGCGAGTGCCATATCCACACTGGCGGTTTGGGCATCGATTTCAGTTTTAGTGATGGCGTTTTTATCAATGAGTTTAAGGAATTCTTTAAGTTTACGCTTTTCATCGGCGAGGTAAGCATTGGCTTCTGCAAGGGCTGCTTGTGCTTTGGCGTCATCAAGTTGTACTAAAATCTGGCCTTGACTGATTTCTTGGTCAGTATTGATTTGAATAGACTTAATCTTGCCTGCAATTTGCGGTGCAATATATACCGATTGCTCAGCATCGAGCTTACCAATCAAGGACAGTGACTGAGATAAGTCATGCTGTTCGACCAATCCAGTTACAACCGGGACGGTGCGCACAGGACGATCTTTAGTGTCGGTGCGTTTAGCTTCTGAGTAGCTGCTATACGAAACAGCACCCGCGACAATCAAGATTAAAGGAATTAAAAAATAAGATGGTTTCATGAATGATTACTTACCCTGCCAAAGTTGGGATTATTTTAGATAAAAAACGGCCTTTGTAGAGTAAAGCAATGTAAAGTAAGGAAAAGTATAAGTTAATGTTTTACATGGTTTTATCTTAAATGGATCAAAGTTAACCTTTCGTTATCAATATTATCATCTTGGTTTCATCGGCAAAGGAGGGAACTGAATCATTTAGCGTAATGAGCCTAGGAGGAGGTTGTTCGTGTGTGCTTGCCGATACAAGTTGTTTTGATGAGGCAAAGCTTATTAAATCGCAACTGTTAAGCCTGTAATAGAAATGGGGTTAGTTGTTAATGCCTCAGAGGGTAAGCTCAGATACGACTATAAGAGCCAACCTTGTTGGTCGGCTCTATTTTTAGTGCTTAGTGTTTAACTAGCTGTACTGGGGCAAATTAAGACTGTTACAGCGCTTGTCGCGAACCATCGAATAACCCACGACTAAATTGGTTATTTTCAATCAGTAATAACTCGCCCTGTTTGCCTAGTTTTATGCTGCTGTCAATGGCTATCACCTTATTATTAAACAGGCCTAGCACCTGTTTTTGTGAGGTGTGGCCGACGGTAATATGGTTAACCTTGAAATAAGCGAGAATTTTATCAAGCTCGGTTTCAGTAAAATTATCTTTAAAGTAGCCACGATACCAAGTGGGTCCGTTGCCATAAAACAGGAAGTTTAATAACTCATCCTGTTTAAGCTCGCTTTTGGGTCTACCAATATTGTCTCTAAATAGTCTATTGGCTTGCGCGATTGTCAGCCCGCGATCTAACCATTCACTGCTAATTCCACCATGCATGTAAAGTACATCATTGATTTTCACTAAGGTGTGTTTGCTTCTAAGCCACTGACCGATTTCGGTGTCGGCGCCATAAAGCTCATCGTTACTTTTTGCCATTAATTCACTGGCCAGATCATAGCGCTCATGCACGTATCTTAAGTCGCCGCCAAGTACCATCTGTTCATGGTTGCCCATGAGTAGATGTAGCATGCCACCTGCTGCTTTTGCCTGTTTATCCAGTTGATAAACAAACCACAAGACTTCGTTTATCTTGTCGCCGCGGTCAAACATATCGCCGGTAATAACCATATGACCATCACCGAAAGCCCAGTTATTATCAGCATCGATGATTTTTTGGTTTTTAAGCAGGCTGATTAAAACATCGTATTGACCATGAACATCGCTGAGGGCAACGATATTATTAACACCGCTGTAGCTATCAGGCATCACTTGTTTAATGGCATTGCTGAGCAGCGGCTCAGGTAATTGACCACAGTTATCAGGGCGCTTAAGGCTATTATTGCTGATTACAGTGGACTGTAGCTTAGCATTACAAATCCAATAAGCGGTTTGTGATTGATTGCCATTAGTGACTGTCTGCGATTCTGCCAAATTATCGATTACATAAGGGCCGTCAAATTGATAAGCAACAGGCTCTGATGCCTGCAGTTGCCAAGTGGTAGTCAGTAAACTGACCGCTAATAATAAAGATTTAGTCATTGTTGTACTTCTTATTTTTGTGTCTTTAAATCAAGTTTTTCAAGGTAATAAGTTATTTACCAGCCAATTAAATAACGGCTGCGCTTACTCAGTAACTTCTTGATGATGATTGCAATAACGTAGGAAATCGCAATCACGCCCAAGGTAACTAATAAGGTGGTAAACACATTTCCTTTACCGGCAAGGCCAAATAGATCTGGACTGTCATAGAGCATCCACCATGGAGTGGTGATCCAAGGGTGAATAAAGTAAATGGCAAAGCTGACCTCAGCTAACTTTTGCAGTGGTGCAATCGAGATATGCTCAAACTTGTTTAAAATCGCCAATATTACTAGCGTGAGCAAGATTTTTTGCGGCAACATTAAGTCAGGCACTGTCATTTCAAATGGCGCTTTATTTAGTGTTCCGGCACCAAAGTACTGCGCTTGTATAAGGGCTAGGGCAATACCTGTAAGTAGCATTGGCAGCCAATACTTATCGATAAATGGGAATAGTTTTTCGCGATGGGCTGAACCCCAAACCCCAAGTAGGTAGACGGGTAAAAAGTAGACTAAAGATTGAATCGCATTTAGGTTTGAAACCGGTCTATGTACCAGTATCGCAATGATTAACAGCGGAATAGCGTAGTAGAGTACTTGCTGCTTTTTAATGAGATACATGACCCAAGGCGATAGGGCGAATAACATCATTCCCATAGGAATATACCAATATGCAGTCAAAGTTCGACCAGTTATGACATACCAGCTTGCAGCCGCGGCTGGGCCTGTAATATCTGCCATCTCTTTATGCATCATTGGGTCGGTACCTACTGTAAGGTGCCAAACAATCCAAGGTAAAGATAAAAGTAAATAAGGCAGGAAAACAAATTTAGTTTTGCTCTTCATATACTTTTTGTAGTCCCAGCGGTGATAGAACACATGGTGGAACAAAAAGCCTGAGATAAACACAAAAAAGACCGTGCCGTTCATCATCAAGTTAAACCAAGCTTTGTCGGCAAAGGTTTCCACTTCCCAGCCCGCAGGGCGATAACAATGAGCCATTACAATAAAGATAATGGCAATACCGCGGAAATGATTAATGCTATTTAAAAAGCCGGTTGATTTTTTGGCTGGAATAGCAGGCTCCTGAGTGCTTATTGAGGGGGCACTAGTGGCACTGCTGTTAGCCTGAGATAAGCGAGTTTTATCGTCCATTGCATTCTTGTCCATTAATTGCAGCCTTACTGATGTAAATGCATTTTTATTATTTTAGAGACAGGGAAACTGCTGCCGTTTTAATTGGTTAATTTATACCAATTGGCATTTTGGCATATTTAATAAGGATTTTGTTGCCGAAATGCAAAATATTTGTGCTTCTCGAGTGGAGGATCTTTGGCTTAATAAAAGAGCGCTTGTTATATTTGTACTGGAAATTGGGGCTGCAGGCGGATTGATTGTTTTAGAACAATAAAAAAGGAGGCTTAAGCCTCCTTTGAATATGTACGATGAGTGTTACTTAACCATACGCTTGTACTTTAAGCGATGCGGCTCAACAACGTCTGTACCCATGGTTTCTTTCAACCATGTTGAGTACTCAGTGTAGTTACCTTCATAGAAGTTAACTTTACCTTCGTCGCGGTAGTCTAGGATGTGAGTTGCGATTCTATCTAAGAACCAACGGTCGTGTGAAATCACCATGGCACAACCTGGGAACTCAAGTAGTGCTTCTTCAAGTGCACGCAATGTTTCAACGTCTAAGTCGTTGGTTGGCTCATCCAGTAACAGTACGTTACCGCCAGCTTGTAGAAGCTTAGCTAAATGCACTCGGTTACGTTCACCACCTGACAATGTACCGATGATCTTTTGCTGATCGCCACCACGGAAGTTAAAGCGGCCTACATAAGCGCGGCTTGGAATTTCAGTGTTGTTGATACGCATAATGTCTTGGCCGTCAGAGATCTCTTGCCAAACCGTGTTCTTATCGTTCATTGAATCACGGAACTGTTCAACCGATGCGATTTGAACAGACTCACCGAGCTCTACGGTGCCGCTATCTGGCTGCTCAGCGCCGGAAATCATCTTAAATAATGTTGATTTACCCGCACCGTTAGCACCGATAATACCGACGATTGCGCCTTTTGGTACTGAGAAGCTCAAGTTATCAATCAGTACGCGGTCGCCATAAGATTTTGTCAGGTTATTGATTTCGATAACCTTGTCACCTAAGCGCGGTCCTGGCGGAATAAAGAGTTCGTTGGTTTCGTTACGCTTTTGGTAGTCGTTAGTATTAAGCTCTTCGAAGCGAGCCATACGTGCTTTACCTTTAGACTGACGGCCTTTAGCACCTTGACGTACCCATTCAAGCTCTTTGGCGATAGTCTTTTGACGTGCGCTTTCAGTGGCAGATTCTTGCGTTAGACGGGCATCTTTCTGCTCAAGCCAAGAAGAGTAGTTTCCTTCCCATGGAATACCTTCACCACGGTCAAGTTCTAAGATCCAGCCTGCTGCGTTATCAAGGAAGTATCTATCGTGGGTAATTGCCACAACAGTACCCGTGTACTCTTGTAAGAAACGTTCTAACCATGCAACCGATTCCGCATCCAAGTGGTTGGTTGGTTCGTCAAGTAACAGCATGTCAGGCTTTTCTAGTAGCAGACGACAAATCGCTACACGGCGACGTTCACCACCTGATAGCACTTCAATCTTCTCATCCCAATCAGGAAGACGCAGTGCGTTAGCTGCACGGTCTAAAACCACATCTAGATTGTGCGCATCTTGAGATTGGATTATTGACTCTAATTCACCTTGCTCTTTTGCAAGTGCGTCAAAATCTGCATCAGGCTCAGCATAAAGTGCATAGACTTCATCTAAACGTACTAGGGCGTTTTTGGCGTCTGCAACGGCTTCTTCAACGGCTTCACGAACTGTTTGGTTTGGATCTAGCTTTGGTTCCTGCGGTAGGTAACCAATTTTAAGATCTTGCATTGGGCGAGCTTCACCCTCAATTTCAGTATCAAGACCCGCCATGATGCGAAGTAGGGTAGACTTACCAGAGCCGTTAAGACCCAAAACACCGATTTTAGCGCCAGGGAAAAAGCTTAATGAGATGTCTTTTAAGATCTGTTTTTTAGGTGGGACAATCTTGCCCACTCTAAGCATGCTATATACAAATTGAGCCATGTTTAATTCTCTTTGATTGTATTTTTTCTATGTTGATTGCTGGCAATTCTACTCGATTCAATGCAGAACTTAAATCTGAATTCGCGCAGTTTCAGTGTGTGTCAGCTTGATATCGGTCATAACAATATTTACTTGTTGTTAGCTGCTATTAGTGCTTTTTACAAAACTCACTCATCTAGAATTGCAAGTAATTTCATGTTGTAAATACTGGGATTGTGATCGAATGCGCTGTATCATACCGCGCAACCCTACTAGAACAATTTTACAGCTGGAGTGAGTAATGCTGAAAAAAGATATGAATATCGCGGATTACGATCCACAACTATTTGCAGCAATTGAAGATGAAACGCGCCGCCAAGAAGAGCACATCGAACTCATTGCTTCAGAAAACTACACTAGTCCTCGTGTTATCGAAGCGCAAGGTACACAGCTAACTAACAAATATGCTGAAGGTTACCCTGGTAAGCGTTACTACGGTGGTTGTGAGCATGTAGATATTGTTGAAGAGCTTGCTATTTCTCGTGCAAAAGAGCTATTCGGCGCGACTTACGCAAACGTGCAGCCACACTCTGGTTCACAAGCTAACGCGGCCGTATTTATGGCACTGCTTCAAGGCGGCGATACCGTTCTTGGTATGAGCCTAGCGCACGGTGGTCACTTGACTCACGGTTCTCATGTAAGCTTCTCTGGTAAGCTATACAATGCAGTTCAGTACGGTATTGACGAAACAACAGGTAAGATTGATTACGCTGAAGTGGAACGTCTTGCTGTTGAGCATCAACCAAAGATGATTATTGCGGGCTTCAGCGCTTACTCTGGCATCATTGATTGGGGCAAGTTCCGCGAAATCGCTGACAAAGTTGGCGCATATTTATTTGTTGATATGGCTCACGTTGCCGGTCTAGTTGCAGCAGGTATCTACCCAAGCCCAATGCCACACGCACACGTTGTCACTACAACAACCCATAAGACGCTTGCAGGTCCTCGTGGTGGTTTGATTCTTTCTGCTATCAACGATGAAGATATCTACAAGAAGCTAAACTCTGCGGTATTCCCTGGTGGCCAAGGTGGTCCTTTAATGCACGTTATCGCTGCTAAAGCGGTTGCATTTAAAGAAGCACTAGACCCAGAGTTCACCACTTACCAAGAGCAAGTTGTTGTTAACGCTAAAGCAATGGCACGTACTTTCATCGAGCGTGGCTACGATGTGGTATCTGGCGGTACTGACAACCATCTGTTCTTGCTTGATTTAATCAGCAAAGATATCACTGGTAAAGATGCTGACGCTGCCCTAGGTAACGCTAACATCACAGTAAACAAAAACTCAGTGCCAAACGATCCTCGTTCACCATTTGTGACATCTGGTCTACGTATTGGTTCTCCAGCAATCACTCGTCGTGGTTTTGGTGAAGAAGAGTCAGTGTTACTGACTAACTGGATGTGTGACATCTTAGACGACATTTCAGATCTAGCCGTTAGCGAGCGCGTTAAGGCTCAGGTTCTAGAATTGTGCGCTAAGTTCCCTGTTTACGGTTAACCTTAAGGGTTAAATCAGGTAGACTCCAATGGCCGCATTTATGCGGCCATTTTTGTTTGTATTCAAGCATACTTTTGATTCGAGTCTACTTTCTGAGGTTTAGCTAAATCCAGTGAGTGAAACGACCTAATTTCTAACCGGAGGCTAAATGCATTGTCCATTTTGTAGCGCAACTGACACAAAAGTGATTGATTCGCGATTAGTCGCTGACGGCCACCAGGTGCGTCGACGTAGAGAGTGTGTTCAGTGTCACGAACGTTTTACTACTTTTGAAGGCGCGGAGTTAGTGATGCCGCGTGTGGTAAAGCAAGACGGTAGTCGCCAGCCTTTTGATGAAGAAAAGCTGCGTGGTGGCATGTTAAGAGCCGTAGAGAAAAGACCTGTATCAATGGATCAAATTGAGCAGGCATTGACTAAGATTAAATCGACTTTGCGCGCCACAGGTGAACGTGAAGTGAAATCTGAAATGATCGGTAACTTGATGATGGAACAGTTGGTTAACTTAGATAAAGTTGCCTATATTCGTTTTGCTTCAGTTTATCGCGCTTTTGAAGATGTTTCAGAGTTTGGCGACGCTATCGCTAAGCTGCAAAAATAACCTAGAAAGTAATCTAAGTGACAAGGGCGCAGTTCACGACTGGGCTCTCCATCAAATCAACAATCGGAATTGCCGCCATTATGTGGTCTAGCGAAGATAGTCAAATGATGAGCCTTGCCATTCAGTTGGCACAAAAAGGCATGTACACCACCCGTCCAAATCCTAGTGTAGGTAGCGTTATCGTTAAAGATGGCGTAATCGTCGGTGAAGGTTATCATATCCGTGCTGGTGGTCCTCATGCTGAAGTCTATGCGTTAAACATGGCTGGGGATGATGCTAAAGACGCTACTGCTTATGTCACGCTTGAGCCATGCAGCCATTATGGGCGCACTCCGCCTTGTGCTAAAGCATTAATAGAGCATGGTGTTAGTCGGGTGGTTATTGCTGTAACCGACCCTAATCCTGAGGTCTCTGGCCGCGGTATTGCTATGCTACGCGATGCAGGAATTCAAGTGGATGTTGGCTTGCTGACTGAAGAGGCAAAGCAGGTTAACTTGGGCTTTTTAAAACGCATGCAAATGGGGTTGCCTTGGGTAACAGTAAAGCTTGCAGCAAGTCTTGATGGCAAGACTGCATTATCAAATGGTGTGTCTAAGTGGATAACAGGCCCTGAAGCACGCAGCGATGTACAGCGACTTCGTGCGCGGCATTGTGCATTGGTTACTGGCGTTGAAACTATTCTCGCTGATGACCCAAGTCTTAATGTGCGTCATAGCGAGTTAGGCTGGTTGGCAAATCAACTCGCACCTGCTGAAATCCATCAACCGTTGCGTGTTGTCGTCGATACGCAAGCGCGTCTTGGTGCTGAGCTAAACTTATTTAAGCAAGCTTCGCCAGTGTTATTGGTGAGTAGCAAACCTTACCCTTCAAATGTTCAAGCAGCTTGGCCTGCACATATGTCGCAACAAGTATTACCAACCGTTAATGACCGCATAGACTTGCAGGCTTTGTTAACTCTACTGGGTAAAACGTGTAATTCTGTATTGATAGAAGCGGGAGCAACCTTGGCTGGCGCAGTGTTGAACCAAGGCTTGGCTGATGAATTAGTATTGTATCAAGCGATGAAGATTTTAGGCGGGCATGGGCGTAATTTACTTACGCTAGATGACTTCCAAACGATGTCAGACATCCCGCGAATCAACCTAATCGATGAACGTAAAGTGGGCAAAGATACCCGCTTAACGTTAAGAGTGAGTAATTAATCTATGTTTACTGGGATTATTGAGTCAGTTGGTCATTTAAGAAAAGTAGAACGTCGCGGTGACGACATTCGCTTAACCGTTGCCAGCGGCAAATTAGATTTATCAGACGTTAAACTGGGTGACAGTATTGCCACTAACGGCGTATGTCTAACCGTAGTCGAACTCATGAGCGATGGTTATGTAGCAGATATCTCTGCCGAAACCGTAAGTTTGACGGGTTTCTCTCATTATCAAGTAGGAAAAGCCGTTAACCTTGAAAAAGCGGTGACACCAACGACTCGTTTAGGCGGGCATATGGTAAGTGGCCACGTGGACGGTATTGCTCATGTGGACGATAGGCAATTTCGCGGTCAAGCTATTGAGTTTTGGTTATCTCCACCACCAGAGCTGGGGCGTTATATCGCCCATAAAGGCTCAATAACTATTGATGGTGTCAGCTTAACGGTTAACGAGGTGCAAGGGCATAAGTTTAGACTGACTATTGTGCCGCATACAGCTGGTGAAACTACGTTAGTGGATCTTAAAGCTGGTGAAAGCGTTAACATTGAAGTGGACTTAATTGCGAGACATTTAGAGCGTTTGATGAGCTATGGCAGTCAAGCGCAAGACAGTAAACCTAAGTCTGAAGTGACTATGGAACTGTTAGCTCGCTCAGGATTTTTAAGATAAATACTGGCTTAAGGCTGTTTTGGCGATTAAATTTGTCTTAATCAGCTTATATTAAGCGGAAGATACAAGAATAATCATTAATAACTCACTACAAGAGAGCATTGACCTCGATGCAAGTTGTTCATTGTAGTGGCAAAAAATAAAGGTCTGAACATGGCGTTACATAGTATAGAAGAGATCATCGAAGATATTCGTCTAGGTAAGATGGTCATCTTGATGGATGACGAAGACAGAGAAAATGAAGGCGACCTAATTATGGCTGCTGACATGGTGACGCCAGAAGCGGTGAACTTTATGGCTACTTTTGGTCGCGGCCTTATCTGCCAAACACTAACTAAAGCACGTTGTCAGCAATTGAACTTGCCGTTAATGGTAACTAACAATAACGCCCAGTTCTCGACGAACTTTACTGTTTCTATTGAAGCGGCTGAAGGGGTCACTACAGGTATCTCAGCGCAAGATCGTGCAGTAACTGTGCTTGCCGCTGTTGGTAAAGATGCTAAGCCTGCTGATATCGTGCAGCCAGGCCATATCTTCCCGTTGATGGCGCAAGAAGGCGGGGTACTTATCCGTGCAGGCCATACAGAAGCAGGTTGTGATTTAGCGCGTCTTGCTGGTTTTGAGCCATCATCAGTGATTGTTGAAATTTTAAATGACGACGGCACTATGGCGCGTCGTCCAGATCTAGAGATCTTCGCTGAGAAGCACGGTTTGAAGATGGGCACTATTGCTGACCTAATCGAATACCGCAACACAAAAGAGACCAGTGTTGTTCGTGAAGCAAAATGTAAGCTACCTACTCGCTTTGGTGAGTTTGAGATGCTGACTTATCGCGACACTATCGATAACCAATTGCATTATGTATTGGTTAAAGGTGAAGTGACCGAAAACACATTAGTGCGCGTTCACCTGCAAAACACCTTTAATGATCTATTGCACTCAGAGCGTGATCAGCAACGTAGCTGGCCGTTAGAAAAAGCAATGGAACGCATTAGTAATGAAGGCGGTGTACTTGTGTTATTGGGCAACCATGAACACAGCAGCGACATTCTTGCGAAAGTAAAAGCTTTTGAAGCGGAAGATAACGGTAGTACACCAGCTGCAGCACCTTGGAAAGGAACGTCTCGCCAAGTGGGTGTCGGCTCACAAATTTTGGCTGATGTTGGTGTGACGACTATGCGACTATTGAGCTCGCCAAAGCGTTACCACTCTCTTTCAGGCTTTGGCTTAGAAGTAACTGATTATATAGCAGAATAAATACTTGCCTCAGGTTGACTGTCAACTTGGGGCTTAAATTCACACTTTTCTTATTAATTGCATAGAGATCAGCGCGGAGTGCTGTGGTATCATACCGCCTCTTCCGTCCCTATGCAGGGTAATTAAGCTAATTTAGGTAAGATAAATGAACGTAGTTCAAGGTAATATCGAATCGAAAAACGCCAAAGTTGCGATCGTAGTTTCACGTTTTAACAGCTTTGTTGTTGATAGTTTGCTCGATGGCGCGGTTGACACTCTTAAGCGTTTTGGCCAAGTTGCAGATGAAAATATCACTGTAGTTAAAGTGCCTGGCGCTGTTGAACTGCCTCTTGCTGCGCGTCGTGTTGCGGCTAGCGGAAAATTTGACGGAATCATCGCACTAGGTGCGGTAATCCGTGGTGGTACACCTCATTTCGATTTTGTTGCAGGCGAATGTAATAAAGGTTTAGCTCAAGTTGCACTTGAGTTTGATATTCCTGTTTCATTCGGCGTTTTAACCACTGATACCATTGAACAAGCTATTGAGCGTTCGGGTACTAAAGCAGGTAACAAAGGCGGCGAAGCTGCACTTGGTCTGCTAGAAATGGTTAACGTTCTGCAAGCACTTGAAGAACAGCTGTAATTTAGGACAATTTAATGAAGCCTTCAGAGCGCCGTAAGGCCCGCCGTTTAGCCGTTCAGGCCATTTACTCATGGCAGCTAAGTGGTAACAATATTGCTGATGTTGAGCATGAGTTTCTAACTGAACAAGATGTTGCTGGCGTTGATATCGCTTACTTTCGTGAGCTTTTAGGCGGCGTTGCAACAAAGAAGAGTCAATTGGATGAGCTAATTACTCCATTCGTGACTCGTCCACTTGATGAAGTGGATCCAGTTGAAAAAGCGATTGTACGTATCGCAACTTATGAACTGACATTCCGCAAGGATGTGCCTTATAAGGTAGCGATTAACGAAGCTATCGAGCTTGCAAAAGCATTCGGCGCAGAAGATGGACATAAGTTTGTTAACGGCATTCTAGATAAGCTGGTAGCACGCAATAAATAATTGAAACGGCATCTTCGGATGCCGTTTTTGTTATATCTGGCTGGGAACTTATAATCGTCCGCGCATTAGCGCTTTGAGCAAAGCATGTGGTTTTCTTTATCTTTGCTAAAGCAACGGTCTGGTTTCTTACCGCAACCTCCTTGAACTCTCTCTTATATTTGTGATTGGTATTGTGAAAGAATTTCAATTAATCGAAAGTTTCTTTACTGGGCGCGCTCAGTCGCGCAAAGATGTTGTAATTGGTATTGGTGATGACTGCGCTATTGTGCAGCCAAACGCTAGTAAGTCTATAGCTATCTCTTGCGACACCTTAGTCGAGAATGTGCACTTTTTCCCCAATATGCCCGCCAAGGATCTTGGTTATAAATCATTAGCAGTAAACTTGTCAGATCTTGCATCAATGGGGGCTGAACCTGCGTGGATGACATTAGCGTTAACGCTACCAGATGTCGATGAGGGCTGGTTAGCTGAATTTAGTGAAGGCCTATTTGAAATCGCTGAATATTATGGTGTGGCGCTTATTGGCGGCGATACAACTCGTGGTCCGCGCGCAATTACCATTACTATCAATGGCCAATTACCAAAAGATGTTGGCTTAACCCGCCAAGGTGCTAAGAATGGTGATTGGATTTATGTTACAGGCAGTTTAGGTGACTCGGCGCTTGGCTTAGATATCTTGCGTAATAAAGCCACTGTAGATAGTGAAGACAGTGCTTACCTCGTTAATCGTCATTATAGGCCGACTCCACGAGTGCTTGCTGGCCAGTCGCTACGCACTATTGCATCAAGTGCGATTGATATCTCTGATGGCATAATGTCTGATATTCAGCATGTTATTAAAAGCTCACAAGTGGGGGCTGTAATTAATGTTGACCGTTTACCGCTTTCAGAGCAACTTAAACGCAATACTACTGCTGAAATGGCACTAAGCTACGCCCTAACCGGTGGCGAAGATTATGAGCTACTCTTTACCGTACCTGAGGCGCAAAAGGGCGCATTAGAGATAGCGTTGGCAGAAACAGGTGTACGCTTTACCCAAATAGGTCAGATCTGTACAGGTGGTCAGTTAACCTTATTAAACGACAACAAACCTTTTGAGCCAGTAAATTTAGGCTTTGAGCACTTTAATTAATGAACTTACTCTCTAAAGATGCAGCCTTAGCTAAGCTGTCATTAAAGAATCCTATTCACTTTTTAGCATTGGGATTTGGCACGGGGCTTGCCGCTAAAGCACCGGGTACTTTTGGAACTTTAGCTGCTATTCCGCTTTATCTATTAATGGCACCACTAAGTCTATCTTGGTATGTTACGTTGACTATGATTAGCGTGCTTGCAGGTTTTTATATTTGCGACAAAGCGTCTAAAGATATGGGTGTCCACGATCATGGCGCAATTGTTTGGGATGAAGTAGCTGGGCTATTGATAACCATGGTTGCCGCGCCTGTAGGTTGGCAATGGTTAGTCATTGGTTTTGCACTGTTTCGTTTTTTCGATATCTTAAAGCCGTGGCCGATTCGCTGGCTTGACGCTAAAGTTCATGGCGGTTTTGGTATTATGATTGATGACGTGCTTGCTGGTGTTTTCTCACTGTTATGCTTACAAGGTTTAGCTTACTACTTTGCTTAATCGAGTTAACTATCAGCATACAAAATGCAGAGCTAAGGCTCTGCATTTTTGTTTGAAGTTTATAAAATCATATTGTTGAATTTACTCATAGCACTCGCTTGCAGAATTAACTCAGAAGTAACTCTTTAGCGTTAGCTAAGGTATTGCTAGTAATAGTGTCGCCCCCGAGTAAGCGGGCTAACTCTTCAATACGTTGGGTCTTATCAAGCGCGATCATTGAAGTCTCGGTTTTACCGGCTTTACTGCTTTTATTGACAAACATATGCTGGTGACCATTACCGGCAACTTGTGGCAAATGGGTCACACAAAATACCTGCGTTGACTCGCCAAGGCTGCGCAGCATACGACCTACAACCGCAGCCGTTGGCCCTGAGATCCCCACATCCACTTCATCAAAAATTAGCGTCGGCGTAGAGACCTTTTTAGCAGTGATCACTTGAATACCTAAACCGATACGTGACAGCTCACCACCTGATGCAACCTTAGCAATAGGTTGTAATGGCTGCCCAGGGTTAGTTGAGACCATAAATTCAATGTTGTCACAGCCTGTTGGCGTAACGACAGCTTCGTTAAAGTTAACTGCAATGTTGAACTTACCTTTTGGCATGTTCAGCTCATGAATAGAATGAGTCACTTGTTTATCAAGTTCTTTAGCGTAGCGGCTACGGCTTTGGCTAAGCTTTTTTGCATGTTGTAAGTATGCATCTCGGCTAGCTTGTAACTCTTGCTTAATATCATCTAGCTTATCGTCGTCAGAGCCTAAATCGGCTAGTTCTTCTAATAAGGTTTGATGGTAACTATATAGCTCAATGCCGCTGACTTGATGCTTACGGGCTAACTGCATAGCTTTAGAGATCCGTTGCTCTAAGTGAGCAAAATATTCAGGATCGAGCTCTAAACCATCTAGATAGCGTTCGATTTCGCTACTGCTTTCTTGCACTTGAATTAGGGCATCGTTCAGCATTGACACCACATTGCCTAACTCTGGATCGTAATTTTCTAGATCTTGGCCTTGGCTAATACTGGTATTAAGCAGTGACTCAACGCTGCCTTCATCGCTTTCTTGCAGTATGTGTAGCTGGCTGCGACAAAGCTCAATTAACGCGGTGCTATTAGCAAGCTTTTTGTGTTCAGCCTCAATCGACTCAAATTCACCTTCAGTAATCGCAAATTCATTTAGTTCTTCAACTTGGTATTGCAAAAGTTGTTTACGAGCTAGGCGTTCTTGCTGTGACATCTGTAATTGGTGCAAGTGCTTCTCAATCGTCTTACATCTGTGATAGCTGGCAGTTACGCTATCGATAAGCATCTTATGGTTTGCATAGCTATCTAGCAGAGTCAGTTGATGCTCACTTTTAAGCATGGCATGGTGTGCATGCTGGCCGTGAATACCAATAAGTAGCTGTCCAAGTGCCTTGATTTGCGCAAGTGGTACTGGATTACCATTGATATAGGCTCGTGAACGTCCGTCGCTGCTTATTGTGCGACGTAAAATACATTCATCATCAAGTTCAAGATCGTTATCTTCAAGCCAGCGTTTAGCTGCTGGAGTATCATTTAATAAAAAACGGGCACTTACTTCGGCCTTAGTCGCATCAGGTCTAATAGCATTGGCGTCAGCACGATTACCTAAGCATAACCCGAGGGCATCGATAGCAATCGATTTACCCGCGCCTGTTTCACCAGTAATACTGGTCATGCCGGCTTTAAAATCTAGCTCTAGAAAACGCACAATAGCAAAGTTGTTGATACTGAGTTGGCAAAGCATAGTGATGTCCTTTTCAAAACACTGTATAACTACACAGTATATACTGTTTATCTATACAGTAAATACCTGGTTGATAAATCCATTGAGGTTTATCACGTTTTCATTTTTACATTGCTTGGGCTTTTAGGTGAATTTCGTTATGGCTATGTATTGCTATATTGTCGATTCAACCAAATTTTTATTGGCTATTTAAAGCTGTTTTATATCACGCTTTATGAGTGTAGGGATAAAAGGTTGGATTTTCAAAAATTGAAAACTTGTGCTTAATTTTAATTAGAGAGGGATTGCCAAATAGCACTGCTGTGGTTAGTTTTTGAATGAAAGCACCAAGTATTTTTTGTTTGGTGCTACAAAATGACGTGCTCTAAGCGGTAGTTTCACAGTTACCAATCGCCAACCGCGGGTCTCAAGGCATGTGTCTACGGTGGGCAACGGGAACCACTTTTTTGGATATGACTTGTCGTTAAGAATAACGATGTTCTAAAGAAAAAAGTTCTTACCTATAAGCGCTTAATCAACTCGCCCTTTGCATTTATCTAATGCTGATTGATAATACTCTTGGTAGTTAATTGTTAAGAGCTCATCTTCCACGTAAAGCTGCCTCACCACATTGTCGCAACGCTGAATGATTTCTTTTACCTGAACAACGCCATAGCGCCTTGGCCAAACGTAAGTCAACGACTTGATAATGTTTAAGCATACCGTTTTTAGCAGTGGTGCAGTTTCGTTAATGACCAAATAGGTTTCTAATAAAGTGACCTTATCAAGGTCGCCATTTTTAACCATAAGATACTGCTCTTTTAACCAGCTTTTTTTATCTTCATTATGGCTTTTTAAGCCTTCTAACATGGACACTTTGCTGGCAAAAATAATTTGGTTACTTTCATAGCCTAGGTTTTGACTGCACCAGCTTATAGCTTGGTTAAACTCATTTTCAACACTCATGATATTAAGCAACCAAGCGTAGTGATAGGTGGCGTAAAAGTGCTGAAAGCACTCTTTGTTGTGCAGGTTCTTAAGTAGGCTGATTGCTGAACGGTAAAAACCTAACTCCATTGAAATATGCGCTTTAATCAGCTCAATTTCGTGGGTAATAGCTTCATTTTCGGTGCCAATAACTGAGCGAAGGTGGTGTTTAGCTTCCTCTAATAGCGCCGCTTTATTCGTAGCAAAGCGTGCTTGATACAAGATCACACGGATTAAGCTGAGCTTACTGTAGTCATTATTGCGGTATGTATCTTTATTGATCTCAAGGTACAAACGATAACGTGCGAGTGCTTGTGCATAGTCTTCAACTGACAAGCATAAATTGACGATAATTAACTCTCGTTCTGAGTTGCCGGGTACAATTTGACTTGCGAGCTCTAAATGTGAAATGGCAGCAGGTATATCACTGTCTTTAAGCTTGATATAGGCAGCTTCAGTCTTTACCTGTGTATCGTTTGGAGAAGCGATTAACAGCTGGTTTATTATCTTTTCGGCTTCAGTAATTTGGCCTAAGTTCGCCAATGAGTTGGCTAAACCTACTTTGGCCCAATCTAAATCTTTTTTAGCTAGAGTTGACTGATAAACGGATTTTGCCTGTTCGTGGCGCTGTAAAATTGTTAAGAAAACACCACGAAATCGTTCAATCACAAAGTAGTATTCAGGATGAAATGGTGCCATTTCATCGCAAAGTTGTAAGCCTTGCTCTGCATCAAGTAATCGCTCTGCTGCATAAAGGCCTGCTAGTTTATGTCTGCGACGTATCGCCATCGATAAACGTTGCTTTAGCGTAATAGCATTAAACGGTTTTAAAAGGTATTCATCGGGTTTTAGCTCGATGATAGGCCGTACTGTGGCGGCTGAATTATCTCCGGTGACCAAAACAAATACTGATTCATCAGTAAGCAATTTCAAGTGCTTAAACTCTTCAAATAGCTGCTTACCATTCATCCCCGTACCAAAGTTAAAGTCACAAATGATCACATCAAATTGTTTGTTTGATGCAAGATCGAGTGCCAATTTGGCAGACTTAGCTGTGAGGACGTTAACTTCTAAGAATCCTAGTTTGACCAACATGCTCTTAATGGTGAATAAAAAAGTTGGTGCGTCATCGATAACTAGGAGTTTAAGAGTTTGAAAAGATTGCATCGCTATTTTGATCCAAACGAATAATGAGTTTGTTCGCTTAG
The DNA here is from genome assembly GCF_041471165.1 of Shewanella sp. 10N.261.52.F9. NCBI lineage: Bacteria > Pseudomonadati > Pseudomonadota > Gammaproteobacteria > Alteromonadales > Shewanellaceae > Shewanella > Shewanella sp. 10N.261.52.F9. The sequence continues at coordinate 268,460 of NZ_JBFRNX010000012.1, forward strand.
CTATAGCTAAGCGAGAAAAGTGGATTGTTATTGGCAGAGATCTACGCCGCCAGCCATGGGTTTAGTCATAATCAGTTTTATTGTCATTTTCATGACTAAGCTGATAATTTTGATTAGCACAATATGTTCAATTGAGTTGTGTACTAAGCCAGCTATTGATGGCATTAACGACGTTATCTATTTCTTTATTAAGTGCTGAAATAGCTGTAGGTGTATTAATTTCGGTGACGGTTTCACAATGCTCTGCCGCTGCTGCAAGTTGGCTTAACCCAAGTGCATTTGCTGCGCCCTTAATGCGATGCCCTAATGCTTGCAGTGGTATTTCGGCTGTTGCAATTTGTTGCTTGTCAGCGAGTAACGAGTCTCTAACTATTGCTGACAGCTCTAACTGCTCTTCGTCGCTATATTCGCTTAACCATTCCAACTTGTCTTGATTTGCATCTGGGAAAACCTCAATGCAGTATCGACTAACCGTCTCTTTTAAAAGAGTGAAGGGATAGGGCTTATACATGACTTCGGTCATGCCAGCATCATTGGCTTTTTCAGCCACTAAGCGTGAGTCTTCAGCTGTGCAGCCTATTATAGGTAAGTCAGCAAAATCAGGCCTTGCACGTAATTTTCGTACGAGTTCATAGCCATTTAAATTAGGCATATGACAATCTGTTATAAGCATACTAACGCTGTTACGATTAGCTGATAAATACAGCAATGCTTCTATACCGTCATTAACAGTTACAACATCTACTCCCAGTTTTTTCAGCTGTTGTTGGAATAAAAATCGATTAATTGGATCGTCGTCAGCCACAACGACCGTGCCACTGTACTGGTTGCTGGCGGCGGAAGATTGTAAGGCTTGATTATTGTTTTTTAATAGCACTTGTCTTAACAGCAGATCGGGATAAATGTTGGTTGTAGACGAGGTTGATGAGATCTGATTATGACTCGTCTGTAGTTTGATCCCCCAAGCTTTTAACCAATTATTAATCATTTCATCATGACTCTGTGCATCAGCAATTAATACTTCATTTAGCGTAGAGAACATTGTTGGCAGCTGCACATTAACTTGAGTGCCTTGGTTAAGCTTACTGTTTACTGTAATTTGGCCGTTCATAAGCTCCACTAAATGCTGCACAATTGACATGCCTAACCCTGTTCCGCCATATTTTCGGTTAATACTGGCATCGGCTTGAATAAATGGTTGAAACAATGTTTTTTGTTGCTCTGTGCTCATGCCACAGCCGCTGTCTTCAACGGTCAGCAGTAGCGCTTCTGGTGTATTGCTAACGATGACTTTAATAAAGCCTTGCTGGGTAAACTTAATCGAGTTACTCACTAAATTATTAATAACCTGACTTAAACGCATCCAGTCTAGTGTTGCGTAACATTGAGAGGTTGGTTGCCAATCAAGAATAAAATTGATTCTTTTGCTTTGAGCACTGGCTTCAAGCAACCTCAATGTAGTACCAATCTCGTTAAATATATTACCGGAATATAAATCGAGCTGTAGCTGATCTGCTTCCATTTTCGAGAAGTCTAAAATGTCGTTAACAAGCCCCTTTAATCTATCTGCAGAAGACAGCGCGTTACTCATTAACTCTTTGTTCTTTGCCGATTTTAATTCAGGATTCAATAGTTCCATTAAGCCAATCATAGCAGCGAGTGGTGTTCTTAGCTCGTGGCTAATAATCGCTAAAAATGACTCGCGTGCTTTTAATGCGTCGACGGCTTGTCGTTGTGATCGCTTAAGCTGCTCTTTACGTTGTTTTAGCTCTGTAAAGTCTGCAAATACAGTGATGTGATACTGGTGCCCGTCGTTGTAGTGAACGATTTCACGCGAAACACGATAGTATTTACCATCAATTGTGCAGTCATTTTTACCTATGTGTAGGATCTCGTTTTTGATGTCAGGGCCAGTAGAATTAATGACATCTAGAAACGAGCATGCAGTCCCGTTGGCAATACAGTTATTGTTCACACAACTCTTGAAACAATCGTTGTAAGCCTTGTTAGATAGTAGGGCTTTACCGTTTGAATCGGAGATCAGCACCATTCCCGGAAAACTATTTAATACGCTAGTTAGCCACTGCATTTGGTCGTGATTTTTTTTACTACTTGCGCGAGCTTCTGTTAAGTAGCCTTTTAGTTTTTTGTTCCATAACAGACCTGCCGATATCACAATTAAAATAAGTACGAGTAGGGATAAAACTGTGCTTTTAGTCTGCTTTTTATCATAGCCATATTGAGTATTAATCTTTTTATGATTCTGTACAGCAAGATCAATTTCATTTTTTGTGGTTACGTCGATAGCCACGTTAAGCATATTTCTTAGAGCATGAGACTCTGAGTTAAGTTTAATGCCTAGCTGACTTATTGGTGTGCTGTCATTATTAATCAGTTCAAAGTCTGTTTCATCACCGTAATATAAATAATGTTCAGCTATGCTGTCTGGAATATATGCATGGGTGATAACACCTTGCTCAATATCTTTTTTTAATACTGAAAAATCAGAATAAACTGCTAAATCAATACCTTTAAATTTGTCTGTTTCTAGAACGGATAAATGAGTCGTGCGGTCTAAAATAGCGATTTTAGGTTGTTTGTATTGTTGGGTCGTACGAATGTAGGACCATTTTATACTATGGAATGCATCGGTAGTTGTAAGCTTATTATAGGTATCATTCGCTGCGATAAAGCGTCCTGGAATAAGATCGACTTCAGCTTCTTCTAGCATCAAATCGACATCACGACCATTAGGATAGACATACTCGAGATTTAGCCCTGTTTTTAGAGCAAATATTTTCATGACATCATGTATGTAACCACTAATTTCACTGCTGCCTTCTTGTCTATAAGATAAAGGGTAGAGATCTTCTTCTATCGTATAGCGAATCGACTTTCTGCCGTATTGTTGATAAATACTTTCAATGGTCAACTCATTATGCAACATACTCAAGTTGCTAAAGTTAAATGGATTGATGACTTTAGCTTGCTGATACTGCAGTTGATATTGATTGAGGATCCCCATCAAAATCGCATTGTCTTTAGCTGTAATAAATGAGGACAAAATCGGTTTAGTATTTTCATTAAACACTATATCGCCTAGCCAATCGCCAACTGCAACGGTTTGATAGTAATGATGTACAGCGCCAAAGTGGATCATTGCACTGTCGGCTTTGCCTGTAGACAGGTGATGGATAAGGTTATCCAATGAATCGACTTTAGTTAGTTTTTTATAGCCGTTTTCAGCTGTCGCGGCACAGGAAAATGATCCATCAACACAAACCCAGTGCATGTCTTGCGCAGAGGTATTGCGATAGCTTGAATTGCGTAACCACTGTAGTTTGTAATTTTCAAAAACAGGCGTAGAAAAGAGCAAGTTTTTTTTACGCTGAGCTGTAGGTGTAAAACCTAAAGAAAGATCTGCTTCACCTGAAGATACAGCTTGATGCAGTGAACTTAAGCTATCGTAACCTTTGAATTCTATTGCAATATTTAAAACACGGCCGAGTTCTTGTAAGTATTGAGCATAGACGCCTTCTGTATCTGGCTCATCGATATTCCAGTGTGTGCGTAACCCGGTGTTAGGCATTGCGACAATGAGTGTTTTTTTCTGTTCGAGAAACGTCTTCTCTTGTGAATTAAGAGTAAAAGATTGCGCCATTGGTGAGATAAATAAAACGATGGTAAACAGCAGAAAAGAAACAAACTTTGTCATTTTTTGAGCAGTGAATAAAAAAAGGTGGCGAATAATAATCTACAAATTACTTTTTGACCAATTTATTTTTGTCATTCTTTGGGGTTGGTAAAATCTGATATATCGCCCTGATTATATTAGCGTAATAGAGGCTACATAAAGGTTGGGTTAGTTGTTTTTTAGGCGGATATTTGTTGCATAATTGCTGCTTAAAACAACACCTTTATAAAGCGATTCCTAATGTAGTAAAAATCGTTCTAATAATGGCAATGTGATAAAGGTGATAATCGTGCCTAATAAGATCCCTTGCGCACTTGTTATCACTTGAGTTTGATAACGTTGAGCGAGTAAGTAAACACTTGCTGCTGTTGGTAACGCAGCCAAAATAACCCCCATAGCTATCAATTGCGCTTCAACATTTAAAGATAGCATCAATATGTAGGTAAAGGCTGGTTGAGCCACCAACTTAATAAGGTTAATACTACTGATATCGAATGCTTGTTTAGCGCTTATAAACTGTGGTGATGTTTGATACTGGCCCGACTTAGCTAACACCATACCAATAGCAAATAACGCACAGGGGCTGGATGTCATTCCTAATTGGCGGATCATTAACGCAAAGCTATCGGGTAAGGTGATGCCTATTGCTGAGATTGCGATCCCCAAAAGGCTACCGACAACAATCGGGTTTTTTACTAAAGCTAAGCTAATAATTTTGGCTGCGCTGCTTTGTTGAGTCTTATTGATCATTTCTAGTGATACTAAGGCAACGGCAAAGATTAACACCGAAAGCAAACTGGCGATGGCGGCAGCGGCAAGTGCAATTTGTTCGCCAGGAAATATCATCGCCATTAGAGGAATACCGATAAATGCGGTATTTCCAAATGTGGCGTTAAGGGCACGCATTGTTGCAATTGCAGTTTGCTGAGGGTTAAAGAGTAATGACACGATAAAGGTGACTACGTAGCTCATTAACATCGCTACACTGAACCCCGCTATATAACCCCAATGCAAAATATCATTGATAGGAGTTTGAGCTAAGGTGATCAACATGATGGCTGGAAAGGCAATATAATACACATATTGATTGAGTACTTGATCGGTTTCAGTTGGCAACAGTTTGGCTTTTTGCACTAGAGTGCCTAAAAGCATGATACCGAATACGGCAAGTAGTGGCGTTAGTATCGCTGGCATACGTCTATAAAATATCGATTTTTTTAGTAAAGGGATGCTAATAACATTGAGCTAGCACACTATCATAATTATGCTTTGGTATACTATAGAGGCTCTATTATTACTGGGTTTTATTGTTTTAACGCTAAGGTCAATTATTGATGAGTACCAACTTTGGTTTGGAATTACAGCTGATTTACCAATTTGTGCATCTAGTTAATGCGGGCAGCTTTTCTCAAGCAGCTAAAGAGCTTGATATGCCTATTGCGACAGTTAGTCGAAAATTGACCAAGTTAGAAACGGTATTAGATAAGCAACTGCTGATGAGGAATACTCGTAAATTGAGACTGACTGAAGAGGGGATTGCGTTGTTTCAGCAGTACCAGTCTATTGTTGCTCAATTTGACAGTATCAGTGGAGCAACGGTAGATAAGCCTGAAGGTACGCTACGTATTGCAGCGCCAGTATCTATTGTCTCAATGATTTTTATAAAAACATTAAATGAGTTTTGCGAAACTTACCCAGATATTCAATTGCATATTGCTCAGAACAATAACGTAATAGATTTAATTGATGAAGGCGTTGATGTCGCGATTGTTGGCGGAACTCAGCCAGATTCTTCTTGGATCTCAAGCTCTTTAGGTGTACTCAATTACGGCCTCTTTGCATCGCCGCAATATATTGCTAGGGCTGCTAAGTTAACGCATCCGAGTGAACTTGAGCTGCATGATTTAATAAAAGTGTGGCCTTTGTATAACTGGTCGTTAAAGCATCCTAATGGAGAGTCCTTCTATTACGATGGTAACGCTAAACTGACCTTAAGTGATTTACACGGTGCTGTAGAGGCAACTGTAGATAACGGCGGCATTCTTTACGGTCCGGAGTTATTTGTCAAAAAGCAGTTAGCGACTGGACAGCTGCAAATGTTGTTACCAGAGTGGATTGGTGAAAAAAGACGAATTTCAATTTTGTACCATCAGCGCAGTCATCAACCATTAAAAGTAAAACTGTTTATTGAGTTTATGCAGTCTAAGGCAGAAAGCTTGTTTTCAATGTATAGCTGAGTTATAGCAATCAGTATAAGAAGTTGATCTACTCAGAGCGTTTTTGGCAACTAATTCAAGGCGAATAGCGGAAGTAATGGCGATTCCCTTACGAGGCTATTTAACGCAGAAGTAGGCAGCCAAAAACGCTCCAGAATGGCGAGTTTTAGCGATTCTGATGCTGCGACTTTTTACAAACAAAGAGTGCGCTTAACCGTAGAATAACTATGCTCTTCACTCGCTGCGAGCGGCATGGATGCAGCGAATGTCATTAAAGCAGGAGCACTTAATGACCTTGCCTCAGAAGCGCTAAATTCTCGCTGAGCGACCAAATCTTTATACTGATTGGTATTATTACTTGTTTTGATTTTTACAGACATTAAAAAAGCGCATTGGATTAACCGCAATGCGCTTTAGTTTAAAATTAACTGTAGCTAACTGGCTTGAACTTATTTACTGGCTTCAATACCGATATTTGATACACCAATCTCTACGATTTCACGGCGTAACTCTTTAATAAAGTCAGCCTTCATATGGAGATTGTCTTCAATGATATCTAAAAGAGAGCTTTGCATCTCTTTTTCTTCTTGCATCACTTCATGAGCAAAGATGTAATCATCGAGTGCGTCTTCATTATCAAACTCTTGCTCACAGGTTGCTTCAATATAGTTTGCAACTGTGGCTGAAGAGAGTTTACTGATATTGACGATATCTTCTTCAACTTTACTTTGTAGCGCACTGATAAGTGAAGTGAGTGCGACAACGGCGTCCATCGCAGGGTAGACACCATATACATCAAAGTCAGCCGGTTCTGGTGTGTTAGCCTCAAGTCGTTCAAGGTAAATATCAATATTCAGTTTTAGCTTGTTGTCGTACATCGACTGCCAAAGTAGATTTAGCAAAGTGTCGAGTACTTTAGGATCGCCAAATTCGCATACTTCAGAGAAAAGCTGATAATTAGGCAGCATGCGTTGGCATAGGGCAACCGCAAAAAGCTTCTTCTGAGGCAACTCTAGTGCTTTTAGGCGTTTAAAAAATCCCTGTTTGTTTGTCATCTTATATATCCACTGATAGCTGGGAGATCACTTGATTAGCGGCAGATTCTACCTTAGTTAACTCATCAAGTAACTCTAGTATTTCCGGTTCTACATCTTCGACTGTATCGCCACGCTTAAGTCCTGACTCGATTTGCTGGCAAAGCATTTGCGTTGTTGGTACGCCGCAGTAACAGCAGGCACCGTGCAGTTTATGAATGCAGGCTAGCATTTTGTCGTTATCTGTTGTGTTGAGCGCGTGTTCTATGTGCTCTACGGTTTCAGGTAATGACTTTAATAACATCTTAAGCATATCCAGAGCTAAGTCTGGTTTGTTATTCGCCTGGGTCAAGCATAAATCCCAATTCAATGTGCGTTGGTCAAAATGGGTGAATTTAGGTCTTGTTTTCCAACGGGTGATTACGCCTTTTAGTGCTGCTTCATCTATTGGTTTTGGTAAGTAGCCATCCATGCCACTTGAAGATATACGCTCTCGCTCTTCTGCTATCGCATGTGCGGTAACGGCAATGATCGGTGTATTACGGTTCGCTGAGTTGCTACGGATCTGTTTGGTGGCGTTAATACCATCAGTTCCCGGCATTTGAATATCCATAAATATCAGGTCGTAACTGCGCTCTTTAGCCAGTTTTACGGCTAGATCACCATTGTTTGCTACTTGGACCTGTGTGACTAATTCTTTTAGTAGTGTGTCGATCAACTTGAGGTTGGCAGGATTATCGTCAACAGCAAGTACACTTAAGTTTTCTAAAGTTGCAGGTGCCGTTATTGGTGCTAAAGGCATAAGGTTGTCATGCATTGAAGCTGAATGTGGGTCGAGTAATGAACTCGATAGTAGCTTTTCACCAACCGGCATAGATATTTGTTTATCTACATGCGGCCTAAGTTGTGAGAAGACCTCTTCATGCTCGATACAATCAGAGATCAATAGCAAGTAATTCACCTTAGGTTTAACGAGCTTTAATAATCTTGCTGGTTCATCTGTTTTAGTAATGGCTTGGCAACTCATTAGCGCAAAGTCAAAAATGAAATTTGATTGAGTGCTGATAAATTCAAGTTGCTTAGTATTTTGAATCAAGGTGACTTTTAGGCCCCAACGCTGCAACATACGTTCGATAGCGTTTTGGGTAAGGTTATTTGCACCCATTAAGATAATACTCTTACCTTCTAGTGTTGCTAAAGGTAGAGCGTCATTAATTGGATATTGGCTAATATTCAGCGGCAAGGTAAACCAGAAGGTCGAGCCTTGGTTCGGTTCGGAGTAGCATCCAATTTGGCCACTCATACGATTAACCAATCTTTTAGTAATGACCAAGCCAAGTCCGGTTCCACCAAAACGACGCGATATTGAGGAGTCAGCTTGTCCAAAAGCTTGGAATAATGATGACTGTTGTTGTTCATCAATACCAATACCGCTATCTATGACTTCAAAGCGAAGATGAACTTTACCTTCTTTAATTTCTTCAAATTGTAGCTTGAGCTGCACGCTGCCTTTATCGGTAAATTTAATTGCATTACCGACTAAGTTAGTAATAATTTGGCTAAAGCGCATCGCATCGCCAGTGACGTCCTCTGGAATACGTGAATCAACATCTATAACGAGTTCCAGCTCTTTTTCTCGGGCGCTGCTTGATAATAAGGTTACGGTTTCTTCAATAGTTTCGCGCAGTGAGAATGGAATGTTTTCCAGTACCATTTTACCGGCTTCAAGTTTGGAGAAGTCGAGAATATCGTTAATGATACTCAGTAGGTTGGTGGCACTGCGCTCGATGGTACGAATATAATCTTGTTGACTAGAATGTAGCGGCGTCTTTAATAACTGCTTGGCAAAGCCTATCACCCCATTAAGCGGCGTTCTAAGTTCGTGGGACATATTCGCTAAGAACTCAGATTTGATCCGACTGGCTTCTTGAGCACGCTTTTTAGCCATATCCAGTTCAACGTTTTGGATTTCAATTTGCTCTAGCGTCTCCCGTAAGTCGGAGGTAGCCTGATCGATGTTTTGTTGCATCTCATCATGGTATTCTGACAACGACCCCGCCATGGCATTAATACCACGCTTCAGCAGGTCGAGCTCACCGATTAAGTTGCCTGTAAGGCGAGTATCCAGTTTACCTTCACGAATTTTAGCTACGACCCTGACCATTTCAGTAATTGGCTGGGTGACGTTTTTAACTAAGCGGAAGGTGAAAAACAGATTTAGTTGTACGCCAATGAGTACAATAATAAATGCAGCAACAGCAGCTCGATGCTGCTGGAGTAAAGCATTTTCTTTATTAATAAGAATGGCAATGTAGCCAATTTTTATTACATCGGTACCAGCTTGTTGGCTGCCACCAAAACCTTGCACCGGCGCATTACTACTTTTGAAAATAGGGCTGCGCAAAATCATACTATCACCGACTTGCTCAAGCTGTGTCCGCAGCATTGAATCTAAGGGTTTATCAAAACGCATGACTTCGTGATTTTTATAGTGATGTGAGGTCACCACAACGCGGTTATCTTCATCAAAGATGGCAATAAACTGTACTAAAGAGGCTTTATTTAATTGTGCAGAGGTAATTAGACGTTTGGTGGTTTCAAAATCTTTGCTTTCAAGACCCACTTCAGCAGCGATGGCAAGGGGCTCAATGATATTACTTGCTTGTTCTATGAGCGTATCTTCGAGTTCATAGAATCTATTTATGGTAAAATAGCCACCCAATAAAATCCCCACTAAAATAGTTGGGGCTAACGCCAATACCAGAACCCATGATCTTAGGCTGTATTTGGTCATATTGTTGGCATCATTCATTCTGTGTATGGGTTACCATTAAATATAGTGTGAGTATTCGATAGACTGCCAGATGTTAACCTATTTTGGCCAGTTTTTTATCTACCTAGAGAGCAAAATGGCACAATTTTTTAAAGCAAAACCAAATAGATCTAAGCAATTATCGTCAAAGTTGTCTCTAAAGGTGACTCAACTTGATCATCTTGGGGCGGGGATTGCCCATCACGATGGCAAAATTGTTTTTATCAATGGTGCCTTACCTGGCGAAACCGTGTCGGTACAATTGACCGAGCAGAAAAAAAAGTTCTCTCGTGGCAAGTTACTAAAAATTGAGCAAGTATCAAGCGAACGAGTGCAACCTGATTGTCCACATTTTGCTAAGTGTGGTGGTTGTGACTTACAACATCTTGCCATTGATGCCCAACGGACTCATAAAGCGGCGACCTTAGTCGACTTAGTGAGCAAGTTTGCTCAAGCTGAAGCGAGTGAAATATGTGAAACCATTAGCGATAAAAATTGGCATTACCGCCGCCGAGCGCGCTTGGCTACTTGGTTTGATAAAAATACCAAACATATCAGTTTAGGTTTTAGAGCTAGTAGTAGCAGTGATGTGGTTGAGATCCAATCTTGTGCGGTATTAGCTGAGCAGTTATCGGCGTTGATCCCTGATCTAGCATTTGTACTTAATCAACTAAGCGGTAAAAAGGCGTTAGGTCATGTTGAGCTGACCCAAGCAGATAACGGCAATTTTGTCGTGTTGCGGGTAACTAAAATATTGTCGGATAAAGATAGGACTCGTCTAGCTGAATTTGCCGTTAAACATGATGTCATTGTGTTATTACAAGATGATAATGGCGAATCTGAGCATCTGAATGGTACGGGTGAGCAACCTTTTTACGGTTTTGAAAATAGCCAAACGAAGCTTAATTTCTCGCCAGGTAATTTTATTCAAGTTAATGGCGCGGTTAATCAGGCGATGGTTAGCCAAGCGGTTGACTGGCTGTCGCCACAATCTGGTGAGCGTGTATTAGACTTATTTTGTGGGATCGGTAATTTCAGTTTGCCATTGGCTAAAAACGGCGCAGAGGTGATTGGCGTAGAAGGGGTGCCAGCTATGGTTGCCCAAGCACGTGAAAACGCTAAAAACAGCGGCTTAGAAAACGTGTCTTTTTATCATGCGGATTTAAGTGCCGATCTGTCGAAAGAGCCTTGGCTAGGTAAAGTCGACAAAATGTTGATTGATCCTGCTCGTGCTGGTGCCTATGAAAGCATGCTGTCACTTAAGAAACTTAAGCCCAAAGCGTTAGTGTATGTTTCTTGCAATCCGGCAAGCCTTGCGCGCGATAGCGAAGTGATTTTAAAACAGGGATATCAGCTTAAAAAAATCGGTTTAATTGATATGTTTCCACAAACTCATCACTTAGAGTCGATGGCTTTATTTGAGTTAGCAAAATAGACAAAAAGACACAAAAAGATACATTTAGTGAAACCTTTTGCTTAAATATAACTCATACACATCAAAGTCTGCTGTTAACAGCGTTTTTAGGTGCATTTGTCAGCTTTTGTTGATTGACAATAACCGCTGAATGCTGAAGATAGAGCGTATGAATTAAAACGGTGAGGTTAAGTGACTGTTAACCTCTAACTGTAGTATGTAAAGGAATTAAATAAAATGGTATCTGTTCGTGAAGCACATTTTAGCGATCCTGACTTTCAACTTGAAGAGTGGGTACAACGTTATCTAAGTGATGCTTCGGAAGCTCAAATTCTTTTGACCCTAATCGAGCAGGTCGAATTGCTCGTGGGACAGAAGAAAGAGGCGAGCGTTGCTGTCTTACAGCGTGCGCGTGAGATGATTGAAATTCTCGCGCCGCTGAATATGGATATTGAAACCTTACAAGCCGCTATCTTATTTGTGGTCTTTGACGCTGATTTGATTACTCAAGAAGATATTGAGGAGAAATTTGGCAAAAAGCTTTCAGTTTTAGTGTCTAGCGTTGAAACCATGAATGCTATTGGCGCGTTAAAAATAGATAATCAAACCCGTAATGGCGAACCTCAAATCGACAACATTCGTAAGATGTTACTGGCGATGGTTGAAGATGTGCGAGCGGTAGTGATTAAGCTTGCCGAGCGTATTTGCCTACTGCGTGAAATCAAGAATGCAGATGAAGAAGTTAAGGTGCTAATTGCGCGAGAGATTGCTGACATCTACGCACCATTGGCTAACCGCTTAGGTATTGGTCAATTAAAGTGGGAACTTGAAGATATCTCGTTTCGTTACTTGCACCCGCAAACTTATAAAGATATTGCAAAGCAGCTTGATGGTAAGCGCCTTGATAGAGAAACCTTTATTGACGACTTCGTCAGTCAATTACAAGCGCGTTTAGATAAAGACCATATTCGGGCCAAGGTATATGGTAGACCTAAGCATATCTACAGCATATGGAAGAAGATGAAAGGTAAACAGCTTAAGTTTGACGAGCTGTTTGATGTGCGTGCGGTACGTATTGTCACCGATCGTCTTCAAGACTGTTATGGTGCATTAGGCGTAGTGCATACCCTTTGGCAACATATTCCACGTGAATTTGATGATTACGTTGCCAATCCTAAGCCTAATGGTTATCAGTCTATTCATACTGTTGTCGTCGGGCCAGAAGATAAGACGGTTGAAATTCAAATCCGTACCGAGCAGATGCATGAAGATGCTGAGCTTGGCGTGGCTGCGCACTGGAAGTATAAAGAAGGCAGTGCTAGCGGTAAGCAAAGCGGTTATGAAGAGAAGATTAATTGGCTACGTAAAATCTTGCAGTGGCAAGAAGATGTTGCTGAAAGCGGCAATTTAGTCGATGAAGTTCGTAGCCAAGTATTTGAAGACAGGGTCTATGTATTTACCCCTAGCGGTGAAGTGGTCGACTTACCTTTAGGTTCTACAGTGCTTGATTTTGCCTACTATATTCATTCCCACGTGGGGCATAAATGTATTGGTGCAAAAGTCGACGGCCGCATTGTGCAGTTTACTTATCAAGTAGAAACAGGGCAGCGTATTGAGATTATTACCTCTAAGCACCCGAACCCTAAACGCGATTGGTTAAATCCAAATTTAGGCTATATCCGAACATCACGAGCACGTTCAAAAATTCTGCATTGGTTTAAGCAGCAAGATAGAGATAAGAATATCGTTGCTGGTAAAGAGATGCTTGAGGCTGAACTTGCTAAGAGCCAACTTATACTTAAAGACGCGCAATCGGCGGTTGAACGTTTTAATCTTGTGAGTATGGACGATCTGCTAGCAGGGATCGGCGGTGGTGACGTACGCCTTAACCAAGTTGTTAATCACGTCCAAAGTCGGTTACGCACTAAAGACTTAAGCGACGAAGCCGCGGTTGAAGACTTAGTTAAGAAGAGCCAAAGTAAATCGATTAAAAAAGGTAAAGGTCAAGTTGAAGTTAACGGCGTCGGTAACTTGATGAGCCATATCGCTAAATGTTGCCAGCCTGTGCCTGGTGATGAAATATTTGGCTTTATCACTAAAGGCCGCGGTATTTCGGTTCACAGAGCCGATTGCGATCAAGTTAAAGAACTTGTGCGCGCCTCACCTGAACGCTCTGTTGAAGTGGTATGGGGTGAGAATTACTCAGGCGGTTATAAAATTCGTTTAAGTATCTTAGCTAATGACCGTTCTGGTTTATTGCGAGATTTAACTTCGGTACTTGCTGCAGAAAAGACCCATGTGATGGCATTGAGCTCAACTTCAGATGTCAAAACTCAAACCGCTACAATTGAACTTGAGCTAGAGCTTTATAATCTTGAAGGAGTATCGAAAGTCCTGTCCAAGATTAATCAAGTTGACGGTGTTATGCAGGCCCGCAGAGTATAATGGGGCGCAGCTTGATAAAACGGCAACTTAAGGTTGCCGTTTTTGTTTGTTGTACCATCAGTCATATTTACATTGATAATATGCCGCGTAACAGTAACTTTAATAGATAAATTAGGATCCTTTAAATGATGAAGCATATAGGTGATACCCAACCTTTGTTAGCAATTATGCAAAAGTTGCGTGACCCTGAAACCGGTTGCCCTTGGGATTTGGCACAGAGCTTTAAGACAATAGTGCCTTTTACTATAGAGGAGGCTTACGAAGTGGCGGACGCTATTGAACGTATGGCGATGGAAGAGCTGCCCGATGAGCTAGGTGATTTGTTATTTCAAGTGGTTTTTTATTGCCAGTTAGGAAAAGAGCAAGGCTTATTTGATTTTGATACTGTGGTTGAGCGGATCTGTAATAAGCTGACAAGACGCCATCCGCATGTATTTGATGGCTTAAAGACAAGTAGTACTGCTGTGATAAAGCAAAATTGGGAGCAATTGAAAGAGACTGAACGTAGTGAGCGTGAGCTTAATTCGGTTTTAGATGATATTCCTCAAAGTTTACCAGCCTTGTCTCGTTCAATTAAAATTCAAAAGCGAGTCGCTAGAGTGGGTTTTGACTGGGCAGAGCTTGAACCTGTCGTTGCAAAAATCCATGAAGAGATTGATGAAGTGCTTTACGAAGTAAAGCAAGAATCTGTGGATGAAAATAAAGTACAAGACGAGATGGGGGATTTATTGTTCGCTGTCGTGAACCTTGCAAGGCATTTAGGCGTTGAGCCTGAACAGGCATTAAGGCAAGCAAATCATAAGTTTGAAAGGCGTTTTCGTGGTGTTGAAGCTTACGCTCAAGCCGATGGTCGTTTGATGACAGAACACACATTAACAGAGCTTGATGGCTACTGGGATAAGGTTAAACTGGATGAAGCAAATAAATAACTTAGCTTTTAGGTTAATTGTAGTTTGTCGAATCAAGCTTGCTTTGGTATAATATTGCCCCGTCCTAGTGCTTTCTTACAAGCACATATTTCCAACTCATTTTCTCAGGTTCAGCATGACTACAAGGTATATCTTCGTTACTGGTGGCGTGGTTTCATCACTAGGTAAAGGCATTGCAGCAGCTTCTTTGGCTGCAATATTAGAGGCTCGCGGCCTAAATGTAACCATTATGAAGCTGGATCCATACATTAACGTAGATCCAGGTACCATGAGTCCGACACAGCACGGTGAAGTGTTTGTGACAGAAGACGGCGCTGAAACCGATCTAGACTTAGGTCACTATGAGCGTTTCATCCGCACTAAGATGAACCGTCGTAATAACTTTACTACGGGTCGTATTTATGAAGAAGTACTTCGTAAAGAACGTCGTGGTGACTATTTAGGCGCAACCATTCAGGTTATCCCACATATCACTAACGCTATTAAAGAGAAAGTGCTTGCAGGTGGTGAAGGTCATGATGTGGCTATCGTTGAAATTGGTGGTACGGTAGGTGATATTGAATCACTACCATTCCTAGAATCTATCCGTCAGTTAGGCGTTGAGCTTGGCCGTGATAGAACCCTATTTATGCATTTAACGCTTGTTCCTTTCCTCGGTGCAGCAGGCGAAGTGAAAACTAAACCAACGCAGCACTCTGTTAAAGAGCTACGTTCAATTGGTATCGCTCCTGATGTATTGGTTTGTCGTGGTGATCGTGCGATCCCTGCAAACGAAAAAGCGAAGATCTCTCTATTCTGTAACGTAGAAGAACGTGCAGTTATCTCACTAAAAGACGTAGACAGTATCTATAAGATCCCTGCGTTACTAAAAGCACAAGGTTTAGACCAACTTGTGACTAAGCGTTTTGGCATCGATTGTAAAGAAGCTGATTTGGCTGAGTGGGAAAAAGTGATTTACCAAGAAGCTAACCCAACGGGTGAAGTGACTATTGGTATGGTAGGTAAGTACATTGAACTACCAGACGCTTATAAGTCAGTTAACGAAGCACTAAAGCACGCAGGTTTATTTAACCGCGTATCTGTGAATATAAAGTACATTGATTCACAAAATGTTGAAGCTAAGGGCGATGAAGTGCTTCAAGGTTTAGACGGTATC
The DNA here is from genome assembly GCF_041471165.1 of Shewanella sp. 10N.261.52.F9. Classification (NCBI taxonomy): domain Bacteria; kingdom Pseudomonadati; phylum Pseudomonadota; class Gammaproteobacteria; order Alteromonadales; family Shewanellaceae; genus Shewanella; species Shewanella sp. 10N.261.52.F9. Next base: position 284,160 of record NZ_JBFRNX010000012.1, read on the forward strand.
TTAGTTCCTGGTGGTTTCGGTGAACGTGGTGTTGAAGGTAAGATCATGGCGGCTAAGTTTGCCCGTGAAAACAACCTTCCATACTTTGGTATCTGTCTAGGTATGCAGGTTGCACTGATTGAGTTCGCTCGTCATGTTGCTGGTCTTGAAGGTGCACATTCAACTGAATTTATGCCTGAGACTCCACATCCAGTCGTTGGTTTGATCACTGAGTGGATCAACGAAGATGGTCAAGTTGAAGAGCGCCATGAAGAATCAGATCTAGGTGGCACTATGCGTCTAGGTGCTCAACTTTGTCACCTTGAAGAAGGCACTAAAGCGGCTGCAGCTTATAAAGGTAGCACTTGTGTAGAACGTCACCGTCACCGTTACGAAGTGAACAACAACTACAAAGAGCGCCTAGAGAAGGCAGGCCTTATCTTCAGCGGTCTATCATCAGACCGTTCATTGGTTGAAATGATTGAGCTACCAAACCACCCATGGTTCGTAGCGGGTCAATTCCACCCTGAATTTACATCGACTCCTCGTGATGGTCAGCCGTTATTTGAAGGGTTTGTTGCCGCGGCAGCAGCCTACCAAAAACGTGATTTAGAAGACTAATTACGCCAAAACCGCTTCCATGCTATGGGGGCGGTTTTTTTGTTTCTAGCGATGTAATAACTGCACAGAATTTCGTTTTACTTTTATCTTTAAATTTATCTTTAAAACTTAAATCGAGGGCATTATGGCTAAGATTATTAACATTATCGGTCGCGAAATCATGGATTCTCGCGGTAACCCAACTGTTGAAGCTGAAGTTCATTTAGAAGGCGGATTCATGGGAATGGCTGCTGCACCATCTGGCGCATCAACAGGTAGCCGTGAAGCACTAGAACTACGTGACGGCGACAAAGCACGTTACTTAGGTAAAGGTGTATTAAAAGCGGTTGAAAACATCAACGGACTTATCCGTGATGCGTTAATGGGTAAAGATGCAACAGCTCAAGCTGAGCTTGATCAAATCATGATCGACGTTGACGGCACTGAAAACAAAGATAAGCTAGGCGCTAATGCGATCCTAGCCGTATCTTTGGCTGCAGCTAAAGCGGCAGCAGCATTTAAAGGTATTCCTTTATACGCACATATCGCTGATTTAAATGGCACGCCAGGCCAGTACTCTATGCCAGTTCCAATGATGAACATCTTGAACGGCGGCGAGCATGCTGATAACAACGTTGATATCCAAGAATTTATGGTTCAACCTGTTGGTGCTAAGAGCTTCCGTGAAGCGCTACGCATGGGCGCTGAAATCTTCCACAGCCTAAAGAGTGTACTTAAGTCTAAAGGCCTAAGCACTTCAGTAGGTGATGAAGGCGGTTTTGCACCAGATTTGGCATCAAATGCTGACGCACTAGCGATCATCAAGGTTGCTGTTGAGAAAGCCGGTTACGTACTAGGTACTGACGTAACGTTAGCACTTGATTGCGCCGCATCTGAGTTTTACAAGGATGGTCAATACGATCTATCTGGTGAAGGCAAAGTATTCTCTGCAAACGGTTTCTCTGACTTCCTTAAGTCACTAACTGAGCAGTACCCAATTGCTTCTATTGAAGATGGTTTAGACGAGTCAGATTGGGATGGTTGGGCCTACCAAACTCAAATCATGGGTGACAAGATCCAACTTGTTGGTGACGATTTATTCGTAACTAACACTAAGATCCTAAAACGCGGTATTGATAACAATATTGCTAACTCAATATTGATTAAGTTTAACCAAATCGGTTCTTTAACTGAGACGCTTGCTGCAATTCGCATGGCGAAAGAAGCGGGCTACACTGTTGTGATTTCACACCGCAGTGGTGAAACTGAAGATGCAACGATTGCAGATCTAGCTGTTGCAACTTCAGCTGGCCAAATCAAGACGGGTTCACTATGTCGTAGTGACCGTGTTGCTAAGTACAACCAACTACTTCGTATTGAAGAACAGTTAGGTGAAAAAGCACCTTATAACGGTCTTAAAGAGATCAAAGGTCAAGCATAAAACGCTATAAACTTTAAAAAGGCCACCACTCGGTGGCCTTTTTTGTTGTACTATCTGTTTACTATTCTCAATTTCTTTCTATTTTGAATCATGAAACGCCTTCTTTTTGTATTAATTGCTTTACTTGCCATGCTTCAGTATCGCCTTTGGTTAGGAGAGAAAAGCTTAGCTGAGTCTTTTCATCTGCAAGAACAAATCAAGTTGCAGCAGCAAAGTAATGCGCAATTAGTCGCTCGTAACCAAGTGTTAAGAGAAGAAATTAATGATCTTCGAAGTGGTACAGAAGCACTAGAAGAGCGAGCTAGGAATGAACTCGGCATGGTTAAAGATGGCGAGACATTTTTCCGAGTCGTTGGAGGAGAGCGTAGCAGCCTCCCTGAAAACTAGTTTTGTTATTTCTTCTCCGCTTTATTTTCTTTATTGGTCATAGCTAAATGCCAGCATTTTATGGAGCTCGAATATGAGCCAAACTCCTCAGCAAATTATTGCTATTGTTCCCGCTGCCGGCATAGGTAGCCGTATGGGAGCTGAGCTTCCAAAGCAGTATTTGGCGCTTAATGAGCAAACCATTCTAGGCCATACCCTAGATTGCTTACTGTCTCATCCTAAAATCACTAAGGTGATTGTCGCCCTTAATCCACATGATGAGTATTTCGTTAAGCTACCACAAGCGACGGACCCTAAACTTCAGGCTGTCGTTGGTGGTAAAGAGCGAGCTGACTCAGTTTTAGCTGGTCTCGAAGTTGCTAAAAAAGATGCTTGGGTATTAGTTCACGATGCTGCACGCCCTTGTTTAACCCATTTTGATATTGATAAGCTTATTGAATCTGCAGCTGTATTCCCCCAAGGGGCCATTTTAGCTGCGCCGGTGCGAGATACGATGAAGCGTACCAATGCACAAGGTATAATTACAGAAACAGTCTGCCGTGAGCAGTTATGGCATGCACTGACACCACAATTTTTCCCAGTGGTTAGTTTGAAGAAAAACTTAACCGATGCTTTAGCGGCTGGGGCATCAATTACTGACGAAGCTTCTGCAATGGAATGGGCTGGAATTATGCCTGCTGTTGTTACTGGACGAGCCGATAATATAAAAGTCACTCACCCTGATGACTTACAGTTAGCGTCGCTGTTTCTAAAAAGCAATGAACAGTGAGTTTTGGTTGAAAACTAATAGAGACATCAACGGGTTTCGCATTAACAGGATAAGCAATGAAAATTAGAATCGGTCATGGGTTTGATGTGCATAAGTTTGGTGGTGAGCCACCATTAATTTTAGGTGGTATTGAAGTACCTTATGATGTGGGTTTAGTTGCACACTCTGACGGTGACGTAGTACTGCATGCTATATCTGATGCGATTTTGGGGGCTATGGCCCTTGGCGATATTGGTAAGCACTTCCCTGATACAGATCCTGATTTTAAAGGCGCCGATAGCCGTGTGCTATTGAGACATTGTTATAAGTTAGCTACGGATCTGGGCTTTATTATATCTAACCTAGATGTGACTGTAATTGCTCAGGCACCTAAAATGGCGCCACATATTGAATCGATAAGAGCAGTGCTTGCGAGTGACTTAGCCACTGATATTGGCGATATTAACGTCAAAGCGACTACCACTGAAAAACTAGGCTTTACCGGCAGAAAAGAAGGCATAGCCGTTGAAGCTGTAGTATTGATGATTAAATTCTAGTGTTTTATGCCCGCTTATAGGGCTGGCCAGAATAACTGCAACCTCACGGTTGCATGCAAGATAGATTAGTGAGACAAGTAAGCGATATGAGCGAATTACATTATTTATACGGCAAGCCGACATCTACAGCGGATCTACGTACCCATAACAGTGACTTTCAAGTAAAAGAAATCTTGCCTTTTTCACCAACAGGAGAGGGGGAGCACCATCTGCTGCACATCCGTAAGGAAGGACTAAATACGGTTGAAGTCGCCAAAATGTTATCGAGTTTTGCTCATGTGCACCCTAAAGAGGTGACTTATGCTGGACAAAAAGATAAGCATGCCGTTACAGAGCAATGGTTTGGAGTTCGCATTCCTGGCAAAGAAACGCCAGACTGGCAACAATTAAATAGCGATAAAATTACCGTGTTAAGTGCTTCTCGCCACGCAAAAAAATTACGCATAGGCGCACTAGCAGGCAATCGTTTTACCTTAACACTGCGCAATGTAAGTGATATGAGTGATGTTATTAAACGTATTGAACTTGTGACAGAGCAAGGTGTGCCGAATTACTTTGGTGAGCAGCGTTTTGGGCATGATGGCAAGAACCTTATATTTGGCCGCCAGATGTTTACTGGACGCAAAGTAAAAGATAGAAACAAGCGTAGTATGTATTTATCTGCAGTTCGCTCAAACCTATTTAATATGGCGGTATCAGCGCGCTTAGCCCTGCACGGTACAACAACGCTTACAGGTGACTGCGTGATGCTTGCGGGCAGTAAGAGCTATTTTGTGGCAGAGCAATGGGATGACATCTTAATTGAGCGTTTGGCCAAAAAAGATATCCAGTTATCGGCGCCGTTATGGGGGCGTGGTTTACCGCTTGCACAGGCTGAGGCTGCAGAATGTGAGGCACAAGCACTTGAAGCGCTAACAATCGATAAAGAGGGTTTAGTGCAAGCAGGACTTAACCAGGAAAGGCGTGCATTGTTACTTGAGCCACAACATCTGCAATATCAAGTAGATGAAGATACCATTACCTTAAAATTTGCATTACCATCAGGCTCTTATGCGACATCGTTACTTCGTGAGCTGTTTGTTTATCAAGATGTTCAAGAAGTCGCGCGCCAAAAGATGCTCGCTGAGCAAAGAAGTGCAGAGGCGCAGCAATGAAGATTTTGATCAGTAATGACGATGGAGTGAACGCTGAAGGTATTGCTGCACTAACTGCTGCGTTAAATCAAATTGCTGAGACGCTGACAGTTGGGCCTGATAGAAACTGTTCGGGTGCAAGTAACTCGTTAACCTTGACCAATCCATTACGACTCAATACCTTAGACAATGGTTTTATCTCAGTCAGTGGTACACCTACCGATTGTGTGCACCTTGCAATTAGAGAACTTTATCAAGATGAGCCAGATATGGTGGTATCAGGCATTAATGCTGGCGCGAATATGGGTGATGATACCTTGTATTCAGGGACTGTAGCAGCGGCGATGGAAGGGCGCTTTCTTGGTTTTCCTGCCATTGCTATATCTTTAGCAGGTCGCGAGTTAAAGCACTATGACACCGCTGCACATTACGCGTTAAAAATTGTTAAAGCACTGCAAGATAAGCCAATTGCTCAAGACAAAATTTTGAATATCAATGTGCCGGACTTACCGTTAGATGAGGTTAAAGGTATTAAGATTACTCGCTTGGGAGCACGTCATAGAGCAGAAGGTATGGTCAGAACTCAAGATCCAGCAGGTAGAGAAATTTTTTGGTTAGGCCCTCCGGGTGATGAGCAAGATGCAAGTCAGGGAACCGATTTCTACGCGGTAGCTAATGGTTACGTGTCTATTACGCCGCTAACTGTTGACCTAACTGCATTTGAGCAGATAAGTGCTTTAGAAGGTTGGTTAACACAAGTCGCTGATTAAATACGCCGCTAACGAGTTAGCGTTTGTATTGTTTTAATTTATGTATGTTTATTTTGAAATATTGGAAAACTGATTTATGAATCCTGTTGCCTCAACATCAGCATTGAACTTAGCAAGAAAATTGTATGAGGCTGGGATCCGTAATGAGCCAGTGTTAAAAGCGGTGGCAAATACGCCAAGGGAGCAGTTTCTTGATCCCGCTCTTGGGCATAAGGCTTATGAAAATACGGCTCTTCCTATAGGTCAAGGCCAAACTATTTCTCAACCTTATATTGTTGCGCGTATGACGGAAATCCTGTTGCAAGATAATCCTCTTAAGGTATTGGAGATTGGAACGGGCTCAGGTTATCAAGCTGCCATATTGGCACAGTTAGTACCGCAGCTCTGTACGGTTGAGCGGATTAAAAGCTTACAAATTCAGGCTCGTCAGCGCTTAAAAAGACTGGATCTACATAATATTTCGTTTAAATATGGTGACGGATGGCAAGGCTGGCCAAGCAAAGGGCCTTATGATGCGATTATGGTTACGGCTGCCGCAAGTTCAATACCTGAAGCACTATTAGCGCAGTTAGCCGACGGTGGTGTGTTAGTTATCCCTGTTGGGGGGGAAACTCAGCAGCTATTAAAAGTGACCCGTATTGCAGGTCAATACAATTCAGAAGTGATTGAGATGGTTCGTTTTGTGCCATTGGTAAATGGCGAACTTGCCTAATATTCGTTTTAAGTATAATTAACTATTTTAGATTATTGAGGTGATAAGTAAATAATGAGGTTGTCTTGCTTTTTATGCGTTTACTTATCGCTACTATTATCAGGTTGTAGTTTTCAGGCTGATCGCCCAGCACCTGTAGAATCGTTAAACGGTCCATCAACCCCATCGATCAGTAAAGGATCAATAACGGGGACTCGTTATATCGTAAAACAAGGTGATACGCTTTATTCTATTGCATGGGGAGCTAATAAAGATTTTGCTGCTATTGCAAAAGTTAATCGCTTACCAACCCCTTATACCATCTACCCTGGACAGGTATTGAGTCTTAGCTCTAAACGATCTGTTACAAATACCTCTGTTGCAAAAAAAGCACCTGTAAAAGTGATTAAAACCACACCAAAACCAAGTAAAAGTGCACAAAAACAGAGTGTTGTAGCCAAGGCGTCAAACGAAAGTAGTAAAAAAGATTGGTCAAAAAAACCGCTTGATCCAAATTCAAAGGCTGCGTATTCTGTAACAACCAGTCAACAAGAAGTTAACCAGGTTGTCCACAGGCAAGCCACACTTCCAAAGACGGTGAGCAAGTGGTCTTGGCCTGTTAACGGTAAAGTAATTGGTACATTCTCAGCCAAAGAGCAGGGAAATAAAGGGATAAAGATCGCTGGTAACAGAGGTGATGCTATCAGAGCTGCAGCTAACGGTAGAGTCGTTTATGCAGGTAGCGCACTTCGTGGCTATGGTAACTTGGTCATTATTAAACATAGTGATGACTATTTAAGTGCTTATGCTCATGCTGACAAGATCTTAGTTAAAGAAAAGCAAGTTGTTAATGTTGGACAGACAGTTGCGAAAATGGGAAGTACAGGCACAAATAGAGTGATGCTGCATTTTGAGATCAGATATCACGGAAAGTCAGTTAACCCAATTAAATTTTTACCTAAAAAATAGTTTTTAGGTCGCCAAATTTGGCAAATCGGAGGATAGAGACGTGCAGTAATTAATGGAAAAATTCGGGAGAGATATTATGAGCAGAACCAATAATGCCGTAGTAGCAGAGCAAGTAAAAAGCGACTCCGTAAATGAGTCAATCGATACTAAACAGGACGTCAAAGAAGCAGAATTAGAACTACAAGTACAAGATGATTTACAAAAAAACTTAGATGCCACACAGCTGTATCTAGGTGAGATAGGATTTTCCCCACTCCTCAGTGCTGAGGAAGAAGTGTATTTTTCACGTAAGTCCCTCAAAGGGTGTGAGAAATCACGTAACCGTATGATCGAAAGTAACCTTAGATTGGTCGTAAAAATTGCCCGCAGATATAATAATCGTGGCTTAGCGCTGCTTGATTTAATCGAAGAGGGTAATTTAGGTTTGATTCGCGCTGTAGAAAAATTTGACCCAGAACGCGGTTTTCGTTTTTCAACTTATGCGACATGGTGGATTAGACAAACGATTGAACGAGCAATTATGAATCAGACTCGTACAATTCGATTACCTATTCATGTAGTTAAAGAACTCAATGTTTATTTGCGTACAGCAAGAGAGCTAGCACATAAACTAGATCATGAGCCTACAGCGGAAGAGATCGCCGATCAACTCGATCTACCTAGTGGCGATGTAAGTCGTATGCTCAAGCTTAATGAGAGAATAACTTCAGTTGATACGCCGCTTGGTGGCGAGAGTGATAAAGCACTTCTGGATGTGCTAGCGGATGATGATAATGTTGGTCCAGACTATAAAGTCCAAGATGAAGACATGTCTAAGTCAGTAGTCAAATGGTTAGATGAACTTAATACTAAGCAACGTGAAGTGCTAGCGCGCCGATTTGGTTTGCTTGGTTATGAGCCATCGACCTTAGAAAATGTCGGTAAAGAGATTGGTTTAACCCGTGAAAGAGTTCGTCAAATTCAAGTTGAGGCGCTTAAGCGCCTGAAAGACTTACTTGGGGCACAAGGTCTTTCTGTAGAAGCCATTTTTAAAGCATAAAACTAAAGCATGATATATAGTCTCGTTATGAGATGAGATAAATAAAAAGCGCAGTATAAGCTGCGCTTTTTTTGTGTCTATTATTCAGCCATTTTAAAGCGCTAACTTCTTAAGGTTATACAAGTAATCCAGTGCTTGTCTTGGCGTTAGCTCATCGGGATTGAGTTTTTGCAGTGCTTCTAGAGCTGGAGATGGGGCACTAGGGGCAAAACTCATGCTCTGTTGGGTATTTTGCTGTTCGCTATTTTGCTGTACATCATGATCACGGCTTTCAAGCTGGTGTAGCTTATGTTTAGCAGCGCTAATCACACAGTTAGGCACACCAGCTAGCGCCGCAACCTGTAAGCCATAACTACGGCTCGCTGCACCTTCTTGAACGGCATGCATAAACACAATGCTATCGCCGTGTTCTACCGCATCTAAGTGCACGTTTTCAACATTTTCTAACTGTTCAGGCAGTTGCGTCAGTTCAAAGTAGTGCGTGGCAAATAGTGTCATCGCTTGCAAGTGTTTGGCTAAATACTCTGCTGCAGACCAAGCAAGAGAAAGGCCGTCATAGGTCGATGTACCGCGGCCGATCTCATCCATCAATACCAAACTATTAGTTGTGGCATTATGTAAGATATTGGCTGTTTCCGTCATTTCCACCATGAAGGTTGAGCGGCCTGAAGCAAGATCATCTGATGCACCAATACGGGTGAAGATCCGATCGACTGGGCCAATGACAGCGTGTTCAGCTGGTACGTAGCAGCCAATATGTGCCATCAAAGTAATTAAAGCGACTTGACGCATATAAGTTGATTTACCGCCCATATTTGGACCTGTAACCACAAGCATTTTACGCGCATTGTTCAGAGTTACTGGGTTAGCAATAAATGGGCTCTTACTTACTTGCTCGACAACTGGATGACGACCGGCTTCTATTTGAATTCCCGGCGTGGCAGTTAACTCTGGGCAATGGTAATTAAAGCTTTCAGCACGCTCAGCAAAGTTACACAGTACGTCTAATTCTGCGGCTGCTTGAGCAAAGTCTTGTAACTCATGTAGTTTTGGTAAGATAAGATCAAACAACTCTTCCCAGAGCTGCTTTTCAAGCGCGAGTGCTTTGCCTTGGCTTGATAATACTTTTTCCTCGTGCTCTTTCAGCTCAGGAATAATATAGCGTTCGGTATTTTTCAGGGTTTGTCGACGTTGGTAACTTAGTGGCACTAAGTCAGATTCGCGACGGCTCACTTCTATGTAGTAACCGTGCACGCGATTATAACCGACTTTTAACGTCGAGATCCCTGTCTGCTCTTTTTCACGCGCTTCAAGTTCGTGTAGGTAATCTGTGGCGCCTTCACTTAATTTACGCCATTCATCTAACTCTTGATTGTAGCCTTCACGGATAACGCCACCATCTCGGATCAGCATTGGTGGGTTATCAACAACGGCATTAGATAATAGCTCAAGTTCTAGTGGAAACTCGCCAATGACCTGAGATAAGTATTGAAGGTGCGGTGCATTTGCCTGAGTTAATGTTTGCTGCAGTTGCGGTAATAACGCCAGTGCCTGACGTAAACGAGCAAAATCTCGAGGGCGTGCATTACGTAATGCAATACGTGCGGTTATACGTTCAATATCGCCTAGGGCTTTTAAATCTTCGGCAAGAATTTCATGATTGCCGTTACCCAATAACTCTTCAATTGAGGCTTGTCTTGCACGAATGATTTCATGGTTACGCAGTGGTTGGTGGATCCAGCGCTGCAACATACGGCTGCCCATAGGGGTAACAGTGTTATCAAGCACAGAAGCAAGAGTATTATCGCGGCCACCTTGGAGGTTTACGGTGAGCTCAAGGTTGCGACGGGTCGCAGCATCTAAAACGATACTGTCTGACTGATTAAAACGTACAATCGAGTTGATATGCGGCAGTGCAGTGCGTTGAGTGTCTTTAACGTATTGCATTAAGCAGCCAGCTGCTTGCAGCGATAGTCTTGCGTCTTCGATGCCAAAGCCGCGTAAGTCTTTAGTGCCAAACTGGTTCAATAAAAGGCGATGGCAGGTATCATAGTCGAACTCCCACTCTGGGCGACGGCGAGTACCGTTCATACCTGCAATCAGGCTCATTTGCGAGAAGTCTTCGCTGTATAGTAGCTCTGCAGGGTTAGTGCGCTGTAGCTCAGCTTCTAAGGCTTCGGTATTGGCAAGTTCTGTAATTACAAAACGTCCAGATGCCACGTCTAAAGTGGCATAACCATAACCTGTTTTACCTTGATAAAGTGCAGCAAGAAGGTTGTCTTGACGCTCTTGTAATAGTGCTTCATCAGTTAAAGTGCCAGGGGTCACGATACGAACGACTTTACGTTCGACCGGGCCCTTTGATGTGGCAGGGTCGCCGACTTGTTCGCAAATTGCCACTGAAACGCGTAGTTGCACTAATTTAGCTAAATAGCCCTCAACCGCATGGTAAGGCAAACCAGCCATAGGAATAGGGTCACCACCGCTCTTGCCTCGAGCTGTAAGAGAGATCCCAAGTAACTCTGATGCACGTTTGGCGTCTTCATAAAAGAGTTCATAGAAATCACCCATACGGTAAAAGAGCAACATATCAGGATGCTGAGCTTTTAGAGTGAGATACTGACGCATCATTGGGGTATGTTTTTCTAAACCTTGAGGATCAATAGCAGTCATCGATTTTATTTGCCTGTCATTTTACTGCGGCGTCTAGTAGCGCCTTACACAATCTTGGCGCTAATCTTAACAATATTTTGTGAGCTTTAGGCGTAATTCTTACAGTGTTTGGTGAATAAAATACTGTGCATTACTGTTTAAGATTAGTAAGTATTTGATTCATATGTATTTGTAAAATATTTTTACACAGCACTTGATACTGTATGATTGTACAGTATACTAGTTTCATATTGAGGCTCTAGCCAAGGCTTAACGAGTCGTCACCGAATAGATAATACAGTGCCAATATCAGATCGCACTGTGCTCCAGAGGATATAGGAATGAAGACAGATCCAAATAAAGAGAAAGCACTGAACGCCGTTCTAGGTCAGATTGAGAAGCAGTTTGGTAAAGGCTCAATCATGAAGTTAGGTGAAGACCGTTCAATGGATGTAGAAACTATTTCTACAGGTTCGCTTGCTTTGGATGTTGCTTTAGGTGCTGGCGGATTACCAATGGGTCGTATCGTAGAGATCTACGGTCCCGAATCATCTGGTAAAACAACACTGACATTGGAAGTGATTGCTGCAGCTCAAAAACAAGGTAAAACTTGTGCCTTTATTGATGCTGAACACGCACTTGACCCTATCTATGCTAAAAAGCTTGGCGTGGATATTGATAACTTACTTTGTTCTCAACCTGATACTGGTGAGCAAGCGCTTGAGATCTGTGATGCTCTGACTCGCAGTGGTGCGGTTGACGTTATTATTGTCGACTCAGTAGCAGCATTGACACCAAAAGCTGAAATTGAAGGCGAAATTGGTGACTCTCACATGGGCTTAGCGGCACGTATGATGAGCCAAGCAATGCGTAAGCTTGCAGGTAACCTTAAGCAGTCAAATACTTTGCTTATCTTCATTAACCAAATCCGTATGAAAATTGGTGTAATGTTCGGTAATCCAGAAACAACAACCGGTGGTAACGCACTTAAGTTTTACGCTTCTGTTCGTCTAGATATCCGTCGTACTGGTGCGATTAAAGACCGTGAAGAAGTGATTGGTAACGAAACTCGCGTTAAAGTTGTGAAAAACAAGATTGCAGCACCATTTAAGCAAGCTGAATTCCAAATCCTATACGGTCAAGGTATCAACAGCACTGGTGAGTTAGTTGACTTAGGTGTTGTACACAAGTTAATTGAAAAGTCAGGTGCTTGGTATAGCTACAAAGGTGACAAGATTGGCCAAGGCCGCGCTAACGCTGGTAAGTACCTTATCGAAAACCCAGCAATTTCAAATGAAATTGAAACAACATTGCGCGCTATGCTTTTGGGCAATGGTGAGAAAGATACTGCTGATGCTGGTAATGCGGCAGACACGGCTGGTGACAATGTGGATTTAGAAACGGGTGAAGTTTTCTAAGACCGATATTACTAGTGGATGAACCACTTAGCTTGTTGTAAGCATTAATATTGCTTATTGACTAGTCAACTTAATCATCGCGGAGCTGCTGTTTGCAATCCGCGATTTTTTTTATGGTGTTTATAAAGCTATTGACGCAGGCTAATTTAGTGGCTGATTGGTTATAGTACATGAGTAACATTGAGCTAATAAATCTATTTAGTTGCCTAGCAACTCTCCTCTAGCTGTAATTTCTTTATTAGCGAAGCAGTTTTGTATCAACAGGGCTGGTTGTTAGCCATGACTCTGCTTATAATGCTATCCATAAAAATTTATCTCTCAGCTCGTTAAGGGCTATTTGCACAACCTAATTCAGGACGGTTTCATGTATCAAACCACTGCAGCACTGCGAAGTGCTTTTTTGGAATATTTCCGCACAAATGGTCACCAGGTAGTAGATAGTAGTTCTCTCGTTCCAGCGAACGACCCAACACTGCTTTTTACTAATGCGGGTATGAACCAGTTTAAAGATGTGTTTTTGGGTGCAGATAAGCGTAGCTATTCTCGTGCAACGTCTTCACAGCGCTGTGTACGTGCAGGTGGTAAGCACAACGATTTAGATAACGTTGGTTACACTGCTCGTCACCACACATTCTTTGAAATGTTAGGTAACTTTAGTTTCGGCGATTACTTTAAAGAAGAAGCTATTCATTTCGCATGGACATTCCTTACAGAAGAATTAAAACTGCCAAAAGAGCGCCTATGCGTCACTATCTATGAAACAGATGACGAAGCATTCGAGATCTGGAATAAGAAGATAGGTGTTGCAGCTGAAAATATTATCCGTATCGGCGACAATAAAGGCGCTGCTTACGCATCAGATAACTTCTGGCAGATGGGGGACACTGGTCCATGTGGTCCATGTTCTGAAATTTTCTATGATCATGGCGATCACATTTGGGGGGGGCGCCCAGGTACTCCAGAAGAAGATGGCGATCGTTTCATTGAAATTTGGAACATCGTATTTATGCAATACAACCGCCAGGCTGACGGTGAAATGTTACCGCTACCTAAGCCATCTGTTGATACTGGTATGGGTATTGAGCGTATCGCTGCGATTATGCAGGGTGTACATTCAAACTATGAAATCGATATTTTCCAAGCATTAATCAAGAAAACAGCGGAAATACTAGGCGTTACAGATCTTGAGAATAAGTCTCTACGCGTTATTGCTGACCATATTCGTTCATGTGCATTCCTAATTGCCGATGGTGTAATGCCGTCAAATGAAGGTCGGGGTTATGTGCTTCGTCGTATTATTCGTCGCGCAGTGCGTCATGGTAACAAGCTAGGTGCGACTGCAAGCTTCTTCTACAAGCTGGTTCCAACTCTTATTGAAGTGATGGGCGCTGATGCTGCAAAAGGTTTACAAGAAACCCAAGCGATTGTTGAGAAATCACTGAAAGCTGAAGAGGAGCAATTTGCTCGTACTCTAGAGCGCGGCTTAGGTATTTTGGATGCAGCGCTAAACGAGTTAACGACTAAGGTGCTAGATGGCGAAACAGCATTCAAACTTTATGATACTTATGGTTTCCCAGTAGATTTAACTGCTGACGTATGTCGTGAACGTGATATTACTGTTGATGAAGCAGGATTTGAAGCTGCAATGGCTGAGCAGCGCAGCCGTGCACAAGCTGCAGGTCAATTCGAGACAGACTATAACGAAGGTCTGAAAATTGAAGAGGAAAGCTGTTTTACTGGTTACACTGAGCTAAATAACCAAGCGACTGTAACTGCAATTTTTAAAGCGGGTGAGTCAGTTGATAGCACTATTGCTGGCGATGATGTTGTTATCGTATTAGACAACACACCGTTTTACGGTGAGTCTGGTGGTCAGTGTGGCGATAAAGGCGTATTGATTGCTGATGGTGCTGAATTCACAGTTACTGATACACAAAAGTACGCTCAAGCAATTGGTCATATCGGCCGTGTAGCTGCGGGGTCTATCAAGGTTGGTCAAGTTGTAGCGGCTAATGTTGATAAAAAATTACGTCATAGAACTGAACTAAACCACTCAGTGACTCACCTTCTACATGCGGCTCTACGTCAGGTACTTGGTACTCACGTAAGCCAGAAAGGTTCTTTAGTTGACCCTGAACGTTTACGTTTTGACTTCTCTCACTTTGAAGGCGTAAAAGCTCACGAACTAAAAGAAGTTGAAGAGCTAGTGAATACGCAAATTCGTCGTAACCACGAGCTAACAGCTGAAGTAATGGACATTGAAACCGCTAAAGAAAAAGGTGCAATGGCACTGTTCGGCGAAAAGTACGATGCTGAAGTACGTGTTGTGACTATGGGCGACTTCTCTATCGAACTATGTGGTGGTACTCACGTCGGTCGTACTGGTGATATCGGACTATTCAAGATCACATCAGAAGGCGGTATTGCTGCTGGTGTACGTCGTATTGAAGCGGTAACTGGCGCAGCAGCTATGGCCTATGTTGCTAAGCAACAGGCAGAGCTTGAAGAAGCGGCTGTATTATTGAAAGGTGATAGTGCATCGGTTGTTGCTAAGCTTAAAGCACAGCTTGATAAAACAAAGCAGCTTGAAAAAGAACTTTCGCAGTTAAAAGATAAATTAGCTGCAGCAACAAGTGCTGACCTTGCTGGTGAAGCCGTTGATGTAAACGGTGCTAAAGTGCTTGTTAAAAAGCTTGAAGGTGTCGATGCTGGTGCGCTTCGCGGCTTACAAGATGAGCTTAAGCAAAAGCTACAATCAGGTATTG
The DNA here is from genome assembly GCF_041471165.1 of Shewanella sp. 10N.261.52.F9. Classification (NCBI taxonomy): domain Bacteria; kingdom Pseudomonadati; phylum Pseudomonadota; class Gammaproteobacteria; order Alteromonadales; family Shewanellaceae; genus Shewanella; species Shewanella sp. 10N.261.52.F9. The sequence goes on from NZ_JBFRNX010000012.1 coordinate 299,309, forward strand.
TAGTATTAGCTATTGCGGGTGAAGACAAGGTTAACCTGATTGTAGGTGTAACTAAGGATCTAACTGGCAAAGTTAAAGCGGGTGAATTGGTTGCATCAATTGCTGTTCAGGTTGGCGGTAAGGGCGGTGGACGTCCTGATATGGCTCAGGCTGGCGGTAGCCAACCTGAAAACCTAGATACAGCTTTAGAGCAAGTGCTACCGTGGATCACCGCTAAGCTTGCTTAACCATTAAATTTTAAGCTTAAAAACGCCCCTTGAGGGCGTTTTTTATAGCTGTAAAGCAGTTCTTTCCATTTCTATAAGGCAGTTTATTGGACTATTTGCCTAAATTTGGTCGAATTAGTTTTTATCTACCATGATTTCGAAGAATGACCATTTTTGAGTATAAAAAACGGCATTGGCGTTAATTGGCTTATGTTGAATGTAGTTGTACTTTTTATCAGCACTATTAGGGAGTTGTTTGTATAAAGTTTGAATAATGTGGGCTTTGATTTGGGGAATGTATTAATTCATGCTAGTTTAATGTTAACGCTTGATAATAGCCGCAAGGGATAAAAGTTATTCTTAAAGTGGTTAAAAAGGTTTCAACTGAAAAACTGTGATTAAATACCCGAAAAGGTGTAATTATTTGACGCTTTTCCAATAGAATACTGTTAATTTGTACTAAGCTAACCTTATAATACAAATATAACGGAATAATGCCGTATAAAGCAGAATTAGGAACTAAAGGAGCAAAGTAATGCTGATATTGACTCGTCGTGTTGGTGAAACACTGATGATTGGTGACGAAGTAACAGTCACTGTATTAGGCGTTAAAGGTAACCAAGTAAGAATTGGTGTAAATGCACCTAAAGAAGTCTCTGTACATCGTGAAGAGATTTACCAGCGCATTCAGTCTGAAAAGTCAGGCACGCCATCTGAAGGCGGCAACTTCTGATCTGTATCAGAATGATTTAAGAATTCTAGAAGCCAGTTGTTAAGCAACTGGCTTTTTTATTAGCTTAACTCTGCTTTAGTTGATTGGATAAACGAATAGCAGAAGTCTCTTCTACGTAATGAACCTAACGTGAAGAGATTTACCACCGCATTCAGTCTGAAAAGTCAGGCACGCCAATCGACGACGGCAGCGTTTATCGCACATCAGTACTTATTATAGACCGACTAGTTTTTATATCGTCTATTTTGTCGCGATTTTAAATCTTTGTACTCATAAATTAGGAGGGGCTTTTTTGCTTGAGTGGTAAAGGTCTTTATTTGGCAAGCTAACTCCTTTAGTTAGGGGAGTGTTTGGCTTTTTATAAAGATGTTTCTGCTTTACTAGAGCTAATAATTGATAGTTTCAGTTGAGGCTGCAGCGTTAAGAAGAGCTTTAATGGAGATAAATTTGTTTGCCACACGCTTTTTAGTAAAAATTTTAGATTTATAAAAGCGGCTCCGTAACGAGTTTTATTCAGTTTAGATAATTGAAATTGAGTTTAATCACCTATAAAAGCCAACTTTTAAGGGGAGTTAGATTGTTATAGCATCAAGATGCTTAAAAACACCTCAAACGGAAATGGTTTCTTAAAAAGGGTTTGACTTATTTTCGGCAGACAGTAATATGTGCGCCAAGAAACGGAGAGGTGGCCGAGTGGCCGAAGGCGCTCCCCTGCTAAGGGAGTATGGGCTTTAACTCCCATCGAGGGTTCGAATCCCTCCTTCTCCGCCATTTCTTACAATAGACAACGATGCGGATGTAGCTCAGCTGGATAGAGTACCTGGCTACGAACCAGGCGGTCGGAGGTTCGAATCCTCCCATCCGCACCATTTCTATTGTCGTGATAAATGTTTTAGTGAGCGGATGTAGCTCAGCT